>JAQRMU010000069.1 GCA_028598975.1 Gammaproteobacteria bacterium | reverse complement strand
TGTGACATTAATGATGGTGGAATGTACTAGTGAAAATACCTTGCGAGCATTTGCACAGTGGGAAGGTGATGTAGCTGATGATGCAAGCTTGTCTGAAGTGACGGGTGAGGGTGCTTTAGCAATTACTATTGATGTGGAAGGTGCTAAGCAACCATATCAAGGTGTTGTTAGCTTAAAAGGCGACTCCATTGCGAGCGTATTAGAAACCTACTTCAAGCAATCTGAACAATTAGATACACGTATCTGGTTGGCGGCTGATTCTAAAGCTGCTTCAGGCTTGTTCTTACAACAACTGCCAAGCACAGACAATCATGATAAAGAAGAAGATGAAGAGCATTGGTCTCGTATCAGTCATGTGGCTTCAACAGTTAAAATTACCGAGTTATTAGAATTGGGTGCAGGCACGTTACTTCATCGCTTATTTCACGAAGAAGAATGTCGACTATTGGCAGCAACAGATTTAAGTTTTTCATGTAATTGTTCACGTGAACGTGTTGGCGAAACAATTAGTTTATTAGGTGAGAGTGATGCAAAATCATTATTAGAAGAACAAGGTGAAATTGAAGTCGCCTGCGAGTTCTGTAATGAACATTATCAGTTTGATAAAGTAGATGTGGCGCGACTATTTTCTACTAGTCCGCGAGAAAATTCTGATTCTAAAACAGTACACAGCTTTACTTAGTCTAAAGTGTAATAATTTAATATCATCATTTTCTAATATAAGAGGTTGGGATGGCACATATAATTGTAATCGGAGCTAGCACAGGTGGTTTACCTGCTGCATATGAGGCTCGGGCAGCACTAGGGAAAGAGCATGATATTACAGTTGTTTCGAACACCCCCGTTTTCCATTTTGTGCCTAGCAACCCATGGGTGGCTGTTGGTTGGAGAAAACGTGAAGATATAAGCTTCGATATTGAACCTTATTTAATGAAAAAAGGCATTACCTTTTCATCTGCAGGTGTCAGTGAGATTAAAGCTGAAGAAAATCATGTTTTTTTAGGTGATGGTACAACATTAGAATATGACTTCTTAATTGTTGCGACAGGACCTAAATTGGACTTTGGTGCGATTGAAGGCCTAGGCCCTGAAGGGCATACAGAGTCAATTTCTACTGTCGATCATGCAGAAAAAGCCTATGTATCATGGCAAGAATTTATTAAAAAGCCAGGCCCAATTGTAGTGGGAGCTGTGCAAGCCGCATCATGTTATGGCCCTGCTTATGAATTTGCTTTTATAATGAATCGTGCATTACGTAAAGCTAAAATACGTGATCAAGTACCAATGACATTTGTTACTTCAGAACCGTATATTGGACACCTCGGCTTAGGCGGTGTTGGAGACTCTAAAGGTTTATTAGAATCAGAATTTAGAAACAATGATATTAAATGGATTACAAATGCCAAAGTATCAAAAGTGACTAAAGGAAAAATGATTGTTGAAGAAGTGAATGATCAAGCTGAGACAATTAAAACGCACCAACTTCCTTTTAATTATTCAATGATGCTACCTGCTTTTAAAGGTGTCGATTGTGTTGCTAATATGGGAGATGAAGTGGTTAATCCTCGTGGTTTCATTAAAGTAGATGAATTCCAACGCAACCCAAAATATCCGAATATTTATGGTGTAGGTGTCTGTATTGCTATTGCACCTGTTGAAGCAACGCCTTTACCTGTTGGCGCACCTAAAACAGGCTATATGATTGAGAGTATGGCAACAGCATCAGTCGAGAATATTAAAGCGGTTATTGAGGGTAAAGAGGTTCATGCGAAAGCAACATGGAATGCAGTGTGTTTGGCTGACTTAGGCCACTCGGGTGCTGCTTTTGTTGCAATGCCTCAAATTCCACCTCGCAATACTGCATGGATGAAAAAAGGTAAATGGGTACGATTAGCTAAAATCGGCTTTGAAAAATACTTTATTTATAAAATGAAAAAAGGATCATCAGAACCTATTTTTGAAAAATTCTTTTTGAAACTATTAGGGATTGGCAAGACAAAATAATCACTTATATCTAACGATTATACCCGTGATACTTGAAGATGAAGAACTTAGAAACTCGTCATTCCCGCATGCTTACCCAGTCAAGCTGAGCACAAGCTTAGCGGGAATCTAGAGTATTGAGCAGATCCCAGCTAAAAGCATACAGGGATGACGGAATAAGAAAATATGCAGGTTGAAGCAACATGGGTATATAAAGTGTTTGCCAATCAAGCGTGAGTACACGCTTTATCGAGAATCTATTGTCTTGAGCAGGTTCCAGCTAAAAACATACTGGAATGGCGAGGTGAATCCTGTGTCTTTTTGACGAAATGTATCAACACGCGTCTCAATCCTTAGATTTCTCTCCTCACCCCAGCCCTCTCCAACAGGAGAGGGCGTTAAGAGCTTGCTCCTTCTCCCTTGAGGGAGAAGGTTGGGATGAGGGGGATAGTTCCAATAAAGCTTAAAGGTTTTCCATTGTTACGGTGAAGCTTGAATCATCGTCACTCAAGTAGACTTCTCCATCTTGGATATTGCACTGCAGTTGCATTGAGCGTTTCATCATTGCCTCGACACCTTCAGCATTAATATGAATAACCTTGAGATTATTAAAACGCTGACATTTTTCCTTTTGTTGCTGCCACCAGACCTTAGCTTTTCCTTCATGATAGGTGTAAATAATGACCTGCTTGGCACGACCACAGGCTTTACGAATTCGTTTCTCATCGGGTTGACCCAAATCTATCCATAGATCAATTTCATCAGTGAGTGACTTCTGCCATAGATCAGGTTCATCATCACTGGCTATGCCTTTGGTAAAGCTAAGTTGTTCGCTGGCATTTGCCATAAATGCAATAAGACGAATCATAAAGCGAAAATCAGTTTCAGAAGGGTGCTGTGCAACCGTTAAATCATGGCTTTCATAATAATGACTATCCATATTGGCAATATTGAGGGATATTTTATTAATTGTTGAGCTAATCGCCATGAGTGTTATCACATAAGTTGGGGGCTCTAATTGTAGAGCATTTATGCTGACAAATTAATGGTTTTTTACTAAATTAATAACATGCAGGGTGGGTACTATTTAAAGAAGGTGTAACTGTTGCTTCCTTCAAGTATGATAGCCCTTCACAGGAAGAAAGGCTTTGGGCATGTTTAAGGTTGTTTATAGTAATAATATGGTGCAGTTAGCGGCACACCTTGCCGAGTTGCAACAATCTCAGCCTTTGCCTCCTTTAGAAGCTGAAACGGTCATTGTGCAGAGTAATGAACTGACTCGTTGGTTATCATTATTTTTGGCTCAATCTCACGGTGTTGTCAGCCATATTGATTTCCCTTACCCATCTGCTTATATCTGGGCATTATTTAGGAAGTTATTACCTAATATTCCTAAGCAATCTTCGTTTTCGACCGATGCGATGACATGGCGATTGTTTGAACTTTTGCCAGCCTGCCGAAAGCAGACGGGGTTTGAATCAATAGATGCATACCTTGGTCAGGTGGATGAACCATTAAAACGCTATGGCTTGGCACACCGTATTGCTGATACCTTTGATCAATACCTTATGTATCGCCCTGATTGGATCCAAGCGTGGGAGCGAGGAGATAAACCACATTGGCAGGCAATGCTGTGGCAACAACTGACAGATGGCGAAGAGATACCGATGCATCGGGCGAATTTACTGGTTCAGTTGCAGGAATATTTGTCATCCACTGAACAACGTCCTGCTGAATTGCCATCACGTATGGCAATTTTTGGTATTTCTGCATTACCGCCGGTGTATTTAGATTTATTTAAACTCATGGCAAGACATTGCGATGTTACCTTGTACTTTCTCTCTCCGAGTGAAGAATATTGGGGTGATTTGGTCGATCAAAAAACACAAACACAACGTTTAATTGACTCACCAGAACAAGCTGATTATTTAGTCAGTGGTCATCCATTATTGGCAAGTCTAGGCAAACAAGGGCAAGAGTTTTTTGACCAGCTACAAGATACTCAGCCGGAAGAAGAATCACTGTTTATGCCGGTCGAAAATGAACACTTACTGGGGCTATTGCAACAGGACATCTATACACTAAGAGATAGTAATGAAGATGGTTTTAAACAAGCAGTAGCAGACGATGATGACTCCATCATGGTTCATTCTTGCCATAGTGCTATGCGTGAAATTGAAGTGCTACATGATCAACTGTTAGCATTGTTTGAACGTCACCCTGAACTGTCACCAACCGATATTGTTGTGATGACACCTGATATTGCGCTTTATACCCCGTGGATAGATGCTGTATTTTCCTGCGCATCAAAAGAACACTCCATCCCTTATGGCATTGCTGATGCCGGACTTCAAAGGCAAAGCCCCGTACTTTCTGCCTTTTCGAGCCTTTTAGATTTACCTCAATCTCGTTTTGATGTTGAAACCGTGATGGCTTTATTAGATTGCCCAGCCATTCAAAAGCGCTTCTCACTCTATGATGAGCAAATAGAACTTATTCGAACATGGTTACGAGATACTCAAACACGTTGGGGCTTATCTTCCGAAGATAAAGCTGGACTAGGTTTGCCAGAAGTAGAAGCCAACACGTGGCGAGCAGGTTTGGATCGCTTGTTATTAGGTTATGCCATGCCATTAAATACTGGTGGTGAAAACTGGGGCCTATTTGATAATAAATTAGGTTTTGATGGCATTAGTGGTGAACGTGCTGAAACGATGGCCCAACTGTGTGCCTTTGTTGATAGGTTGGATAAATGGCGTAAACGGCTTAAAGGTGAATTTGATGCTGTGCAATGGCAACAGCATTTATTACGCATGTTGGATGACTTCTTTGTCGCCACGGCAGAACAGGGCAGTGATGAAGCTGAACTGTTAGTGATTAGAAAATCATTAGATGCATTAGTAGAGACAACGGAACTGGCACAGTTTGACAATAAGATGAGAATTGACCTTGTCGAAGAATGGCTCAATGGTCATTTTGACAGCAGTCAGGCCCTTAGCAGATTTATGGGGCATGGAGTTACATTTTGCGGCATGGTGCCGATGCGAAGCATTCCATTTCCCGTTGTATGTTTGATCGGAATGAATGATGAAAGTTACCCACGTAGGCAGCCAACAGCAGGTTTTGACTTATTATCCTCTGACTTTAGAAAAGGGGACCGTAGTCGTCGTGACGATGATCGATATTTATTTTTAGAATCCTTACTCTCAGCACAATCACACCTTTATATTAGTTATGTTGGCTCAAGCATTAGTGATAATGCACCGATCCCACCTTCTGTATTAGTCAGTGATTTACGTGATGTATTGCGCCAAGGCTTTGAAGCCCCCGATGATGATAACTCTGATATCTGGCAGCATGTATTAATACAACATCCATTACAAGCCTTTAGCCGACGGTATTTTGATCGAACTGATGCCCGTTTGTTTAGTTATGTCACTGCACACTGCCCCCCCGGTAAAAGCGATATAAACACACTCACACACTGGTTTGAAAAGGAGCTAACAGAGCCAGAGGAGTCATGGAAAAACATCAGCCTAAATCAACTGCTTAAATTTTTCAGTCATCCAGCACGTTATCTTTTGCAAGAACGATTAGGCTTACGGCTAGAAACAGATGATGACCAATTAGAAACACGAGAACCTTTTGCACTAGATGGCTTGCAAGCATGGTCACTTCGTCAGCAGTTATTAACATACCGATTACAAGATAAAGATCTTAATGATGCACTCAGCGTGATTAAGGCGACAGGTGTGCTTCCTCAAGGGCAGGTTGGCGAGAAGGTTTTTGCTGATCAAAGTGATAAAGTTGAAGAATTCACAGATAAATTACTGCCTGACTATCCAGATGAGTTTTTAACACCTTTCGCATTTGACTATGACATTGATAACTATAAATTAGTTGGGCAACTAGAAGGGCTGTCAGAGGATGGTTTGTTTAATTATCAAATGGGTAAAACCAAAGGCAATCATTTACTGAATGTGTGGATACGTCACTTACTGCTCAACTGTTTGAAACCAAAAGGTGTGATCTGTGAAAGTCGTCTTATTACTGAAAATAATGACTACACATTCCAAATGGTAGAGGATGCGAAAGACATACTAAACGACCTATTAAACCTGTATTGGAATGGCCTGAAACAGCCACTCAATTTATTTCCTAATACCAGCTATGCATTTGCACAAGCGAGCTTAAATGGTGGCAGGGCAAATCCTGAAACAGCAATGAATAATGCGTGGCAAGGCAATCAATTTCTTAGTGGTGAAGGAGAAGATTTGTATTATCAACAACTTTATACAACGCCTCCATTAGATGAAAAGTTCAAAGAACTCGCCTTGGCTATCTACGAACCTCTGCAAGCACATCTTGTTGGAGGAAAGTTATAAAGATCTTAGTTGAGTTTTGTTTCTATTAGATTTAATATTGTACGAAACGAACAAATCGAACGATATGAAAGGTGGTTAATTATGAAGGCACTCTCTGCAAATGAAGCTAAAACTCAATTTGGAGATTTATTACTTAATGCTCAACGTGAGCCAATCCAAATTAATAAAAATGGCAAACCAGTTGCCGTAATGATGTCGATTAAAGATTATAAGGATATAGAGTCATTGAAGTTAAGTCTTCTCCAAAAAAGGGCAAAAAAAGCCAAACAAGACAACGATACTGTAGATGGAGTAGCATTCTTTCAAGAGCTTGTGTCAGGACAACACGATTAGGAAATTGCAATGTATAAACTGACCACGGATGCTCAGTCCGATCTAATACAAATTCGAAAGTACACATTAATAGAATGGGGAAAGAAACAGTCTGAATTGTATTTATCAAAGCTACAGCAAACAATCACCCTGTTATCAGAATCACCTGAAATGGGTAAAAAAAGACCTGATGTGTTGGATGGGGTCTTTAGCTTTCCTTACTACAGTCATGTTATTTATTATGTGGTTCATGATGAACTTTTAGTGTTTGCTGTTCTTCATAAGGGCATGGTGCCAAAGAATCATTTAGAAAGTCGTGTGATTAATGAGCCTTAAGCAATATTTAGATAAGATTAAGGCTGGAAAGCCGATAAATTTCACTCGCTTTATTAATTTACTTCCAAGTTTTTATGAGAAACAAAAACGTGATTTGTTTAGTGTTTCACTACAATCTCCACAAAAATGGATAGTAAGTTGTTCTTTAGAGGTCTTCCAGGAGCTAGAAAAATTAGCAAAAGTACCTGAAAATAGAATAGAAGCAGCTGCAATGGGGAACTCACATCGAGCAAAAGTATCATCTGGATTTTTGTTGGTCTATCATCAAAACTTGAGTGATAGTAGACCTGATGTTGTTTATCTTGAGCAGGAGAGTTATTTACAATGTTTTCAGTCTAAAAAATACTTACTCATTGTAGAAAATGAAGAAAACTTTTTTTTATCAAACTCAATGTTAAAGTTGGCTTCAATATTTACTAATCAACAAATTGATTTAACAAATACCGATATTGTATTAGGCAGTGGCACGCGCGTTACATCAAGGTTGGCGCAATCATGGTATCAACAATATGACTCTATTTTATGTGCCTTTGACTATGATCTAGCGGGTTTAAAAATGTATCGAACACTTCAAGCTAATTTGGGTGAACAGGTTCATTTTCTACAGCCGCAAAATTATAGTCAATATGAACCGTATTTTAAGATGAAGCCAAAAACACACCCTCAGCTTATGGAATGTATAAAGTTAGCGCAACAATTGGGCTTTGAAGCTTTAGCAAACTGCATAAAAAAACAAAGAATGTTTATGGAGCAAGAAATGCTCTTAATGGAGATAGATAATGGCTAGTGTTATTGATACGATAACCATTAAACGCTTGGTATTAGTAGATTCAGCAGGTTTCTGTTTTATCGAAATCCCCATTGATCGCCATGCAATTTTATTGGGGAAAGGCAATATTGGGAAATCCAGTTTATTAAATGCATTACGATTATTTTTGTTGCCTGAAAATAACTTTAATAAAAGCCAACTTAAGTTTGCTTTTCGTGAACCTAAAAAGAATGATTATTACAGCAATAATGATAGTTATAGGCATTATTTCCCCAGTACTCGCAGTTTTTTAATTTTAGAAAGTGAAAATGAGGCAGGTACACATTGCCAGATCCTATATCGAACAAATAACCTGGGTTATGGACGACTTTTCACCCCCCTCCCTTTTGAAAAAATACGCCAATTTTTCTGGGACGTAACAGGGGATGATGAAGGTATTGGGCAAGCGGTAGCGAGACTTTCTATTGCTAATATTAAAGATAGTTTGAAAAAACTATCACCTAAAACAGAAATAGTGAGTGATACGGCTAAATTACGCCGTACACTTTATGCTGAACCCAATGATCTATTAGATAGCGATAGCTCGCGCTATTGTTTAGTACCCTTACATAAAGTAGATGATGATAATGTCGAATCACTGCGCGCCTTGATTTTACTATTATTTGAAATGGATACCAGTGCAGAATCAATGGCCCAAGCATTAGCTAATATTATTGAATCAAGTAAAAAAACCAGCGATGATATTTTAGATTTTGATATTGATGCATTTTTGAGCAAGCATGATGATTTAAAGCAACAACGTAGTGATATTGTTAAGCTTCGAGATTTGCAAGCAAGCTTTGATAACTTGGCTCGTGACCATGAAAACTACCTTAAATTGAGTGAGGCAGATAAGGGTTATATTGCACTGACTCAATCGCTATCAATACAAGAAGAACAAGCTAAAAAAGAGGCATTAGAGAGCACAGAACAATATAGCAATGCACAGCAAAAGAATCATGATATTAAAAATGACTTAGGCGATATTAATAGTGACTTGATAGCTGAGAGAAGATCGCTAAAAGACACTAAAGCGCGAAGACGAAACCAAGATGAGGTAATAGCGAAGGTTAAAATGTTACGTTCACAGTATCACGATCCTAACTATAGCTTGGATGAGATAAAAGCTGATTTACAACAAGATATTGAACAAAATACTGACGATCTGAACGCATTAAAAAGCACAGAAGATAATCTTATATTAAAGAATTCTCTTGAAAAAATAATAAACAAAAGTAAGTTAGAAATAGAAAGAATTCAGCAGTCATTAGATAATAAAGAATTCCAACTATTAGAACAGTTACCTGAACAAAGCAGCGCCATATTGACGGCAATTAATAAGCAACTAATATTGGCAAACCC
The DNA here is from genome assembly GCA_028598975.1 of Gammaproteobacteria bacterium. GTDB lineage: Bacteria > Pseudomonadota > Gammaproteobacteria > Nitrosococcales > Methylophagaceae. The sequence continues at coordinate 697 of JAQRMU010000069.1, read as the reverse complement.
TCATCGAAAAATCACAGAACAAGAGCGACTAGGGATAACCAGTTTCACCTCTTTATTTGAAGATAGGGGGGACGTGATTAAGTGGTTTGATCAAGATCTGCTTAAAGACAAGGTTGATATTGGTGAAAACTTACAAACAAAACTGTCCGATGAGCAAGCTAATCTCACTAGTTATAAAAAAAGATATAACAATATCACTGTTGAAAAAGATGCGATTAGTCAGAAAAAGGAGATAGAAAGTCTTAAAAAGAAAATAAAAGCATCAGAAAATGACATTGTTAGTATCAAAAAGCACCCTAATTCAGCACATGTTGAGCAAGAAAAAAATAACAGTATTCAGTATGAAAAAACAATTAAGCAGTTGGAAGCGAAGGAAGAAAAGCTTAATACTACATTTGAACAATCAAAATCTAAGTTGGTGGAACTAAAAGAAACCCGCGATGAAAAAGATAAGGCAGTTGGCGAGATTAACCAGCTTAAACGATCTTTAGCTCGCTTAGGAACGCGGTATGCAAGGCTAAAACAACTGACAATTGATGATGCTAAATTAGAAAAAGTGCTGACGATAACGGAAGACGATGTTGATCAACTTGATAGTGATTTAGCAGAATTTGATCGTTTGAGAGAACATATTAAATCTGAACTGAAAGATTTACACCGTCGCGAGGTGATTACCGAGCCGGATCTTCTTGCTCAG
>JAQRMU010000068.1 GCA_028598975.1 Gammaproteobacteria bacterium | reverse complement strand
GGGGGGGAGGAAGGTATTTAAAAATTGCCCCACAGTGCCGTTGCGACAGTGTCCTCGAACCATTTTGAGGTTCAAGTGGGAATATCTTAGAAACTTTGGGCTGCTCATTCAAGATGAGTATGCACTCCCGTTTCAAGTCAATTCCCGTGCATAAATGCTTATCGGGTCAAGAAACTAACGTCACTATCGAACACCGCAGGGACTAATTAGGATCATACGCCTAATTTTTAGAAAGGGGATTTTTTTTACAATTCTAGCTGGCGAACTTCTTCTAAAAAAACGCTAACTTTATCTTTCATCTGCAAAATACTTTTATTAACATCTTCCATGCCGTCATCATTATTTTGTAATGAAATCAAATCATGCGCTAAATTAAGCGCAGCCATAACAGCAATACGGTCTAATCCGACAATTTTTCCAGTCGAACGAATCTGTTCCATATTGTTATGAAGTAACTGAGCTGACGCAATTAGCGCATCTTTTTCTTCATCAGGAGAGGCAACTTGATATTCTTTGCCTAAAATAGTGACGGATACTGGCGAACTCATAACTCTTCATCCAATTCTTTTAGACGACCAACCATATTCTCAATTCGCGAACGCGCCATGTCGGTTTTTTCTACTAATTCCGTACGCTCAGCCAACCACGCTGTCTGTTGAGACTTCAACAGCATGTTCTCTTCACGTATACGGCGACTAGCACGAAGTAGTTCATCTACTTGCAGTTCTAATTGTTCGATCGCATCTTTTTCCATTAATATGAGTTCTTAGTGTGCGAAAATAAAGTCTAACTATAAGCCTGCCCATGTGATTGGGTCAACAATTGTCTTAAACTATTTTTTAAATATAGGTTGTATCATCATGTCTGAATTGTATTTTCCATCTCTGTCACCTGAAAATTCAGAAGGCGATGGCCCGTCAAGTACTGCTGAGCTACAAGGCGCATTATGCGGACTATTGTGCTTAAATTCTCAAGCAAGCCGCTCAGAATGGTATAAAAGTATTTTTGAAGACTTTCATCCCGATGAAGATGAAATTTTAGATCTAACAGCATTATTTGATGACACCATCCAAGCCTTAAACAGCCTCGACTTCGATCTGCAACTCGAGCTACCAGAAGATGATGCACCTATCGCATCACGCATTTATGCCATGACACAATGGTGTAATGGACTTATCTTTGGCCTTGGCGCTTCAGGCCTAACAGATGACACAGAGCTCTCTGATGATTGCAAAGAATATATTAGCGACGTTATCGGTATTAGTCAGATCAGTGCTGAAGAATCAGATGACAGTGACGATGAAAGTAACTTTGAAGAGTTAGTTGAATACCTCCGGATGGGCTTATTCTTATTATTCGGTGAACTTCAACCACTAGAAGCACCCGACTCCCCAACAGAACATTAATATTTACAGTTAAATAAAGCATATGAATAAAAAAGAATTTGCAAAGCGTCGACAACACTTAATTGACCTCATGGGTCCAAATAGTATTGCGGTATTACCTAGCATCCCAGTTGCAAACCGTAACCGTGATGTTGATTATATTTATCGTAGCGACAGTAGCTTTCATTATCTCAGTGGTTTTGATGAGCCTGACGCTGTTATTGTGATTATTCCCGGTCGTCCACATGGTGAATATTTATTATTTTGCCGCGAACGTGATTTATCAAAAGAAATTTGGGATGGTTATCGTGCAGGGCAAGAAGGCGCGATTAACACCTTTGGCGCTGATGATTCTTATCCTATTTCTGATCTTGATGACATATTATCTGGCTTATTAGAAGGCAAAGAAAAAGTCTATTACACCATGGGCAATGTCCCTAGCTTTGACCAAAGGATGGTAGGCTGGCTCAATCATTTGCGTAATGCCTCACGTCAAGGCATGCACTCTCCTACTGAAATCATTGAATTAGAACATAGTCTAAACGAACTACGCCTATATAAAAGTGGTGCAGAAATAAAAGCTATGCGCACTGCTGCTAAGGTTTCAACAGATGCTCATATTCGTGCCATGCAATTCACTAAAGTGGGTAAATGGGAATATCAAGTTGAAGCTGAAATCATTCATGAATTCATGAAGAATGATTGTCGCTCACCAGCTTATCCTTCTATTGTCGGCGGGGGCGAAAATGGCTGTATTCTTCACTACATCGAAAATAATCATAAATTAAAAAGCAATGATCTCCTCTTAATCGATGCCGGTGCTGAATATGATTATTATGCAGCAGATATTACCCGTACTTTTCCCGTCAATGGTAAATTCACTGCATGCCAAAAAGCCGTATATAACATTGTTTTAGAAGCTCAAAAAGCGGCTATTGCAGAAGTTAAACCTGGCAATCACTGGAACCGACCCCATGAAGCTGCTGTTCGAGTTATTACACAAGGTTTATTAGATATTGGCTTATTAAAAGGCAAGCTTGAAGTACTAATTAAAGAAGAAAAATATCGTGAATTTTATATGCATCGTACTGGCCACTGGCTTGGCATGGATGTGCATGATGTTGGCGATTATAAAGTCGGTGGCGAATGGCGCGTACTTGAACCGGGCATGGTGCTGACTGTTGAACCGGGCTTATATATTCGTGACCCTAAACATATTGATAAAAAATGGCACTTTATTGGTATTCGAATTGAAGATGATGTGCTCGTCACCAAAACCGGGAATGAAGTACTCACCGATGCAGCGCCCAAAGAAGTCGATGACATTGAAGAACTAATGGCTAAGGCAGGATAAAGATGGCACAAATAGACTTTGATCTTATTGTGGTTGGCGGTGGCATGGTGGGAGCTAGTCTTGCCTGTGCTTTAAAAAACACCTCATTAAAAATCGCAATTATCGAAGCTTTTGAACCCAACTCAACACAACAACCTAGTTATGATGATCGCGGTATTGCACTTGCTTATGGTTCGCAACGCATCTTTGAGTCCATGGGGCTATGGCACCAGCTTGCCGCCCACAGTACAGAAATTAGTGATATTCACGTCTCTGATCGTGGCCACTTTGGTGTCACTCGTCTTTCAGCAGAAAAAGAGAATGTACCCGCTTTAGGCCAAGTCCTCACTGCTCGTTCTATGGGACAAGTACTCAACCACACATTAAGCCAACAAAATAATCTAGACACCATTTGTCCTACCAGTGTTATTAGCCTTAAGCAACATGATGACCATGTTGAACTTATCCTTAATGATGATCGCTCTATCTCAGCAAAATTAATTGTTGCGGCAGATGGTGCCCAATCAACCATCCGCCAGCTTCTTGGTTTGGGAGCCTTAGAACATGATTATGGACAAACAGCAATTACAGCCAATATCAGCCCTGAACGTGCTCATCGCGGTCGTGCTTTTGAACGCTTTACTGATTCAGGCCCTATTGCATTACTGCCGATGTCAGATAAACGATGTAGCCTTGTTTGGACGGTTAAAACAGGAGATGAATCTACATTACTTCAATTACCTGAAAATGAATTCTTAGCACAATTACAAGATCGTTTTGGTTATCGACTTGGAAAACTCAAACAAGTCGGTCAACGTAATAGCTATCCTCTAAAATTGATTCAGGCAGATCAAGCAGTTCAACAGCGTATTGTATTAATTGGTAATGCAGCTCACAGTCTTCACCCTATCGCTGGTCAAGGCTTTAACCTTGGCTTACGTGATGTCGCCGCTTTAGCCGATGTACTTGCAGATAACACCAATGACTGTGGTGATCCTCGACTATTGCATGACTACGCACAATGGCGACTTAAAGACCAAGATGATGTTATAAAAGATACCAGTAGTCTCGTTACTATATTTAGTAACAATAATCCTATTCTGGGCCATCTTCGTGGTGCAGCATTAACCCTTATCGATGCCCTCCCCTCAGCCAAACATGTCTTAGCTCAAAAAAGTATGGGCTTAAATAGAAAGCAACCTAGGCTAAGTAGAGGAATCAGACTATGAGCACACATTATGATGTCATTATTGTTGGTGGCGGCATGGTGGGAGCCACATTAGCTGTAGCCTTAGCAGAACAATCCTCACTCAGTATTGCTATTGTTGAAGCTTACTCACCAGAATCAATCACAGCATCTGACAAACCTGATTTACGCGTTAGCGCTCTCACACATGCAAGTGAAATATTATTTAAGAATTTAGGTATTTGGCAACAGCTCATTCCAAGCCGGATCAGCCAATTTACCGATATGGAAGTATGGGAAACTCAATCCAGCACCTTACATTTTGATAGTGCTGATATTGGCGAACCTCTACTCGGTTATATTGTTGAAAATCGCCACATCCAACAGGCCTGTCTTGCTCGCTGTAAGCAACTTCGTAACATAACACTGCTTTGCCCTGTCAAGCCAACATCACTATCCCAACAAACGCTCACGCTTGAAAATGGACAAGAATTAACTGCGGATTTAATTGTCGGTGCAGATGGTGCTAGTTCTCTTTTGCGTGATTGGGCAGAGATTGATAGCCATGGTTGGGACTATCAACAAACAGCTGTGGTCTGTACGATTACCACTGAATACTCACATCAAAAAACAGCATGGCAACGATTTTTACCTGAAGGCCCCTTAGCCTTTTTACCTTTAGCTGATGAACATCAATGTTCTATTGTCTGGTCCAATTCAACTGAAGAAGCTGAGCTACTGTGTGAATTGGATGACGAGCGTTTTAATCATGCCATTTCAAACGCCTTTGGTAATAAGTTGGGAGACTTTATCGAGGTCAGTGAACGTGCTCGCTTCCCACTTAAACTCCGTCATGCTGATCACTATGTTGAAACAGGCTTTGCCCTAGTTGGTGACGCAGCACATACAATTCATCCTCTTGCAGGACAAGGTGTCAATATCGGCTTGCTCGATGCCGCAACCTTAGCAGAGACTGTATTAGAGGCTCATGAAAAAGGGCGAGATATTGGTAGCCTACATACGCTAAACAAATATCAACGTCGTAGAAAAGGTGACAACCTTGCCATGCAAATGACAATGGATGCATTCAAACGCGTATTCGGTAGTGATTTAACACCTGTACGTTGGCTCAGACGCTTAGGCTTGCAAACCGTAAATCAAAATACATTATTGAAAAATATATTTATGCACCAAGCATCAGGACACCGCTTCGGTAATCCTAAGAGTACAAAACACGTTTTATAAAAGAAACTCTGTCTCGTATAAGCTGATATCTAATGA
>JAQRMU010000067.1 GCA_028598975.1 Gammaproteobacteria bacterium | reverse complement strand
AGATGCTGTTGCTAACGCACCAGACCATGCAGAGAAACGTTCTGGATTAGACCAAACGATCTTACCAACACGTGCATCCCAAGCGATGAAGTTACCTAAGTGTGTACCACCTGGCGCTGGGTACATGTTTAATGTAGCACCAACATATGGTTGACCTGAAACGTATTCAACTTCAAACGGTTCGTAATCCATACATACGTGGTTTGTTGGAACGTAGTATAAACCAGTACGTGGAGAGTAAGCAGCAGGCTGCTGATCTTTAGAACCTAACGCAGCAGGACAAATACCTGTTGTGTTAACGTCTGCACCGTTACGTGCTGTTGAGTACTTAGCTACACGATCGTGAAGACCAGTCTTAAGGCTTACACCGTTAGACCAGTTAACAGCTGGATCAAATTTTTCAGCAACTAATAATTCACCAGTTACGCGGTCCATTGTGTAACCAAAACCGTTACGATCGAAATGCACTAAAGTTTTACGCATTTTACCGTTGATTTTTTGGTCAGCTAGTGGAGTTTCGTTGATACCATCGTAATCCCACTCATCGAATGGTGTCATTTGGTATACCCATTTAGCCATACCAGTATCTAAATCACGACCGAATAAAGACATAGACCATTTGTTGTCACCTGGACGTTGTACAGGGTTCCAAGTAGATGGGTTACCGTTACCGTAGTAGAACATGTTTAGATCAGGATCGTAAGAATACCAACCCCATGTTGTACCACCACCAATTTTCCATTGGTCGCCTTTCCAAGTTTTCAATGAAGAGTCTTTGCCAACTGGTTTCAACATCGACATTGTTTTCTTAGGATCAACTAACATTTCAGCATCAGGACCTGTGCTGTATGCCGTATATGCTTCTTTACCATCTAAGCTATACGCTTTAATGTAACCACGTACACCAAACTCACCACCAGAAACACCTACAAGTACTTTATCTTTAAATACATGAGATGCTGCTGTGCTTGTAGCACCACGTTTTGCATCGTCACGTTTGTGAGACCATACTTTTTTACCGGTATTCATATCTAAAGCAACCAAGGTTGTATCCGCTTGGTTCAAAAAGATTTTACCGTCACCGTAAGCTAAACCACGGTTAACAGTATCACAACACATAACGGGAACAGTTTCGTCGTAGTTTTGTTTTGGTTCATATTTCCATTTGATTGCGCCGTCGTTGTTTAAATCTAAAGCGAATACGATGTTTGGAAATGCAGTGTGTACGTACATTGTACCGTCGATAACTAAAGAGTTACCTTCGTGACCACGTAAAACACCTGTTGAGAAAGTCCAAGCCATTTTCAAATCAGCAACGTTATCTTTGTTGATTTGTGCTAGTTTGCTGTAACGTTGGTTATTGTAGTTACCAGCAGCAGACACCCAGTTATTTTCGTTTTCTTGCATTACTGCAATTTCATCTGCGATTGCTACACCAGATGTAGCGATTGCAAGCATTGCAATTGATAATGTTTTCAGCTTCATAAAGTTTTCCCTTATTGCTTTTAATTATAATTAAGACACAATTTGTTCCCTCGAGAACTCATGCGTTGGCAAACATTAATCCTGCTGAAATTAATAGTCAAGCATCTTTCCTGTTTTTTTCGAGACTTTTCCCTTATCTTTTTCGGGAAGTTTTTCCCGAAGCTGTAACCCCATGAAAATAAAGGGTTAATGATTTTAGCTTTAATCTTCGGCACGATCTTTGATCCATGCGACTGCGGCACGGATCGCAGATAATGCGCGCTCAGATCCTAATAATTCCAGAGTAACATCGAGTGGGGGGGAGATTGTATTCCCCGTAATCGCAACACGAATCGGCTGTGCAACCTTACCCATACCAATCTCTCTTGCTACAGAACACTCCTTTATATGTGCATGGATAGGTTCAGCCTTCCATTCAGCTAAGCCTGCTAGGCGTTGATACATCTCTTCTAATATCTCTGCACTTGCTTGTTTTAGGTTTTTCTTAGCTGCTTTTTCATCATACTCCGTCACTTCTTTATAGAAGAACTGACTATTAGATGCCATTTCAACCAGTGTTTTTGCCCGTTCTTGCTGTAATTTAACAACCTCAACTAAACTAGGTCCCTGAGTTGGATCTATATCTAATGTTCCCATATGCCAACTTAAGTGATGTGCAATGTGCTCAGGTGAGCTTGTCTTAATATAATGTTGATTAAGCCATAATAATTTATCAGTATTAAAACTTGATGCTGACTTGTTCACATCAGTGATATCAAATAGAGATACCATTTCATCAATAGAAAAGATTTCTTGATCACCATGCGACCAACCTAATCGCACTAAATAGTTTAATAATGCTTCAGGGAGAAAACCTTCGTCACGGTAACTCATCACACTCACCGCACCATGTCGTTTTGACAAGCGTGCGCCATCATCACCAAGAATCATAGGTAAATGAGCGAAGATAGGAACTTCAGCTCCCAGTGCTTTAAATATATTGATTTGTCTCGGTGAATTATTTAAATGGTCATCACCACGAATAACATGTGTTAAGCCCATATCAAGGTCATCAACGACAACGGTTAAGTTATAAGTTGGTGTTCCATCTGGTCGTGCAATAATCAAATCATCAAGTTCACTATTCTGAAACTCAACATTACCACGCACCACATCGTTAACAATGACGCTACCACCCGTTGGGTTTTTAAAGCGTATAACAGGTTGCACACCTTCCTTTGGTGCTTGCAAATGACGACAACGACCATCATAGCGAGGTTTCTCTTTATTCGCTCTTTGTTGTTCGCGTAACTCTTCTAGTTCCTCTTTTGAGCAATAACAATAATATGCATCACCTTGCTCTAATAACTGTGCGATGACTTCTTTATAGCGATCAAAGCGGTGTGTCTGATAAAAAGGGCCTTCATCATATTCAAGACCTAACCATGTCATGCCTTCCAAGATGGCATTGACAGATTCTGCTGTGGAGCGCTCAAGATCGGTATCTTCAATTCTTAAAATAAATTGGCCGCCATGTTTGCGAGCATACAACCATGAAAATAATGCTGTACGAGCACCACCAACATGTAAATAGCCTGTTGGACTAGGGGCAAATCGGGTACGAATGGTCATAAATTAATCTCTCACGCTAGATATTGAATTCAAATATGCGTTATTGTACCAGCATGTGACCTATATATAAGGTATGGATATCAACATGAATAAACTATCACTTTCTCTTCTTGTACTATGCACACTACTCACTATCTCGATGACTTCTGCATCTAATGAATACTCAATCAGTGAAGTCAGCTCCGGCATTTATTATCACCAAGGTGTTCATGAAGAACCATCTGAAGTCAATATAGGTGCAATTGCTAATGTTGGTTTTATTATTGGTGACCGCTGTGTTGCAGTGATTGATACTGGTGGTAGCTACCTTGAAGGAACACTGCTAAAACAAGCGATTAGAACTAAAACTGATTTGCCTATCTGCTATGTTATCAATACACACGTCCACCCCGATCATATTTTTGGCAACGCTGCATTTAAAGAAGATAAACCAATATTTGTTGGTCATGAGAAACTCCCCGCTGCAATTGCAGCACGAGAAGGTTTTTTTGCTAAAACATTTAAAGTGACCTTAGGCAAGGCTTACGCTGGAACAGAATTTATATCTCCAACTAAAACGGCTTCTTTAGGTGAGCCCATTACTCTCGACTTAGGTAATCGTAAACTCACTCTTACTGCCTATTCAACCTCTCATACAGATCATGACTTGACCGTCTTTGATAACAAGACGAAAACACTCTGGACGGGCGACCTTCTCTTTATGGGGCGTATTCCTGTAATGGATGGAAGCATCAATGGCTGGATTAAAACAATGATTGAAATGCAAAAACTGGAACTCAACTTCTTAGTTCCGGGGCATGGCGAAGCTAGTAGTGATAAATGGCAACAAGGCTTAGCGAAACAGTTACATTACTTCACGCTTTTACGTGATGAAATTCGTATTATTATTGAAGATCTAGGTACAATCGACCAAGCATCAAAACAAGTTGGAATACTTGAGCAAAATAGTTGGGAACTATTTGAACATTATCATCGTCGTAATGTTACTGCCTCATTTGTTCAGCTTGAATGGGAATAATTATAAATAAAATAATGGAGAGAAATTATGTTCAACCGCATTTTAACCTTATTAATCGTCAGTCTGACTTTTTTTAATATCTCAACAGCCTCAGCAGTAACCCCTACCGAACCATTATGGCCAACGCTAAAAGTGGCTTATTTTGGTGATACAGAGATTCGAGAGAATGCGAATGATTTGCTCGTAATTGAAGCGCCAAAACGTGCGGAGGATGCAGCGATTGTTCCTATCAGTGTTAAGTCTCTTGTTGCACAAACAGCAGATAAATATATTAAAAATATCCATATTGTTATTGATAATAACCCTGAACCATATTCAGCTAATTTCCACTTATCACCTGAACTAGATTTAATTGATATTTCTACACGCATGCGTGTTGATCAATACACCTTTGTTCGCGCTATTGCAGAGATGAATGATGGCTCATTGCATATGGTGTCTCGCTTTGTTAAAGCATCTGGTGGCTGTAGTGCTCCAGCAGGAAAAGATGCGGCAGCAGCATTGGCTCGCTTAGGAAAAATGCAAATCCGCATGCGCACACCAACAGTTGGTCAACCTGTGCAAGCACAAGTTATTGTTAGCCACCCTAATTATAATGGATTACAGTTTGACCAAAAATCACGTTTATATATTGATGCTCATTACGTAAAAAACATCGATATTCAATATAATAATAAACCTCTAATTTCTGTAGATACTGGTATCTCAGTCAGCGAAGACCCAAGTATTCGCTTTACATTCACACCTAGCAAAGCTGGTGCAATAACAGCAAATGTTATTGATAGTGAGGGTCAAAACTTCACTCATTCAAAAGATATTTAAATCCTAAATAAATGCAGACATAAAAAAGGCCGCAGTTGCGGCCTTTTTTATGTCAATTTGTTAACTATCGTCTCATTCTGCAACTCTGATAAGCAGCCGCATGTGTTTCTTTAAATAAGGTAATGCCATCTTTAACATCTGCATCATCTCTAAATACTCCACCACGATCACCAGGCAAATTACTAAACCGGAAACCTGCGTTAGCATCTTCAAATTGGCGTTGAGTAAATACTTCCGCTAACTTATCAATAACACATGAACATTTATGAGTTGCTTCATATATATTCATTTTACCTGCGTTAAGTGCAATACAGTCTTGAACGTAATGTACACGAGTTACAGTTGTAAAGTCATTAGCGGCACTTAAGTTTGGCAGTGCGATAAATCCAGCGATCAACACTGACATACTGATTTTTTTCATCAAGCTACTCCTATAAATTTCCATTTTTCTCATATCAATTAAAGACCTTCTACCTAGCTGATAGTTCCTTTCGCTTAGGCATCGACTTTATGCATCATACCCGAACTTTCACCTTTGCGTATCACTATGCTTTCAATCATAAATACGGTTTACTACACATTCGCCTACAAATTCAGGTAGACTTCTGCTTTTAACACACACTCTAGCTGTAAAACATACTAAAGGGTAGGATATATTTTTATGAAAAAGCTGTTACTTCACCTTGATACAGATCCAGTTCCAAGTGCATTTGACCAAGCGGTTGCCTATGATTCAGGCGTTGATAATATCGTCACGTATGGTGGTGTAACGCGTGATAACGTCACACCACATGTACATGGCATGATCTTTACTCGTGGTGGTAAAAACCTAAAAAACAGTGCTATTTTCATCGGTGGCTCTAACGTTCCTGCAAGTGAACTTGTTGGTAAAGCGGTTAAAAAAGCCTTTTTTGGCCCTGTTAGCGTATCCGTTATGCTTGACCCAAATGGTTCTAATACTACGGCAGCCGCTATCGCTCGTAAGGTAATGACTGATTACGATATTAAAGGTAAAAAAGTCGTTATCGTTGGTGCAGGCCCCGTTGGCCAACGTAGTGCGCTTTATTTCTTAAAAGAAGGAGCGGCAGAGGTTGTTATCACTTCTCGTAGTCTATCTCGCGCTAAAATCATTACAGATCAAATGAAAGCAGCCTACGGTGTTGATGTCATTCCAGGTGAAAGTCGTACTGATGAAGCTGTTGCAGAGCTGTTAGTTGGTGCTCATGTAGCCATTGCTACTGGACCAGCGGGCGTATGTATTTTGCCAAAATTGGCATGGTCTGGAAATGAAACCTTAGAAGTTATTGCGGATGTAAACGCGGTTCCACCTATGGGTGTAGAAGGCTTAGAAGTCATGGATAATGGTACTGAGAAAGAAGGTATTCGTTTCTATGGTGCAATTGCCATTGGTAACTTTAAAATGAAAGTTCACCGTGCCGCTATTGCTGCATTATATGAAAGTAATAATCAATTCTTAGATGAAACAACTATTTACGATATTGCTTGCAAAATCGAATCTTAAGTAGTGACAACGACTCAGCAGGAAATAGCTCACCCGACAATAAAATTTCGGGTGAGTGCTCCAGCTCGACTTCATTTAGGATTTCTAGACTTAAATGGTGAAGCTGGTAGAAAGTTTGGCAGTATTGGGCTAGCTATTGATTCATGCAGTACAACAATCGAAGCAGAATATGCAGACTCTCTCATTATTTCAGCAACAGACTTTACTGTTCCAGTGTCTATTCATGACAAAATCAAACAGATCGTAGAAAAGTTCTATTCAACATTAGGTCAACAAATCCCCACAACCAAACGAGGTGTAAAGCTATCCCTCATTGAGCTGATTCCTTCACATGCAGGTCTCGGTTCAGGCACCCAGCTTGCACTCACAATTGGAACCCTCCTTTGTCGATTGCATAAGCTTTCCTCAAGTACTCATGATATTGCTTATCACTTAGGTCGCGGTGCTCGTTCTGGAATCGGTATTGCTACCTTTGATAAAGGTGGGTTTATTATTGATGGGGGCTTAAGTGATTCGTCTCAAATCCCTCCCTTATTAGCTCATTATGACTTTCCTTCATCTTGGCGAATCGTCATGATTATGGACAATAATAATCAAGGTGTTCACGGCAGTGAAGAAACTCATGCTTTTAAACATTTACCTACTTTTCCACAATCACATTCTCAAACTATTTGCCACTTAACTTTAATGAAATTATTACCCGCAGTCGTTGAAAATAAAATCGATTTATTTGGTCAGGCGATTACTGAAATACAAGCATTAATTGGTGACCATTTTTCCCCAGCACAAGGCGGGCGGTATACAAGTGAATCAGTTGCTCAATTATTACAGCATTCTCAAACCCTTGGTCACACAGGCATAGCCCAGAGTTCATGGGGGCCGACAGGGTGTATTTTTGTTGATGGCGATGAAGCCGCTAATCAACTAGTCAAGAATCTTCAACAATATGGTGAACAAGAAAAGCTACCTACTCTTTCATTAAGCATTGCCCATATAAATTCAAATGGTGCAAATATTGAAATTACTAGTCAAGAAAGCTTATGATTACATCCATATATTATAAAACCCAAATTTAGATAAGGAATTTCCATGGCTAAACGTTCAATAATTCACATGATCAACCCAATGGTTCACAACAGTCCATTTGATATTAATATGGCTGTTGACGCTGGCTACGAAGTCATTGTTCCATACGAAAATATTAAACTAGATGAAGTACACAACTTGGCTCAAGATGCTATTTTTTCACGTGGTCCAGCAGGTGTGAAAAAAACAGGTATGTTTATCGGTGGTCGAGATATTGGTCTAGCAATGGATATGCTTGATGAAGCAAAAAAAGCAATGGTACCACCATTTGAAATTTCTGTTTTTGCTGATCCAAGTGGTGCATTCACAACAGCAGGCGCATTAGTTGCCTGTGTTGAACGTGAATTAAAGAAAAACTTTGATCAAAGCTTAACAGGTACGCGTGCGGTAGTTTTTGGTGGTACCGGTCCTGTTGGTTTAGCAACAGCTGTTATTGCTGCACAACAAGGTGCTGATACAACAATTGTTGATCACTTCTCAATTGATACTGCACTTGAATTTGCTGCTGAAGCTAAAGAACGTTATGGCGTAGAATTACGTGCGACAGCTGCAGCATCTGATGCAGATAAAGCACGTCTAATCTCAAATGCAGATATTGTGTTCTGTACTGCTAAAGCTGGTATTCAAGTTCTAAATACCTCTGTATTAGAAGATGCAAAACAATTAAAAGTTGCGGGTGACGTTAATGCTGTTCCACCTCTAGGTATTGAAGGGATTGGCATTATGGACTTTGGTGAACCCTTAACACATGCAACAAACTCTAAAGGTGCTGTTGCAATTGGTGCTCTGGCTGTAGGTAATGTGAAATACCAATTACAGCAAGCATTATTAACTGAAACACTAGAAGCAGAAAAACCTGTTTACTTAGACTTCCGCAACGCCTTTGATGGTGCTCAAAAACTAGTCTAACTGAATAACTCTGATGCAAAGTCAGCACAAACCTGTACTGATCTTTGCACAAAGTGGGCGCTTCTTAGCCCAATCAGCCACCCAAGCCGGTTACCGTGTTTGGGTGGCTGATTGTTTTGGCGACCAAGAAACATTAATTGCAGCAGAACGTTGGCAACAACTCCCCCCCCTTTCAGAATTATCATCACATGAGCTCTTGAGCTTATTACTTATGGTTACTCAAGGCGAAGAGTGTATGCTGATTTGTGGCAGCGGTATTGAGTCACTCTATTCGATATTGAATCAATTACCCAGCACTATTCAACTGCTTGGTAATTCATTCGATACTGTTCATGCAATTAAAACCCCCCGGCTATTCTTCAAGCTATTAGCTCGGCATAAACTTTCAGTTCCGGAGACCGTATTTGAAACACCAGAAAATAGTGTCGATTGGTTAGTAAAATCTGCTTTAGGTATGGGTGGTAACCATATCCAGCACTTAAATTCCGCTCAAAGTAATATTAACCCACTCACCTATTTCCAAAAAATGATCTTTGGATCTACTGGCTCTGCTCTTTTTCTAGCCAATGGCACGCATAGCCAACTCATTAGTATTAATAAACAGAATGTATCTGAGGATCAGCACTCCCCATTCCAGCTTGGTAGCATTGAAACACCTTGGTTAATTTCAGCACAGCATAAAAAAGAAATAGAATCAGCCATTAATGACATAACCTTAGAAACTGGCCTACTCGGTCTAAATAGCCTCGACTTTATTATCTCTGAGCAAGGTAAACTTTATCTGCTCGAAGTGAACCCACGGCCAAGTGCATCAGCAGAGTTAACAAAAAATAAAGCGATACTATTCCAGCATCATATCAATGCCTGTCAAGGTAGCTTGCCTTCTCCATCAATCATGCAATCAATCGATAACGCCTCTTTATATTATATTTATGCCACTCATGATCTTACTATCCCTCATAATATGGACTGGCCAATAGAGTGTCATGACAGGCCCGTCCCACTATCACTCATCCACAAAGGTGAGCCAATCTGTACCGCATTAGTTTCTGTAAAAAACAAAGAATCTGCAAAGGAGTTACACTCTTATATTGAACAAAAACTATTCAAACAGCTTTCACCATTAGGCACATAAATGCAGCAACAATCGAAAGGACTACTATTAGCCATTACTGCCTATAGTATCTGGGGCTTCTTCCCCCTCTATTTTAGTTACCTTAACAGCATATCTTCCTTTGAGGTGCTTGCCCAACGCATTATCTGGTCTTTAGTTGCCACACTCTCCATTGGTTTATTACTTGGTTATGGTAATAAATTACTCGCTGCATTTAAAAATATAAAACTCATAGGCTGGCTAGGTGTCTCTGCTTTGCTTATTGCTATTAATTGGCTTGTTTATATTTGGGCCGTTGGCCAACATCAGGTCACTGAGGCAAGCCTCGGTTACTTTATTTCTCCTGTTGTTAGCTTAATTCTGGCAAGAATCTTCTTTAAAGATAATTTACACCCTCTTCAGGTATGGGCTGGCATCATTGCCACCATTGCTATTCTCTGGGAATTTATCAGTATCGGTCAATTGCCTTGGGTTAGCCTAGTTTTAGCATTTGCCTTTGCTTTATATGGCGTAGTAAGAAAACATTGTGTAATAGATGGTATTAACGGTATGACGATTGAAACTATGTGGCTATTACCACTCGCATTGCTATGGATTGACTGGCAGTCTTCCTCAGCTTCAGCATCTCTGAGTTTTGGAACGGATAACACGCTCACGCTTCTCTTAATTGGAGTAGGTTTTGTTTCAGCTCTACCATTAGTCTTATTTGCTATGGCAACACGACGAATCGATCTTTCCGTCGTTGGGTTCATTATGTATATCAACCCAATAATGCAATTTCTAATCGGTATCTTTGTCCTTAAAGAGCCTTATCCACCCGAAAGGCTTATTACCTTTGCCTTAATTTGGTTAGCATTACTTCTTTTTACTATAGGATTAATGAGCTTACGCAAGACAAATAGTTCACTACAGGTATCAACATAAAACAGATTGCTCAGATTACAGTATTAGTTAGCAATAAATTCGATCGCTTTTTTAATCACTGCTTTATCACGTAATATTCGTCGGTGACCTAAACCTGTAGTTAAAACCAATTCACTCTCATTCCATACTTGAGCAATCATTTTACTACGTTCAACCGGTATCGCATCATCGTCATTATCATGAATAATTAAGCCCAAAGTGCTAACCTTGCTAACCATATTTGGCATTGAAAACTGCTCCCAGAGTTCTTCACCAAACTGTTGCTCTAGTAGTATTTTTTGCCGTTCTACAATCTTTGGTTTGACCTGCATTAACTTGGCAAAGAATTGAACTAATCTTTCAACATTAAATGCAGATGCAATGCACACCGCCTTATCCATTTTTACACCAGCACTAACAGCATGCATAAGACACAAACCACCAAAGGAGTGGGCAACTCCTGCACTAAATGGCCCAAATTGTTCTGACAGTTCTTGAATAAGCTGACTAATTTCAAGCAGGTTAGTATCCTTTGATGAAGATCTTCCATGACCCGGCGCATCAAAAGAAAGAACGCAGTAGCCGTGGTCTACTAAGCCTTGCACAAAGCTCCCAAGCTGCGCTCCTCGCCCATTCCAACCATGGACCAGTAAGACCATTGGTGTGTTACTTTCGCCCCAACAGTAAAGTTGTACTACTTTATTTTTGAACTCGACTTCTTTCCAGACCGCTGTATCAAGAATCCTTTGTTCTCGTCTGGGTTCATTATGTCTATGTGTTTTGAACCACAGATGATTCACTAATCGGGCAGCCAATGGCGGTGCCAAGAATGTCAAAATATAAATGCTAAAACGCATCATTTTTAACATAAAAGGAGGCTTATATTTTTTCTTGGAATCCATTCTCTCAGCTTACTCTATAACACAGAGTTATCTTGCCGACGTGAGGCTTTAGCTTATAAATTATCGTCTTCAAAGTTATAATCAAGGTTTGCTGATGGCTCTTGAATATAATAGCCCATCGCATAATCAACCCCTAAGCGCCACAATAAAGCTAGACTATTTGCATCAGAAACAAACTCTGCAATACTTTGCTTACCTGCTTGTTTACTCATATCAATAATAGATTTTACCGCTGCCTGATTTTCAGTATCTTTCGCCATATTTTCAACAAAATCACCATTAATTTTCAGATAACTCACATCTAAAACACTCAGGCTGTGTGAAAAGTCTAAACCTGAGCCAAAATGCTCTAGGCCAAACTCACAGCCCAGTTCTTTTAATTTAGAAATAACGTCTTTTGTATTCTCTAGATTATCTAATGCTGCAGTTTCACTAATTTCAAAAACCAGTGCTGATCCTGGCAAATTATGTTCCGTTAATAATTGATAAATCCACTTCGTAAAGTTAGCTTTATTTAAGGTTTGTTTTGATAACTTCAAAAAGAAGCGGGTTTTAGGATATTCTTTTCTATGCTCAGAAAGTTCACTCAGTGCTGTAGAAATGACCCAAGTATCTAGATTTATCATCAAATCAGATTCTTCGATGAACTTAATAAATTTCTCAGCTTCAATGACACTACCATCAGGCTCTTTCATTCTAATCAGAACATCATATAACTCTTGTTCAGCGCCATGTAGGCTTACAATTGGCTGATAGTACAATTCAAAGCCTTTCGAACGTAATGCCTCTTGGAGACGCTCAGTCCAAAATAGAGATTCTTCACTATCCTCCGCAACACTCTTATCAGATATAGCTGGCTTATATCTAACAATTCGATTACCACCCGCTTTTTGTGCTTGAAAGCATGCCTTATCAGCCCGATCCAGCCCCACTGATGATGAAGCAAGACTTTCTGTGATTCGACTTATGCCAATACTGCATTGTAAATCAACTATTTTTCCGTTGGCCTGTGAGGAGTAATCATCAATAACCTTGCGGTAATCCTCAGCTCGTTGATCAACATGCGAATCATCACCGCTGGCGACAATGATCGTAAAGACTTGGTCTGAATATCGAGCAAGAAACTCATCATCAGCACGTGCATTACGTAATAATTCTGCAACGCCTTTTAACATCATGTCATAACCAGATAGACCAACCTGTTCTTTGATTTTCTGGAAGTCATCAATAACAAGATACAGTAGCTCTGAAGGACCCGCCCCGTTATCAACTTGTCGCACTGCCTGTTCAAGTTCATCCATAAAGCGTATACGATTATAAAGCCCTGTCAGTGAATCATAATCTCGTACCTCAGCTAACGCTTTATCTGAAATAACGGAAGCAATTACCTCATTTGCTTTTTCGCGAATAACAAGTTGGGTACAGTTTTCGCCTTCAACTTCAGCGTGACTAAACTCAATTGTTGCTTCAAATTCCCCGCGATCCTCACTAGAACATACAACAGTAATGAGTTCAGGCTTCGCATTGATTTTTTCAGAAAAGTTCCGATAAGCGACTTTAAACTTGCCATGATCTACTGATGAAATCATATCTAATATGGAGAGCCCATCAACATCTTCAGCATCATCATAGCCAAATAATGTTAGATATGAATGATTAACATAAATATGCATACCCTCATGTACATAGGCAACAGCATCTCGAGAGCTCTCTAATAATAATCGAGAGCGTTTCTCACTTTCACGTAAAGATCGTTCATTTCGTCGACTTAAGCGACGCACAAATAAATTATCTAATTCTCGTGCAATTACAAAAGGTAAGCGATTAGTATCATCAAATCGAATAACATCTTTAGCACCGATGTCATAATAATCATCACTATTTTCTTGCTTTGAAACCAAAATAATACAAGGAATATCTCGTCCTAAACGGTGAATGAGTTCAAGTAGCGCATGAGGTGTCGCCCCCTCTAATCCATCTCGACAGAAAATCAAATCCCAAGTGTGCTCTGTTACAGCAGTCTCGATATCTTCTAATTTGTCATACCGTGATGCCCTAACAGCATGACCCGTTCGACGAATAAGATTAATAATACTTTCAGCATCTGTCAGAGATTCCTCAACTAACAATAAACGTAGAACATCTTCATTTCTTGCCACTATTCTTATCCTCTTTCACAAAGATTTTAGGATGACCACCTTCTAGGTTAGTCATTTGACCTTCCATCCATTGATATACCTGCTTATTTACTTCCGTTGCAGATTTATCCTTCACTGCTATTTTTTCACCTATCACCATCTTTATTGTCGATGGGTATTTAATAAACCCTTTTTTAGGCCAAGCTTTACCTGCATCATGTGCAACCGGTATTACATTAGCATTAGACTCTACTGCTAACTTTGCTCCGCCAATACCAAAACGGCCTATCTGACCTATTGGAATTCGAGTACCTTCAGGAAAGATCACAACCCAAGATCCTGCTAATAACCGTTCTTTACCCTGTGCTACAACTTGGCCAAGCGCCTTCCGTCCGGCACTACGATCAATTGCAATAGGGTTTAAAGCGGCCAAGCCCCAGCCAAAAAAGGGGATCCAGAGTAACTCTCGTTTTAACACCCACACTTGTTGGGGAAAAATAACTTGTAATGCGAGCGTTTCCCATGCTGATTGATGTTTACACATAATAATACTTGGTTCATCAGAAACATGCTCTAGTCCTTCTATTTGATAACGAATGCCACAGATTTTCTCTAATAACCATAAGTTCAATCGTGCCCATTTACTGACTACTTTATAACGCCACTTAAAGGGTATCGGCCATAACAGTACACCCAAAAGTGAAAATAGAACCGTCGTAACAACCTGCATGCACGTAAATAATAATGAGCGAAGAAGTAACATTATAGTTCTGACTCCAATAGTGACGTCACCACATCAGATAAGTTGTCATAAACAGCAATCCCTTCAGGGATCCCTTGGCTTAACGTTCGTTCCCCTTTGCCTGTTTTCACCAAAATAGGCGTTGCTCCAGCAGACTGTGCTGCAAGTAAATCGCGTAAAGAGTCGCCCACCGCCGGCACATTAATTAAATCAAGACGTAGACGGTTCGCCAACTCAGTATAAGCACCTTCCTTCGGCTTGCGACACTCACAATCATCATCAGGACCATGTGGACAATAAAGAATAGACTCAATTTTTCCGCCTACTTGAGCCAGCATTCGCCGCATTTTACTGTGGATCTGCGTTAACGTTTCAACATCCAATAAGCCTCGAGCAATACCTGATTGGTTTGTAATTACAACAACTCGATATCCTGCATGATTCAAACGAGCAATTGCCTCCAAGCTCCCTTCAATTGGCTCCCACTCTGCAGGTGACTTAATAAAGTCATCCGAATCATGGTTTATAACACCATCTCGATCCAGAATTATCAGTGACACGGTAAGGGTCCCCTTTTACTCTTGAAGATGTGAAATATCAGCGACACCTAAAAATAAGGCACGCGTTTGATTCAACAATGCTAAACGATTTGCTCGAATGGTAAGGTCATCTGCCATCACCATTACTTCATCAAAGAAACCATCTACAGTTTCTCTCATTTCAGCCAATGTATTTAATACACCTGCATAATCAGCTTTAGCCATCAATGGCTCAACAGCACTCGTCACTATTGCTAATTTTTTAGCCAACGCTTGTTCAGCAGGCTCAATTAATAAACTATTATCAATCGTACCGGCATCACCTTCTGCATCATTCTTACGCAAAATATTTCCGATACGCTTATTACCGGCAGCTAATGCCTCAGCTTGTTCTAATTGACGGAACTCAGCAACAGCCGTTAAGCGCTGCATAAAATCTAAAGGTCGTGTTGATTTTACTGCCAACACTGCTTCAAATACATCCGCTTTGAACCCTTTATCTTGAGCATAGCCACGAAGGCGATCAAAGAAGTACTGCATAACTTGAGCTGTCACCTCTTTTTCTGTCAGTTGATTGTCAAAACCTTGTTGTGCTTGCTCAAGCAGTGCTGATAAATCAACATCCAAGTTATTCTCAATCACAATTCGAAGCACACCCAATGCCGCACGTCGTAATGCAAATGGGTCTTTAACCCCTGTTGGCGGTTGACCGATACCAAATAAGCCAACGAGTGTATCTAATTTCTCCGCCAAACTCACCGCTTGACCTGATGCTGTTTGTGGCAGCTTATCACCTGCAAAGCGAGGTAAGTATTGCTCATCCAGCGCTTCGGCTACATCATCATGCTCGCCATCTAATCGTGCATAATAGCGGCCCATAATACCTTGTAAATCAGGGAATTCACCAACCATCTCGGTTACTAAATCACATTTTGCTAATAAGGCCGCTCGCTCTGCTAATTGCGCATCACCACCGATCTCCGTTGCAATAACTGCTGCTAATTTAGCAACACGTGCTGATTTATCAAATACCGTACCCAGTTTGTTTTGAAAAACAATCGTTTTTAATTGTTCTTGGCGATCAGCTAATGGTCGTTTTCTATCTGTTTCCCAGAAAAAAGCAGAGTCACTTAGTCTAGGTAAGATGACACGTTCATTACCAGCAATCACTTGGGCTGGGTCACGACTTTCAATATTACAAATAGTGATAAAGTAGGGTAATAAATCACCTGACTTATCACGTACCGCAAAATACTTTTGGTGCTCTTCCATAGAAGAAATCAAGGCTTCTGCGGGCAACTCAAGGAAACGTTTGTCATAGGATCCTGATAATGCCACCGGCCATTCAACTAAGCCCGTTACTTCATCTAATAAGCCTTCGTTTAGAACAGCTTCCCCACCTAACTTAGTAGCTAACTCTAGCACTTGACCATGAATCGCTTCACGACGTGCAGTCATATCCACCAGCACATGACCTTCAGTTTCTAATTGAGGTGCATAGGTTTGAGCTGATTGAATACGAATTGTTTCAGGGTGATGGAAACGATGTCCACGGCTTTCACGACCTGAAGTCACACCCAACAAATCCACTGGAATGACCTCATCACCAAATAATAAAACAAGCCAATGCACTGGGCGAACAAATTCACCAGGCAAGTCAGACCAACGCATACGCTTGGGAATCGGTAAGTCATTGAGCGATTGCTGTAAAATTTCTGGGATTAGGCTGTCTGCCTCAGCACCTGTTTGTTGTTTTTTAAAGACTAACCATGCACCTTTGTCCGTTTCAAGCTTGCCCAGCTCTTCAACTTCTACACCACATGAACGCGCAAAACCTTGTACCGCTCTTGTTGGGTTACCGTCATCATCAAATGCAGCCTTAACAGCAGGACCTCGACGTTCAACCATGCGGTCTTCTTGACGCTCTTGTAAACCATCAACAACCACGGCCATACGACGTGGAGCGGCATAAGAACGAATTGAATCAAAGCTCAGTTCCGCTTTTTCCAAGCCCTGCTTAATTCCAGACTCAAATGCTTTGATTAATTTTTTTAGCGCCTTAGGTGGTAATTCTTCTGTACCTAACTCGATCAATAAATCACGCTTATTACTTACTTCACTCATGATTTAGCCTCCTTGTTTGCTGTCACTAACATAGGAAAGCCCAACGATTCTCGACGGTCATAATAAGCTTGTGCAACTGCACGAGCCAAAGTTCTCACACGTAAAATAAAACGTTGACGCTCTGTCACCGAAATGGCTTTACGTGCATCTAATAAATTAAAGGTGTGTGACGCTTTTAATACTAATTCATAGGCAGGTAATGGTAGGCCTGCTTCAATCATTCGAGCGCTCTCGCGTTCATAGGTATCAAAATTCACAAACAAACTATCAACATCCGCATGATCAAAATTGTATTCAGACATTTCCACTTCATTTTGGTGGAATACATCACCATAAGTCACGATGCCATTAGGGCCTTCAGACCACACCAAGTCATACACACTGCTTACGCCTTGCAAATACATAGCAATACGTTCTAAACCATAGGTAATTTCACCGGCAACGGGACTACATTCTAGCCCGCCAACTTGCTGGAAGTAGGTAAACTGTGTCACCTCCATACCATTTAACCAGATTTCCCAACCAAGCCCCCACGCACCTAATGTTGGTGACTCCCAGTTATCTTCTACAAAACGAATATCATGAATAGACGTATCTAAGCCCAGCATTTTCAACGAATCTAAATACAATTCTTGAATATTCATTGGTGCCGGTTTCAACACCACTTGGAATTGATAATAATGCTGTAAGCGATTTGGATTTTCACCATAACGGCCATCGGTTGGGCGACGTGATGGCTGAACATAGGCGGAACTCCATGGTTCAGGGCCAATTGCTCGCAAGAATGTAGCGGGGTGGAATGTACCCGCACCCACTTCCATATCATAAGGTTGAAGCAAGACACAACCTTGCTCAGCCCAGTATTGTTGTAGTCTCAGGATTAGTTCCTGAAAGGTTTTTGGCGTTTCAGCCACAGCTACTGATGGTGTACTCATTCGTTAAAATCACAATCTATAATCAAAGATTTCATAATTATAGCGAACATCGGGCTATTCTTATATATGTAAAACGTATATTTAAGCTGAAACATCCTCTCTGGATACGGCACGAACGACATAACGTAATCTGCCCCCCACTTGGATGGCATTAAAGGGGTAGCACGTAACCAATGTTAATTGATGGGAAGAGGTCACATTCTCTAACCAAGCTACATCCTGCTTATCAACCACCGTCATATCTTGCACAATATAATCTCGTTGCTGGCCCTTCGTATTATGAATCGTAATCACATCCCCTTGCTGTACATCTTGCAAAAATTCAAAGTGCGTATCTCGATGTGCGGCAATAATCGTATTTCCTTGCTCTGTTGGCGCTGCTGAGGCAAACACATATCCCGGCCCAAAGGCCAATGATTCCCCCGTTGTTCCGGCTAAAACATAGTGATCTACCTTATATTGTGGCGCCTCCAATCTGGCTACTGGCCATGTATCGGCCCATGGCCATGGCTTTGCTTGCACTTTATCATCCGTTGCTTGAGTCCAAGCAGAGGCAATAAGCCACTGCGCTAATTGTGCTTTGGCATGAATATACCCACCACTCGTTAACAACACGATTGCAACCATAAACATAAGGGTCGATAAATAGTGAACACTACCATGTTTCATATCCTTCTCCACTGCATAAATAAACTCGTAAGCAATAATAGAAAGCCTAAAATAAGTTGCAATGTCGCAGGTGTTGCTGTTTGTGGGAGTTCTGATATTACATGCCTAGCCGGCGGGTTAACGGCAATAGTCTGCGTATTTAAATCTTTGCTTAATGGACGCACAGGTGTTTTATCTACAGCGACCAGTGATGTAAATTTACTGACAAGGTGATGCTCTAAGGCTGTATCGACTAGCTCAGATTTAATACTGTCATGATTAGTTCGTCGATATTCATCCATTAACCCACTTATTTTACGTCGCGCCCACGATACTGATACTGCCTTAGATTCCCCTCCACCTTGTAGTTCAACCTTTTTCTGCCATGCCTGATTGCCGTACACGCCCTTAATCACAATTTCATCTGGCAGTGTCGTTGCTTTTAATGTCAGTAATAACGGCTCTCCTAAATATAGATCGGGTATTGTTTTTGGGAAAACATCACTGTCGACATCATCTAACTCAAGCTTAATATTTGTTAAAACAGGGTGAGATAACTTGGCAAATAAAGCCTGCATTTTTTGCCTCACCTCGTCTTCAGAGCCAATGTAGCTATGACTTCCTCGACCGAATAATGCCGCTCGGTTCATAAAGTGACTATTCGGTGCACTACCAATTCCAACGGTAAATAAACGACTATTCGCTAAGTCGCGTTCGATAATGGAAAATAATTCATCTTCATTACCCACACTACCATCGGTTAAAAAGACAACTTGGCGAAGCCCTTCAGTAGCTTGCTTGGCCTGTAGTGCCATTTGTAATGCAGGTGCCATTTCTGTTCCACCATCGGCATGTAACCAGTTGACATAATCATGAGCCGTATCTAGATTTTCTCTACTTGCAACTTTTGCTCGTCTAAATAAACTATCAACATCATCACTAAAACGAATAATATTAAAACTGTCTTGTGGCCTTAGCTGGCTCAGGCCATAGTGCAATGCTGACTTTGCCTGCTTCATTGATGTTCCATCCATCGAACCTGACGTATCGACAATAAAGACAAGTTCGCGTGAAATACTGTCAACATTCAACTTTTTTGGCGGAGTTAGCATCAATAAGGCATAGTCTTCACCATTTTTATGCTGTTTAAATAGTGCCGCCTGAGGTGCTTGCTGCTTACTCGCCTGCCAAACTAATTCAAAGTCACGATTCGCTACGGCATTATCAATGAAACGTATTTTTCGTGTATTGGCATCAACAATAACTTCTTCAATCTCATGATAGCTACTTTTTACGTACTCCAAAGCAAAGCCAGCCGCCAGCATAATAGATATATTGACGCGATGATTTAATTCGCTTTCCACCGCTAAAACAGGAGGTGTAATATGTGATGCACCGGGCACCTGATTTGTATTTAATGCCCAACCATTGCCACTAAAATGATTAATTTCTTCTGTATTTTCTAGCGCTGTTCCCGGTATGTATCTTGGAGTTATGGCCATTGGAAATCGTAAACTAAATGCACCCGCATCTTGTGACACGCTTTGTTGATATTCAATAACGACAGTAATACGCTCGTTTGGTGCAATATTAGCCACTGATGTAGTGAATAAATTAGGTCGCTGCTGCTCAATCAGACTCGCTCGTTTACCCTCTCTTTTGGCCTGTTGATATACTTTCCTCGCCTGTTTCTTAGCTTTAATATCACCTTCAATAAACCTCTCACCCACTTTCATACGCAAATGATCAACCGCTGCCGTTTCAGGAAGGGGAAATACATAAATTCCTTCCTGCCACTGTAAGGAAGGATTAGAAAAGGTTTGACTAACCGTAACCCTCGCTAATAGACCGCTCACCTCAATATCTACTTCCGTATTAAGGTTCGGGCTAGATAAATAATGTCCTTTCTCTGTCTTAAATACTAACTGGCCTGATTGCAGCTCAGATAATGATCCCACCCGCTCTAAACCAAACTCATCATAAGTCTCTGCCTGAGCATTTGATGAGATAAATACTAACCCCACTAAAGACAAACTAATCACAAAGCCAATAGCCCAGCTATAGAGTATGCAATTCATCAAACTTGTGAGTAAATGGTTAGCGATATGCTGTGATGCCTTCATGACGATTCCCTTTTTCTAGTAAATGTAAGTCTTATTACAACAACTAAGATAGAAAATACTCGGGCTAGCTTAGGGAGATATGACGATCAATTGTGGCAGAAAGATGGCAAGCAACTCATTGCACCTTTTTTCAGGTAAAATTCCCTCTTACTTAATAACGACAAGAGTTCATAACATGAGTCGACATATCGGCATCGTGATGGATCCTATTTCAGCCATCAATATAAAAAAAGACAGTAGTTTTGCCATGCTATTGGCAGCACAAGCAAAGGGCTGGACACTCTATTACATGGAACAACACGATCTGTTTTTACATCAAGGCATTGTTTCTGCAGAAATGAAACTACTGTCTGTAACAGAAGATGCTTCTGACTGGTATCAATTAGGCGATAGTACTCACTTACCACTTACTGCTCTTGATGTCATCTTAATGCGAAAAGATCCCCCGTTTGATATGGAATATATCTACAGCACCTATTTGCTAGAGCAAGCCCAACAAGCAGGTGTCTTAGTCGTTAACAACCCACAAAGCCTTCGCGATGCCAATGAGAAATTATTCACAGCATGGTTCCCACAGTGCTGTCCTGCAAGCTTAGTCACTCGAAAAGCCGAGTTAATTCGCAGTTTTCAGCAACAGCATGGTGATATTATTCTAAAACCGCTTGACGGTATGGGCGGCGCATCTATTTTCCGAGTTAAACAAGATGATCCCAACTTTAGCGTGATTATCGAAACCCTAACGGATCATGGCAAAACCTCTATAATGGCGCAGCAATTTATTCCTGAGATCGTCGATGGTGACAAACGTATTTTGATGATCAATGGTGAACCCGTACCTTATGCTCTGGCTCGCATTCCTGCTAAAGGTGAAACCCGAGGTAATCTTGCCGCAGGTGGACGTGCCGAAGGAAGACCTCTAACTGAACACGATCGATGGATTTGTCAGCAAGTTGGGCCTAAGTTACGCGAAAAAGGACTATTTTTTGTTGGTTTAGATGTTATTGGCAACTACCTCACAGAAATCAATGTCACAAGTCCAACCTGTATTCGTGAACTTGATCAGCAATTTAATCTTACTATCGCAGACGATTTAATGGACTGCATTGAGCAACAATTATCATGAAACTAAGCCACTTATTATTTATCTGCATCGCACTCCTATTGTCTGGTTGCGAGAGTGAACCACAAACTCACCAAGGCAAGTTCTATGCGTTTGGTACTGAAATTGACGTTAGTTTGTATGATGTGGATAAAGAGGTTGCCAATAATACGATTACAGTTTTAGAGGAGGCATTTTCAACTGTTAACAATTCATGGCATGCATGGCAACCTAGCACGCTGACAACAATCAATGCGGCAATTAGCGAAGGTAAGACGATTGCAGTTGAAGAAGATACTGCCCAACTTATTACGTTAGCAAAAACACTTGCACATGATAGCCAAAATTTATTTAACCCTGCCGCAGGAAAGCTCTTTGAGTTATGGGGATTCCATCAAGATGATTGGTTTGAATCGCATCCGCCCCCCAGTGAAACCGATATTAATAACTGGTTAACACATCAGCCAACAATGGATGATATTCACATTACAAATGGCAAACTGAGTAGCAGCAATACCTTGGTGAAGCTTGGCTTTGGCGGCTTTGCAAAAGGGTTTGCCGTTGACACTGCTATTGAGGCCTTAAAACAACACGGCATTAATAATGCCATCGTCAATATTGGCGGTGATCTTCGTGCCATTGGCTCACATGGACAGCGTCCTTGGATTATTGGCATCCGTCATCCACGTCAAAGCGGCATGATTGCTTCCATTGCTTTAAAAGAAGATGAGAGTGTCTTTACCTCTGGAGATTATGAACGTTTCTTCCAATATGAAGGTAAACGTTATCCACATATCATTGATCCTCGAACTGGTTATCCTGCTGATCAAGCGACATCTGTTACGGTATTACATACTAATGCATCTATTGCAGATGCAGCGGCTACCGCTCTGTTTGTTGCAGGCGATGACTGGCCAGCAATTGCCACAGCCATGCAGATCGATAAAGTGATGCTTGTTCGGCCTGATGGTCAAATTGAACTCAGCCCACAAATGAAAGAGCGTGTTCGCTTGATTGGTAATACAAAACCCGCCATTATAAGAACACTTAAGGATTCAAGTACGTCATAATTATGGGCAAAATAACAGCTTCTGATCGGCTCCTTTTCACACTGCTATTTTCAGCTATTATTCATATAAGTATTGTCTTAGGTGTAGGGTTTGGTGTGACATCCCCCCCTACAAATACCCCGCTAGTAAACCTTGAAATAACCTTAGTCAAACAACAAACGGAAGAAGCACCTGAACAAGCTGACTTTTTTGCCCAAGCTAATAATGAAGGTGGCGGTGAGACAGATACAAAATCACCAGAGCCCAGCCCTGAGCAATCCCTACCAGTAGAAGAAGAAAGTGCATCTCCAAATGAAAAGGTAATACCTGAACCAATCCCTACTACGAATCCATCACCTGAGGTTGAAATTGCAGTTCCACAAGACGCAGTTGAAGAAGTAAAACTTGTTGAAAAAATAAAAGAAGAAAGTAAACCTCAGACAAGGCCCGACAAAATAATTACGCAAGAAAAAGCAGAGCGTATCGTTCAGCAAGTAGCAGAAGAGCCTAAGCAGCAACAATCAGAAACAACTGCTAGAACAAAGCCTAAACTATCTGCTCGTGACTTAAAACTGCCGACTCAAGATGAAATAGCACTGCTTGAAAAGCAGTTTGATGCCGCAACAAGGGCGCTCAGTAAGCGACCTAAAAAACGTAAAATCTCCGCAGCAACAAAAGAATATGCCGCCGCAGCCTATATGAAAGCATGGGAAATGAAAGTTGAGCGCATTGGTAATTTTAATTACCCGCAAGAAGCCAAACAGAAAAACATAAATGGTAACTTGATGCTGTCGGTTGATATCAACCCTGATGGTAGTGTGCCGCCTGATGGCATTATTGTGTCACGCTCATCAGGCCACAAAGTCTTAGATGCTGCAGCCATTAAAATTGTCCGGCTTGGGGCACCTTATGCGGCAATCCCTGACAATGTTCTTAAAGATAATGATATGCTCACTATTATTCGGACTTGGAAGTTTGAAACGAGTCGAGGCTTATCAGCACGATAAGTAAAAAAAGAGTCTTTATCCATTATTATGATTTTTAGTGAGTAATTCATAGCCCATCTGCGCCTTGCTAATATCACTCAGTACAATGTTTAATTGTTGGCTAAGCACCTTAGCAACAATAGCTAACTGTTCACTATCTCCCGATTTTAGCTCCAATTCAATTTCATGAATGTCCGTTCTTAGCTGTCCCGATCTCACTTCACCACGATCATAAGCCAGTTCTATTTGAGTTCCATCTGGTAGGCTGAGCTGCATCGTTTCACGCAAAAAGTCGGTAACAAATAAAGGAGCAAGTTGAGACCATATTTCAGCATTATCAATTATCGTTTCCAAAGGCGTCAGTCTTAGCGTTGAAAGATCCCACTCAGGACCCGCTAAGTCATATTCCCACTCTTCTCGCTGATGCAGACCATTTCTCACTGAACCCGATGTTTTAACTGTTTGTAAGTAATGCTCATTAATTTGACGCATTCGTAACCCTAAGCCCTGCTTACTTAACACTAAGTCTGGTGTATCAAAGTACGTGCTAAGTAAGTGATCTCTACGAGTCATTTCTTGACTTAATTCAGACAAGTAAGAAAGCGTAGATAAGTCGATCTTTTCCTTACTCTTCACTTGTAATTTAATTTCTTGTTCTAATGCCATGTCTGCCTATGCTTGTTCAGCCAAAATGGTTTTAACTTGTTCAAAAACACTATTCAATGTCTCTATGTGTACTTCTACCAGTTCAACTTTACCATTCAAATATAATTTTTTTAGCTCATTCGCTAAGTCATGCATTTGTTGGTGATAATCATCTAAACGTTCTAACCATATAATATCGAAAATCCCTGCTTGTAACTCACGCTTAATCCACAAACCACATGGGCACTTACTTTTCTCCATAATGGGCCAATAGTCAACATCATCAACCACTCCCTTAAGGTTATTAAGAAAACGTTTATGCCAGCTAAATACCGTCAATTCGTACAATTTTAGTCGTTTCTGCTTTTCAGATAATACCTTCTTACTTCCTATGGCAAGCCATTGTTGGTTTACTTGATAGCCACCTAACCACATTGATATTTCTGAAGCAGGCATCGGCTTAGCAATGCAGTAACCTTGAGCGGTTTCACAGCCCATTAAAATTAACATTTCACCTTGTTGTATTGTTTCTACTCCTTCAGCAATCACTTTCCGATTGAATGAATTTGCTAAAGCAATAACACCCTCAATAATGGCACAATCACTTGGATCTTCTAGCATGTCTCGGACAAAACTTTGATCAATTTTAATAATACCTGCTGGCAAGCTTCTTAAATGTGTTAATGATGAATAACTGGTACCAAAATCATCCAATGCCACCGAGATCCCCAATACATCACGACAAATTTTGATTACATTACTAACGGCATCCAAATCACTTAACGCACTACTCTCAAGGATTTCTATTTGTAAGTTAGCTGAATCCACTTCAGGCCAAGCAGCTAATGCACTATCTAACTGTGCTAAAAATAATTCAGACTGAATATGAGCGGATGAAATGTTAATACTCACTTCAAGCTTAAGCCCTGCACTTTGCCATTCATCTAATTGTTGCAATGCTTGATTAATCACCCAATTACCAAATTTTATTTCTAAATCTGTTCCTTCCATTACAGGGAGAAAGGCAACGGGTAATAACATTCCTTTCTCTGGGTGGAGCCACCTTACCAACGCTTCAGCACCAACTACCTCCCCTGTAGCCATATTCACCTTTGGTTGATAATATAAAGTGAACTCATTATTCATTAAGGCAGTCTCAATTCTTGCTAACTGACTTTGCTTTTCTAGCGCTCTTTGAACATCTAATACATCAAATAAATGATAGCGGTTTCTACCAATTATTTTCGCTTGGTACATTGCTTGATCGGCATGTCGAATCAATGTATCAATATCAGCATCATCATTTGGGTATAAGGTCACACCTATTGAAGCACTAATTTTATGTGGATAATCATTGATCAAATAGGGCTTAGATAGTGACGTTTGAATGCGTCTAAGCATATCTTCACATTGCTCAAAAGAGTCGAGGTTACTCAATAGTAATGTAAATTCATCTCCACCCTGACGAGAAACAGTATCCTCCAATCTAAGATGAGATTTAATTCGTTCAGCAACATCAATTAGTAGTTGATCGCCCACATCGTGACCATAATTATCATTAACTGGCTTAAAATTATCTAAGTCTAGAAAACAAATTGCTAATAAAGAGTCATTTTCTTTACTTTGCTCAACTGCGATAGAAAATCGACTTGCAAATAAGGTGCGGTTTGGTAGCTGTGTCAACACATCATAATGCGCCATTTGCTCCAACTTTTTTTGCTGTTTTTTATTTTCTGTTATATCTGTTTGAATACCAATCAGCCTAGTGGGCTTATTTTCCTTATCCCACTCAACAACTTCACCTCTTGAACGCAACCATAACCAGCTACCCTGTTTTGTTCGTCGACGATATTCATATTCTGATACCCCATTACGTAAATTCTCTCTACCCGCCTCTATCGTCTGTTCTAGATCGTCAGGGTGAATGCTATTACACCACCCAGCAATACTCGGTTCAAATTCTTCAGGTGTATAGCCTAATAGTCTTGCATAGCTATCACTGACAGATACTTCCCCTGTTTGAGGGTTAAGATCAAACCATCCTTGATTGGCAGCACTCAATGCAAAACTCAAGCGCGTGATATTTTCACCTAATGCCCCCAATGCTTGCTTATAGCGCAAGAAATAAGGTACCGCGATAGCAAAACTTAGAATAAGAAATACGACACCAATAACAATGCTACTTAATGTACTAGTACTTATGCCCGACATGTCATATGCATGTTGATAGGGATAAAAATCAACCGAAGCCATAGCGATATAGTGCATTGCAGATATCGCGATCCCAATTACAATTGAACCGGTAATTTGTCTCTTTGTTATAAATTGATAGTGAGTATATTTAACACCCTTCTGACTCACTCGAATAGCGATTATTGCCAAGATAATGGAAATAAAAAATGATAGGTAAAACATCGGCATCTTATGCACCATCACCGCATCCAGTCTCATTGCAGCCATGCCAACATAATGCATCAACCCTATTCCTATACCCAACAGCACTCCAGCAATAATTAATCGCTTAGTATTATATTTCTGCTCCGCCATCATCCATAAAGCGATACTACAAGCACCAATTGCAGGGGTCACAGAAATAATGGTGGTAACAATATCGTAGGAAATAGAAACAGGAAGACTAAGTGCCAGCATTCCTATGAAATGCATGGCCCAGATCCCCATTCCCATTGAAGTCGCACCAAATAAATTCCATGCTATTTTGTGCTTTCTTTGTGATGAATTATATTGACGCTCGGCCGTTCCAAACGCAGTAAAAGATGACAGAATGGCTATTAAAATAGAAATAATAATGAGAGCCAAAGTGTAAGATTCAGA
>JAQRMU010000066.1 GCA_028598975.1 Gammaproteobacteria bacterium | reverse complement strand
TTTGCTTGCAAACACCAGCAGTCAAGATGCCTACGAAATTGCCGACCGGCTCCGAAATATTGTCGCCAAAACATCATTTAGCATTACTCCAGATACATCGTTAAATATTACCCTATCTATTCGTGCTTTCCTATTTACAAAATTACAAAAGTTCGACGCAGTGATTACCTTATTTTTGATCGCCATCACCTTGCTTACCTCAATGTCTTTGAAAAATTTCACTGCCTTTATTGTGCATATGCCAATGGTCTTATTGCTTATATTCGGGAAATTATTGGTCGAACAGAACAGTATTTTTGCCCTATTAAACATGCTCGTAAAGCACTTAATAATCACCCTCACTACCGAAACTTCATCCCCTATGGAAAGGCCGAGGATTATCACGAGAAACTAAATAAGTTTCGTCGAGACTTAACTAAAGAAGAATAATTGCACTTGGGTGACGAATTAATATTGAATAGCGATCTTTCGTTCGGGAGGCCCAACCACGAATTTCTAATGATTTATTCAAGTAACTATCTAAGTCAGGAAATAAGGCCAGATTAACCTTTGGGATCCGAATATCAACCTTATCACTTAAAATCAAACGCACATATTTACGTGTTAATTTTACTTTCGTTGCTGTCACTAAAAAGCGTTGCCAGCCTGATTTTTTTCTTGTTATTGATAATTCATCAATTGAAATAGGCTTATATGAGTCTAGACTCCAAATACCAAAACCGTGTTTCAATGCCGATTGTTCAGCCTTTTTTAGCTCGTCGAGGTAACGTAAATTCGGTGGGATAATGCTGAGTGTTGCGAGGCCTGCTTGAACAAGTTCTTTATTCAGGTGTTCCCCTTCTATTGAAAATAAATGTGCCAATGAGCGGTCATATTTATCTTTCTTCTCAACATCATATTCAAGGAAAACTGAACCGTGTTGTAATTTGTCTTTTAACCACTGTTTTGCTGTCAAACCACCTTCTTCACCTTGTCGATGACGGCTTTCAATTTCTGGCGTATTAATACCTAGTAATCGGACACGATCACCATTTTTTAGAATAATCGTATCACCATCATAAACACGTTTTACTTGATGTTTGTAACGGTATGTTTTTTCAGGAGGTTTAACAAGAGTGGCGTTTGTTGAGGATTGATCAGAAAAGCTAATATTGCCTTTTTCATCTTCATAACGAAATATATCAGCAGAAATAAAATTGGCCTGCATAAGCAGGCCAATTAATAATAATCCATTACATAATCGTCTCATGGACTTATTGTCCCACAAATTCAATTTTTAATGGTGTCTCACTGAGAAGTATTTTTTAACACCGCTACGGCAAAAAAATGACGCATGTAATGCTATTAGCGTACATTACTCCAAGCAGAGCCTAGATCTAAATTCTCAAACCATGATAAGAATCGGGCAACATCTTCGCCTCTAAAAATCGCACCATGTTGTGGACATAACATTTCTACATCACGTTTACGTACTTCCGCTATCCAACGCATTTTTGCTGTATTTGATGGCATCCAACGACGGTGGAAATATTCCATATATTGGGTATGTTCATCAAAGTTAGTAACAAATAAGTCTGTCGAATCATCCGGCAATAGTGCTGCACCGATATCACCCGAAAAGAAGATTTTCGATTGTGGGTCATAGACAGATAAATTACCTGATGAATGCAGGTAATGAGCTGGGACTACTTCAAGATCATGTCCACCTAAAGTGATAACACCACCTTCATCAGGAATCGGGCGAATATTTTCCAACTTCACACCAAAGTGAGTAATGAAACTTACCCAAATTTTAGGCATATAAACAACTAAGTCTGGATTAGCCTGGATCCATAATGGAAGTGATGAGATAACATCAGGATCTTGATGCGATGCAAAAATGGCTTCAACATTTGCTAATTCAAAATGTTTTGAAAACTCAGCCGCAACGACTGAAAAGTTTTCAACACCACCAGGATCAAGCAATAAACCACGGCCATTATTTTGAATTAGATAATGGTTGGTATCAATGACTTCTTCACGTCGTTCGGCATCTCGGCCCATAACCATCCAGCTATGTGCATTCTTTTTATACAGTTGTTCAACGCGCATAAAGTAATTTCCCCTGATTGTTTTGTTGTTTTTCCATCGCCTCAGACAAATCACGTAAAAGTGATCGTTGTCGCGCTGATTGTAGGCCCAGTTGCCCAACTAATTCTCTTAACATGCTTGATACAGCTTCAAAACTGACACCATGTTCTCCGGCACTGGCTGCTTCAACAGATGAACAGACAGCAAGGTATTCACCCTTTTTCACTAAAATAGCGATAGGTGCCAGAAGGTTGGTTAATGTACCTAAACTACGGCTCAATTTATGATTATTAGCTCTTAATTCATCAACAACAAACTTTTGACTACCATCAAAAAACTTATGTGATGTAACAGTATTTGTGCCTTCTAAACGGCCATGTAAGTCTTCAAAAATCGTATAGTTAGTAAATAGCTTCGCTAAATTTGAAGCCAACTTCACTATTTGTGCAATGATCTTTTGAGTATCGCCAATACATTCAGATACTTCATCACCAAGTAGCTGAATATCTTGTGTCAGTACTCGAAAAGCATCACCCTCACTACCCGCTCGTGCGGCACTACTCACTGCATTCGATGATAATAAATGCATTTGCTTGGCCAAAGGCACTAGCTTATGCAATTCGGTATTCAAGCTCACGCACTGTCGAAAGATAGTGTTGTACTCTTCTCCCATCCTACGTGTATGTAAATTTCCGCTCACATTCAACCTCATTCAAGTCTTAAATTATTGCATAATGAATAACGATACCTAAAAATAAGACGGCACCAACCCAGTTATTGTTAAGAAAAGCATGCATACACTGTGCCGGTTCTCTATCCGCAGTGATTTTATGCTGATATACAGATAACCCTGTTGCAAAACAAATGCCGGCATAATAACTTAAGCCTAGTTCTAATTGTGCACCAACCAAGATCATCACAAATAAGAAACTTAACTGCAATATACCAATAATAATCTTATCATCATCACCAAATAAAATAGCAGTAGATTTCACTCCCGCTGATAAATCATCCTCACGATCTGCCATCGCATAAAACGTATCGTAAGCTGTTGCCCACAGAATATTAGCCAGAAATAATAACCATGCAACCGTCGGTACTGTATTAGTTTGAGCGGCAAAGGCCATTGGGATAGCCCAGCCAAAAGCAGCGCCTAAATAAACTTGCGGTAAATAAGTATAGCGCTTCATATAGGGATATGTCGCCGCCAAAAACAAGCCAATAAATGACATCCAAATCGTCATCGTATTGAGTAGCAATACAAGTAAAAAGGCCGTTATTCCTAGTCCAGCAAATAGCTGCAATGCCTGTTTTGGCTGTAATTCGCCCGTTATCAATGGTCTATGGGCTGTTCTAATAACTAAGCCATCCACCTTTCTATCTGCATAAT
>JAQRMU010000065.1 GCA_028598975.1 Gammaproteobacteria bacterium | reverse complement strand
AGCGTTATAGTTCAGAGTAATTCTTTCCCTGTTTGGTCTTGGTTATCAACTTACTAGGAAAAGGAGTTCCGACTATGTCTAAGAATTACAGGGAAAATCCTTTCCCGTTAATAACAAGTTAGCATATAAAACAGGTATCGAACAATGTCAGCATCAACAGAGAAAAATGAGATTAAATGAATGGAATACATTGATTTTGAAAAAGTCATTTCAAGTGACTACAAAGTATTTGTTGATACGTCTAGTCTTTTACAAGACAATTCTGAATATATTTTCTTTAAAATTATTGCCCCATTACTATGCTTGCATCAAAAGCAAATAATCATACCAAAGTCCGTTTATAATGAGGTTTATAAGCACAGCCGCTCAAGAAAAATAAAAAATATTAACTCAGGAATAAAAATACTTAATGACTTTGCTGAAAATAACCTATATGTGGTAGAAAGCACATTTGACAAACAGTTTGCAGATAATGCAATTATTTCTCTATTTTCCTCTCTGCGGATTAAATACAACTTGTGCCTAATTACAAATGATAATAGCTATAAAAAATCCGGCAATTTATCACAAGATATACTTGATTTAAAAAATGCAAGATCTGTTGATAGGATAAAAGACATCGTTGTTTTTTACCTCAGCAGAAAAGACCGAAATATCGTACAGTTTAAAAATAATAGCAGAAGAGCTGTTAGTTATAATAACAAACAATACAGCAATCCGAAGCCGAACTTTCACCAGAAAGCAGCACCATTTAGCCTACCTAAAAGCGTAAAAAACGGAGAGTATAAAACTTCTGTTAGTATGATTCCTGAAGTTAATGATTATGTCTTTGATGAAAAAGGCAATAAATATCATCTTGAAAAACAAATAGGTAGAGCTGGCGGGGAAGGTTCAGTTTATTTTACAAGTAAAAATGGATATGTATGTAAAATATACAAGTCAGACAAAAATACAAACTTCAAACAGAAAAAAATCACATTATTAACGAAAAACAAAATAAATATTAAAGGTGTATGTCTTCCTGAATTTATAGCGTTCAACAAGAATAAGGAATTCGTTGGATATTTTATGAAGCAAGCAGACGGTGTGGAAATAAAAACATCTATTTTTATACCGCCGCTCTTAAAAAAGAAATTTCCGCATTGGACAAGATTACATCTTGCTGTTGTTGCTTTAAGTATTTTGGATACCGTAAAAA
This sequence comes from Gammaproteobacteria bacterium, assembly GCA_028598975.1. Lineage (GTDB taxonomy): Bacteria > Pseudomonadota > Gammaproteobacteria > Nitrosococcales > Methylophagaceae. The sequence goes on along the minus strand of JAQRMU010000065.1, from coordinate 46,611 downwards.
CACTACATGAAAATAATATTATATTAGGCGACATTAATCCTAATAATATATTGATTAAAGATGAGCTTAATATCTATTTTATTGATACCGACAGCTTTCAAGTTGAAGGCTACCCATGTTCTGTTGGAATGACTCCCTATACAAAAATAGAAAACCACGGGAAAAAATATTCTGAATATCTTAGAACAAAGGATGATGATATTTTTGCAATCATGACATTAATATTCCAAATTCTGATGCCAGGAAAACTTCCGTACTCATTTAGCGGCGGTGGCAGTGAAAGAGAAAATATGAAGCCAGAAAACTTTCCATATAAATTTGGCGAGGATAGTAACTATAAGAATGCACCTGATGGGCAATGGGTTTATATATGGAGTCACCTACCTTACAAATTAAAAGAGCTTTTTTGGAAAATATTCAAACTAGATCAAAACATACAGTTATATGAAGCAGTAAAAAATATCAAATCGTATATTCATCAACTACAAAAAGGACATCAAACGGATTTAATATTTCCATCCTCGTTTAAACAAATTGACGAAGACGGAAATGTTGTTAACGAGGAAACGTCTAAGTACAAATGCGTATCTTGTGGAGCAGATTACTTTCTTACTGATCCAGAAAAGTCTTTTTTCGAAGGAAAAGGTTTTGATATACCGAAAAGATGCAAGTCATGTCGAAAAAATAAAAAAGATCGTAATCATTCAAATCAAAAAAAATACGATCAAACAACATATTCGAGATCATCTGATTCCACCACTCAAGAGACAAGTAGCAGTGACTTATTTAGTTTCTTGAAGTCTTTATTTTAAATGTTTAGGAGAAAATATTATGAGCAATAATCTAATGGTGCTAAGAGAGCGGGATTTGATAGAAAACCCTACTACTAGGCTACCAGTTTGTCTATGTCTTGATTCCAGCTATTCAATGAATGGCGCACCTATTAATGAATTAAACAAAGGCGTGCAGTATTTTTTTGATGCCATAAAAACAGATGAAATAGCTCGGTATTCAGTTGAATTGGCAGTGGTTTCATTTAATAGTGAAGCTGAAACAATATCTGATTTTTCTAGTGTTGACAGGCAAACAATAACTCTTTTAGAGGCTGATGGTGCTACATCAATGGGAGAAGGTGTTGAATTAGCGCTGGATTTACTAGAGCAAAGAAAAAGAGAGTTCTCAAATAAAGGTGTTGATTATTATCAGCCTTGGTTAGTTCTTATGAGTGATGGTGGCCCCACCGATAATATATCAACTGCCGTTCGTCGAGTCCAAGAGTTATCCAGCAAGAAAAAACTAACTGTATTTTCTGTTGCTATAGGAGATAACGCGGACATTACTGTTCTTAAACAATTCTCTTCAATGAAAAATAATTTAGTTTTAAAAGTAAAATCAGCAGAACACTTTAAAGAGTTCTTTGAATGGTTAAGCCAAAGCGTAAGTGTTGCTTCACAATCTGTTCCAGGTGATAAGCCATCCTTGCCACCAACACCACCAGTAATAGAAATTGAACTATGAGCGATACTTGGAAATCAGCAAGTGCTTATGTAACAGGCAGGGGGCATTTGACAAAAAACATCCCATGCCAAGATAGAACATTTGAACTTGTTAGTAAACATTCAACGGGTGTTTTCTATGGATTGTCACTTGCGGATGGTGCGGGTAGCTACAAGCTTTCAGACATTGGTGCAGAGATTGTAACAAAGGAGATTCTTACATATCTAAAATCTAATTTTTCTAACTTGTTGCAGGTAAAAAATACCTCAAAGAAAATCATAAACAATATCGAAGAACAACTTGCAAAAGAAGCAAAAAATAGAGAAATAGACATTAAAGAGCTTTCATCTACTTTGTTATTTGTTGTTATAAAAAATGATAAATTTATAGTAGGTCATATTGGCGATGGAGTAATTGGAGTATTGGATAAAGATAATAAAATTTCCGTATTGTCTCATCCAGATAATGGCGAGTATTCAAATTCTACCTTTTTTACAACTACTGATAGCTACCCTGATAGATTAAGGATAATAAAAGGAAATATAGTCGATAGTACAGGCTTTATTCTTATGTCTGATGGGTCGGATGAAAGTTTGTATGATTCTAGAACAAAAGAATTAGCACCAGTTAATGCAGAAATAATAAATTGGCTAAATGTAGGAAGCAGCAAAGAAGTTAAGAGTGCATTAGAAAGTAATTTGAATGAGATTATTAAGCATAAAACTCATGATGATTGCAGTTTAGGAATATTAAAAAAATGCTAACAAATAGCTCCAGCGGACAATTTAAAGCGTCACTTTTTTTGCATTCGCAAAAACGTGCCACTTTAAATTGCCGCTGAGCAAGGCGTTATGTGCTTTTTGCGAAATATCAAATTTGAGGAATACCTGAATGAGCAAGCAGATTTTATCTGAAAGCTTTGGTTTTAGCCTCTTGAAAAGTTATGCATAATGTTGTAAATTTATATGCATAACTTTTGGAGAAAAATATGAGAACCACTCTTGATTTACCAGAAAATTTGCTTATTGAAGCAATGAAAGTAACTCACACGAACACAAAAACTGGAGTAATTGTTCGGGCATTAGAAGAATTGGTTAGAAAATCAAAAATTTCTGACCTTAAAAAGTATAAAGGAAAAATTGATATAGATATTAATCTTGATGAAATCAGAGACCGTCATTAGTGCAAGTTTTAGTAGATACATCAGTTTGGATTGATTACTTTCGGGGTAGTGGTGATTCTAAAAAACTAGATTTGTTAATAGATGAAAACCTGATCGTAACTAACGAGATTGTACTAGCAGAATTACTGCCATACCTCAAAATTAAAAAGCAAACAAAAGTAATTGCACTGTTATACGAAATTAATAAAATTCAATTAGATATTAACTGGAAAGAAATTATTGAGTTTCAGGTGAAATGTTTGGAAAGTGGTGCAAATGGAATAGGTATCCCTGATTTTATTATTGCACAAAATGCAAAGCAGAATGGTAGCAAAGTTTATTCTTTAGATAAACATTTTCGGTTATTAAACCAAGTATTGAGCATTGATTTATATAAATAAAAAGGCTAACAAAAAATTCCAGTTGACCGCTGGCAGCGCAGTTTGCTTTCAAAGGTCATTTTATATCAAAGTTCAGTGTTCTTGCAGAGTCCATCTTATATCTGCCAGCGGCCACTGAATTTGGCGTTATGTTTACAAGACTCGTGCTGAGAACTTAACTAAATTTAACTGGCATATCATCAGCTGTAACACTTAACTTACCATCTTTAGAGAATATTAAAGTTAAGCTTTTATAGCTATGGTTGTCATGCAATAAATGACTATATTTAGAGATTATTTTATCTTTTTCTGCTTGCGAAGTTGCTCGTCCCATTTCCTCAACATAAATTAGGGTCAGAGTGTGATTTATCTAAATAATTTATTCTTTTCTCAGACTATATATACTGATCAACTTAAACCGGACAACCAACCAGCCAGACCGTCTATTTTTATGATGAACCATATAGAAATAAACTTCTATTATCATTGTGTTACCATTATTTATGTGCGGCCATATAACCGGCCTGAAATATAAATCTATAACACGGTATAGAGATAATACATGTCTGAATCGATACTAAATATCACACCTTTCATACCCAGTGATAAGGCTTTGCATGACTCTGTCGTGGCCGATAAAGCGGTGGAGTTAATGACATCATCCGCTCGCTTAGCAGGGCAATTATCACCAATTACACTTACCACGTTAGAGCGTTATATGCGTGTGATTAATTCGTATTATTCAAATTTAATTGAAGGTAATCCAACGAAGCCGTACGAAATTAGAGCGGCACATCGTGGTGAGTATAGTCATGATCCTGCTAAGCGTGATTTGCAGTCTGAATCTCTTGGTCATATCGCTGTGCAAGCGTGGTTGCGAGAACAAAACCCTGATTTGGATATACTATTTTCACCGGATTTTATTCAAGAAATCCATCAACAGTTTTATCAACATATTCCTGAAAGTTTATGGCTGATTAAGAATGAACAAGGTGAGGTGGTTGATAAGGTTGTTCCTGGTGAATGGCGAGAACGTACTGTAAAAGTCGGGCGCCATATTCCTCCCCAAGCCAAAGATATTGCATCGCTTATGTCTCGGTTCTGTGAGGTGTATCATCCAAATAAGTTTAAAGGCGACCGTAAACTAATTGCGATTATGTCGGCACATCATCGTTTTGCTTGGATCCATCCTTTTATTGATGGTAATGGTCGCGTTGGGCGATTGTTAAGCGATGCTGCATTAAGAGCTGTTGGCTTGGAAAGCTATGGTTCATGGTGTTTAAGTCGTGGTTTAGCGCGTAGTTCAAAGCACTATCAGACGTTGCTGGCTGGTGCAGATAATGTTCAGCAGGGTGTTTATGATGGAAGAGGGCCTCTCACAGAAAAAGGTGTGTTGGTCTTTTGTGAGTATATGATGGATACGGCGATTGATCAGGTTGATTATACGTCTGGCTTATTAAACTTGGTGTATTTACGTAAGCGGATTGATGCTTATGTTCAAGCGCGAAATGACTTTCGAGTTAGGGGGATGGCTGATAAGTTGAAACCGGTTGCAAGTTTGATATTACATACTGCATTTATACAAGGTGAGATAGAGCGTTCACATGCCTTAGAGTTATGTGCAATGCCTGAACGTAGTGCTCGTCGTTTAATTAGCCAGTTAAAAAGTGACGGCCTGTTAAGTGAAACTAGCAGTAAATCCCCCCTGCGATGGGAAATACCTGAGCATGCAGAACCGTGGTACTTTCCAGAACTAGCACCACAGGTTTAAATAAGAAATCAAGAGCAAGCTGCGTGTAAGTTCGTTCACTAGTATTAATACAATCAGTTGGAAGTGATTGTGCGTAATAATGTAAACTATGCCTTTAATTTAATTGAGAAAACAAAGTGCAACAGTTATTAGCAATTGCTGGTGGTGGTGCCTTAGGCGCTGTGTTGCGTTTTGGTATGTCATCTACTATTTATCGCTTGCTTGGCCGAGACTTTCCCTATGGAACCTTGGCGGTGAATGTCTTAGGCTCATTTTTGATGGGGATTTTCTTCATCCTAATCATTGAGCGAGGCCTGTTATCTGCAGAATGGCGAAGTGTGATTATCGTTGGTTTTTTAGGTGCATTTACGACCTTTTCTACTTTCTCAATCGAAACCTTAACTTTATTAGAGTCCGGTGAATTAAGCCGTGCCGCGCTTAATATCTTTTTAAGTGTCGCTTTGTGTTTGATGGCTACGTGGCTTGGATTGGTAATGGGAAGACAGTTATGACACATGAAATAACCATGGTACGGATATATCTTTCTGAAGGAAGAGACCATTTTGAACGACTCGTGACATGGTTACATGATGATGGTCGCGTTCAAGGCGTATCTGTATTTCGAGCGATTGAAGGTTTTGGAAAAGATAGACAACTAAAGACTTCATCACTAATGGATTTGTCATTAGAGTTGCCTGTCGTGATAGAGTTTTTTGGCGCTAAAGACATGATTAAAGATGTTCTTGAGCAAGTACAAACTAAAGTGGACGTTGACCATATTGTCAGCTGGCCAGCACAAACCGGAATTTAACATGTTAGACCCCAAATTATTAAGAAATGAACCTGAAAAAGCGGCTGAGTTATTGGCTCGTCGTGGCTATAAGTTAGATCTTGCTTTGCTTGAATCATTAGAACAAGAACGCAAACAAGCTCAATCAGATGCACAAAGCTTACAAACAGAGCGTAATAGCCGCTCAAAAATGATTGGTAAGGCAAAAGCATCAGGTGAAGATATTGCACCTTTATTAGCTGAAATTGCTGATTTAGGTGACAAACATAAAGCGGCTGAAACTCGCTTAGCAGAGGTTTTGCAAAAACTAACTGATGTTGCAATGGAATTACCTAATATTCCTCAAGAGGATGTGCCGGCAGGTAAGTCTGAAGATGATAATGTAGAAATTTCACGTTGGGGTGAGCCAAAATCATTTAGTTTTGAGCCTAAAGACCATGTTGATTTGGGTGAAAGCCTGTCAGGTATGGACTTTGAAACAGCCGCTAAAATAAGCCAAGCTCGTTTTGTTAACTTACAAGGCCCACTAGCTAAACTACACCGTGCATTAACGCAGTTTATGCTTGATCAACATACTGAAGAGCATGGTTATACTGAAACTTATGTGCCTTATTTGGTAAACAGTGATTCATTACGTGGCACAGGCCAGTTGCCGAAGTTTGCAGAAGACTTGTTTGCCATTAAAGATACTGATCTATATCTAATTCCTACTGCTGAAGTACCGGTGACGAATATCGTGCGAGACACGATTTCAACAGCTAAACAATTACCGATTAAGTTTGTTGCCCATACGCCGTGTTTTCGTAGTGAAGCAGGCTCATATGGACGAGATGTACGCGGTTTAATCCGTCAGCATCAATTTGAAAAAGTGGAATTAGTGCAAGTTGTTCGCCCAGAAGATTCAGATGCTGCACATGAAGCATTAACAGAACATGCTGAGACGATTTTACAAAAACTAGAATTACCATACCGTAAGGTTATGTTGTGTATTGGCGACTTAGGTTTCTCATCAAGTAAAACTTATGATTTAGAAGTATGGTTACCGAGCCAGAAGACGTATCGTGAGATTTCATCGTGTAGTAATTTCCAAGACTTCCAAGCTCGACGTTTGCAAGCACGCTGGCGCAACCCTGAAACAAATAAACCTGAGTTAGTACACACTCTCAATGGTTCAGGCTTGGCAGTTGGTCGTACATTGTTAGCAGTTATGGAAAACCATCAAGATGAACAAGGCCGTATACACATTCCTGAAGCATTAAGATCGTATATGGGTGGGCAGGAATTCATCGGTGGATGAGTTTAGTTTAATTCAGAAGATTATTATTTGGGGGATCCCTGTAATCTTTGCCATAACGATTCATGAAGTTGCACATGGCTGGGTAGCATTACAGTTTGGTGACCGCACTGCCCAAATGATGGGCCGTTTGACCTTAAACCCAATTAAACATATCGACCCTCTTGGCACCATTATTATTCCCGGTGTGTTGTTAATGGCAGGTGGCTTTATCTTTGGCTGGGCAAAGCCTGTTCCTGTTACTTTTCAGAACTTACGAAAACCTAAGTCCGATATGGCATGGGTTGCCCTTGCAGGCCCAGCAGCAAACTTCGTCATGGCGATACTTTGGGCAATAATCGCGAAAATTGGCATCAGTATTTACGCTGCTGACATTGCTATGGGTGAGCCGATGATCTATATGGCGGTAGCAGGAATAATGATTAATGCTATGTTAATGACGCTAAACTTATTACCATTACCGCCATTAGATGGTGGTCGCATTTTAGTCAGCTTATTGCCGGGTCCATTAGCTTGGCAAGTTGGACGAATAGAACCTTACGGTTTCTTTATTTTGGTTGGTTTACTTTATTTTGGCATTCTCAGCATGGTACTTTGGCCGCTGATCGGTGCATTTATTACTCTGTTGGCAAGTCTATTCGGCCTACCAGCACAGATATTTTCAATTATTTAGAATAACGATTGTTGTTGATAACAATCAGGAGAACACATTGGATACGGTAGCATTACAATCCCGTCGAATCGTTTCAGGAATGCGTCCAACAGGACAGCTTCATCTCGGTCACTATCATGGCGTGTTAAAAAACTGGATTAAACTTCAACATGAATTTGATTGTTTTTTCTTTGTAGCCGACTGGCATGCATTAACGACACACTATGAAGATAGTCAGATTATTGAAGAAAGTGTTTGGGAAATGGTGATTGATTGGATTGCAGCAGGTATCGAACCTTCGGCAGTGTCATTATTCTTGCAATCTAAAGTACCTGAGCATGCAGAGCTACACTTATTGCTCTCTATGATGACGCCAATGTCTTGGTTAGAACGTGTCCCAACCTATAAAGATCAACAAGAAAAGTTAAAAGAAAAAGATTTATCAACCTACGGTTTCTTGGGCTACCCGCTACTACAAAGTGCTGATATTTTGATTTACCGAGCAGGCCAAGTGCCAGTAGGTGAAGATCAAGTAGTACATGTTGAATTAACCCGTGAAGTAGCTCGTCGTTTTAATCATATTTATGGTCGCGAAAAAGACTTTGAACAAAAAGCAGAAGAAGCCGTCAAAAAAATGGGTAAGAAGAATGCAAAACTGTATTCCAACTTACGCCGCGCCTATACAGAGCAAGGTGATGCTGAAGCATTAGAAACCGCCCGTGCATTATTAAAAAGCCAACAAAACCTTGCATTAGGTGATACTGAGCGCTTGTTTGGTTACCTTGAAGGCGGTGGTAAAGTGATTTTGCCAGAACCTCAAGCTTTATTAACACCTTCACCTAAAATGCCTGGCTTAGATGGACAGAAGATGTCTAAATCGTATGGCAATACAATTTCTTTACGAGAATCTGAAGCATCAATTGCTGAAAAGATTAAGAAAATGCCAACCGATCCTAGTCGTGTTCGCCTGACTGATCCTGGTGATCCTGCAAAATGTCCTGTTTGGCAGTTACACGAAGTGTACTCAGATGATGCGCAAAAAGAATGGGTACAAGAAGGCTGTAACACTGCTGGAATTGGTTGTCTAGAATGTAAAGGGCCTTTGATTGATTCAATATCTGCCGAATTAAAACCAATTCGTGAACGTGCAATAGAGTTAGCAAAACACCCAGAAGATGTACGTCGTATTATTGAAGATGGTAATGAAGCGGCACGTGAAGTGGCGCGTGATACACTCGAAGAAGTGCGGGCAGCAATGGGTTTGAGCTACAAATAGAAAATCTTACCACAGAGGCACTGAGGGCACAGAGAGAAAAGAATAGCTTGGATTTTTTAATCTAGAGTTATGTTGAAATATATAATTTCTGTGAACTCTGTGCCTCTGTGGTGAATAAATAAATTTAAACAATGTCGGGAGACAATAGAAATGAGTGAACGAATTCAAAAAGTACTAGCACGCGCAGGTTACGGTTCACGCCGTGGACTTGAAGTAATGATTAAAGAAGGCAAAGTCACCGTTAATGGTGATGTTGCCAGTTTGGGTGATCAAATCACCAGTGCAGACACTGTGCGCCTAGATAACAAACCGTTATCAGCCAAGCGTTTATGGCAACAGCCACAACAAGTCTTGTTATATAACAAGCCTGTTGGTGAAGTATGTACGCGAAAAGATCCTGAGGGTCGCCGTACTATTTTCCAATCACTACCTGCACCTGAAGAGGGTCGTTGGGTCAGCGTTGGACGTTTAGATATTAATACCAGTGGCCTAATCATCCTGACTACCGATGGTGAGTTAGCTAATACCTTAATGCATCCTTCCAATGAAATGGATAGAGAATATGCTGTACGAGTATTAGGTGAAGTGCCACCTGAAATGATGCAAACGCTACGTGATGGTGTTGAGCTTGAAGATGGCCCAGCGAAATTCTCTGATATTCAACCTGCTGGTGGTGATGGTGCAAACCGTTGGTTCCACGTTGTTATTCAAGAAGGTCGTAACCGAGCCGTTCGTAGACTATGGGAAAGCCAAGGCGTACAAGTAAGTCGATTAATGCGCGTTCGCTATGGACCAATCATTATTCCTAAACAGCTAAAAATGGGCCGTTGGATGATGCTGGAAGGTAGTGATCTTGAAGCGTTATACGAAGAAGTAAACCTTGAGCAAAAGGTAGTGGAAAATGTAGGTCGTGCTCAGCGTGAGAAGAAAATGCGCCCATTAAAGGCGACAGTTCCAAAAGCACGTCAGAAAGCGAGTCGAACAGATGGTAAACCAAAGGGTAAAGGTAAACCTAGAGTTCGTGGTAGATAGCTACCCTTAGTTTTATCTCCTCACCCCAGCCCTCTCCAGCAGGAGAGGGAGCTAAGAGCTAAACCTTTTTCTTAAGAGAGTTATAGCTCCTTCTCCCTTGAGGGAGAAGGTTGGGATGAGGGTGATAGTCCTAATAATGCTAAAATCAGAACGTATCAGCACAAGAGCGCTAACCATTAATCGCATATTATGCTTTGCTCTGACCTCCTGTTTTCAGGAGATGACTAGGCTTGAAACCTACAGTTTAAGTGATTCTCAGTATAAAACAGCGTGTTATTGTTTAATCTTAGCTTGAAGCCGCTTTGCCAAGCTTAGTTGTAACTGCGATGTACGTTGCTGTTGCTCACACAGTGCGCTACGAAAACCTAAGTAATCCGCATTAAGTGGTTTTAATTCAACAATGTTTTCCATTTTCAATGCACCCGCTAAACCACAGAGCATGTCATATTCTCGTGCCATCTCAACAAATGATGAGAGTCGAGGCCTATCCCAGTGATCAAGTAAATCTTGTCCATTTTTAGCCGCGGTATCAATCATCACCCCCTTAAAGCCACTCGTCTTCAAGTGTGGAATAATCTCAAGGGCAGGCTCTTTGTCAGCAAACAGCACAGCAATGACCGGCTTTTTAAGTCCTTCAACCGTCTTTCTTAGTGCTTGAATACAGCGTATTAAATTCACATCTGGAAATATACCTATCTTGACATAATCAACACCACTATCAGCCATAGCAATCATGCCATCACTGATTATGTCTGCTTGCATCGGTAAATCACCAATCGTTGCACTTGTTTGGCATCGACCATCTATCATCTCAACGATCTCTGCCACAATATCGACACTCAAGGCACCTAGCGCACCTTTAGATGGGTCTTTCATATCTAAGATGTCTGGTAGGGTAGGCAATAAAATCTGAGACTCTTCCAGCGATTTGACGCTTGCTAACCATTTAGTCATTATCTAGCTCGATCCCAGCATCTTTAATTTTAGCCATTAACCAACCCCATGCCTCTAACTCTCTTGGCCCTGCAGTTTTTTCAATCGCGATGGTTAGGTAGTTAATTTCTTGTTGAACCTTTTTCACTGGTAACATCGTTAAACGGCTGACGAGGATGGCCGCATCAATAACGGCACTTTGAGCACGGTTAAAACCACGAAAGGGCGCATGCGTATAGTCACCAACAATCTTGGCCTTAAAACAAGCACGAGGGTCACCATCATCAAAAGACACAATGTCTAGCTCTGTATGGGCTAATGCTTGTGCTAAGTATTGCCCTTCAATTTTTTGGCAAGGAATGGTTTTCCATTCTCGTCGCCCCGTTAATGAACCAGCAAAAACACGGACATCATCGGTATAGTTAATGGTGCATTGGCGGTGACGTTTTAGGTTCTCATAGGTTGCTGAGGGTTTAAAAGGCTGGATAATGAAGTAACCATTCACTTCTGATATTCCCATTGGTGCAGAATGAGCCTGACCACTTTCTGACAAGGTTGTCACAATGACTTCATGGATTTTACTTTCAAGCTGTGCCACATTTCTTTCCTGTTGTCATTGTTGTACCTTCTTCTTTTTGTTCGTTCAAATCGGTCTCTTCTTTACTCAGTGCACAACCCCATTCAAGTTCTTCATCTTGGGTATAGCGCTTACCTAATTGCCATGCAATTTGTGCCCGAGCTAACTCAGCACCAAGATAGAACGCGTGACCAGTATCGTCTTTTAAATCCAATTGTGGATAAAATGCAAAAGGGTCAACATCCTGCATTAAACCATCACGGTTAAACATATAAATCCCTTGCTCGGCGACTTTAATCCGATAGTTTGGATCTTTTATATTACTGGCAAGCTCTGCAATATCTTCGGCATCATCAGGGAAGGGACGACGATCATGTGTTATCAATAAGTCACTGGTAATATCACGCGGCAAACTACTGTCTTCACGTGCAGAAAACATCATTCTTCTCGCGACATTTGCTTCTTCAATAGCATTTCGAGCGTGAGGACTTACTTCTGTTGCAAGCACGTTGTGTATATTAAGTTCAGAAATAATTCCGAATAAAAGTGCATTAACACCGCTGGTATCCGCATCTGTTAATTCAGTTAAATTTCCCACCCCCATCATCATTGGTGCATCAGGGTATTTTCGACGTAATTCATGATAACGAACAATCGAATCTGTCAGCCCAAAATGAATCGGATCTAAGATCGGATCAGCAATCCAAGGTCGATTGATTTTATCCATCAACTCCATGGCACGCTCTAGTGATGCCAAAGATCCCATTTCTGCTGGCACCAAGATAGGAACTGAGTCTACTTCTTCAGCCAAATGATATGTTTTTTCAGTCAAGCTCAGTAAGTAATCAGCACCTGCCTTGCCGGCTCGACGTAGATCGTCAACATATAAAGAATCGACACTGACTTTAAAGCCTTCCTCATGCAGGGCAACAATTGCATCTTCCAGATGAGGAAACTTTTCTTCCGGTAAACAACCAATATCAATGACGTTCGCACCACAATCACGATAATAACGTGCACGTTCAATGATACTTTCAACATCACGTTCAGGTGCATCGACTATTTCAGCGAAGATATTGACATCATAACGACTTAAATCAGGCTGTTTTCGTTCTCGACCAAAGAATAATGGCAAATCTTTCACCTCTTCTGGCCCGCGAATAACTGGCACACCTAACTGCTGACTTAATGACTCTAAATCACCACGACAACGTCCAGGAACAATGATCTGATCGTAAGCTGTTACATCTTCTGGCTTCATACGACGGGCTATCATCTTATCCGTCATCAGCGCAGCAACAGTCAGCCCTAGTTGATGCACACTATATTCAAAGGGCAGATCAGTCATGCTGTTAAGCACTTTATGTAAGCTAGTCTTTGCAAGCTTACCTGTTAAAAAGAGTATTTTTTCAGCCATTAGACTCAAGTTCAGCCAAACGTATCTTAATAGCAGCCAATAACGTTTCTGGATTTTCAACAACAGTGGTTGCTTCAAATGAGCGTAATTTATGGGTATGTGCTAAATCAACTTCGCGAGGCCATACTTTTACAATTCGATCTGGTGCAGGGGTTTCCATCTCTGGCTCGGTATCACACGCTAGAATAATACTCGGAATTCGGCATTTTCCTGCTTGTGCATAGACATTTGTCACCAAGGTATCTGACAAACCTAAAACCATTTTTGCCACAGTGTTTGATGTTGCAGGTGCGACCACTAATGTATGGTAATCACCGCGATAAAATAAGCCAACAGGCGGTGAGCTTGCAGCACGATCATGATAGGTTCGTCCATCACCATTGACTGATTTTGGATCATGGCCATACATGCGAATAACTTCTTCACCTGCGCGACTATAAAACAAATCAACATCATCCAAATCACGGATAATCTCTAAACATTCTTCAAGATAATGTCCTGAGCCTGTTACAGCCCATGCTAAACGCGGTTTTTCGGGGCTTGCTTGCATGATATCAACCTTTATTAAACAGCTTATTTGATAAATTTTGCCAGAGTCGAGCCAGATAGTAAAAATAAGATAGTTATCATTACGATTTATACGTTAAAATCATCGTATAAATTTCAAGACATTTGGGGTCAAAAAACAATGGCTGATTCAGCAAATACAATTCCTAAAATCGTTGTTGTCGGAGGCGGGGCAGGAGGCTTAGAGCTCGTCACAAAATTAGGTCGTAAACTCGGTAAAAAAGGTAAAGCTGAAGTCACCCTTGTTGATAGTACTCATACCCATATCTGGAAACCTTTATTACATGAAGTTGCCGCCGGTACACTTGATTCTCACGAAGATGAAATTGAATATCTTGGTCAAGCAATGTGTAGTGGATTTCGCTTCCGCTTAGGTCGTATGGATGATTTAGATCGCGCAAATAAAAAAATCAGTGTTGCACCAACCTTCAATGATAAGGGCGAAGAAATTATTCCTCGCCGTGAGTTTGACTATGATTACTTAGTTATTTCAGTGGGTAGTGTCAGCCATGACTTTGGCATCAAGGGTGTTGAACAAAACTGTCTGTTCTTAGATACCACCACACAAGCTGAAACATTCCAATCACAACTTCTAGAGGCCTATTTACGTGCTCATGCACAAGGTAAACCTCTTGATGAAGGCCAGCTTGATATTGCTATTGTTGGCGCAGGTGCGACAGGGGTTGAGTTAAGTGCCCAATTGCATGAAGTATCACATCTTCTTACCGCTTATGGACTTGATGAAGTGCAACCTGCGGACGTAAAAATCAGCATTATTGAAGCTGCGCCTCGTGTATTACCTGGGTTGCCTGAAAACCTATCAACAGCGACAGAAAAAGAACTGGGAAAGCTTGGTGTGAGTTTGTTTACTAATGAACGTGTTGTTGAAATAACTGAAGATGCCATTAAAACAGAAAGTGGTAAATCTATTTCTGCAGCCATCAAAGTATGGGCTGCTGGTATTAAAGCACCAGACTTTTTAAAAGACATTGCAGGTTTGGAAACAAACTGGATGAACCAACTCGTTGTTAAGCAAACACTACAAACAACGCTTGATGATGATATTTACGCTATTGGTGACTGTTGTGCCTGTAAGTGGATTGGAGAAGACCAAAATGTGCCACCTCGTGCACAAGCAGCGCACCAAATGGCTTCTTTAACGTATACATCAATTGCACGCCGCATGGCTAACAAGTCTATTCCTGAATACCATTACCACGATTATGGTTCATTAGTATCACTCGGAAAATACAGTACGGTGGGTAATATGATGGGGAACTTAAGCAAAGGTAGCTTAATGATCGAAGGCTTTATGGCTCGCATGATGTATTTATCCTTATACAAAATGCATCAAGTTGCCTTGTTCGGCTTATTTCGTGTTGGCATGTTATCGCTGTCTCACTTATTCCGCCGCAGTGTACATCCAAAAATCAAGCTACACTAATTTCTATACACTACTCATTCCAAGACTCTGAACTACCTTGTCATCCCAGCATGCTTTTAGCTGGGATCTTGTTTAAAACAGTAGACTCCCGCTGAAAAAATGCAGGAGTGACGAGGAGTGTAAACGTCTGCATCTTCATTTTCTATGGGTAACAAACCACGGATTAAGCGCATAAAAAAGGCCCGAAAGATATTCTCTTTCAGGCCTTTTTTGTGTTTTAAATCAAACAACTACTTTAATGACATTCTCTCAGAAATACCACTTCCTGCAAGGCGATGTTTAATTGCTGCAGCAAGATGAATCACAATTAATCCAATCAGCAAAAATGCTAAACATTCATGCACTTGTGAAAAGGTTTCCCGCATAGCAGAATCAGCCTCTGCCAAACGAGGCAGCTCGATTCCCCAGAATTTAGTATGGTACTTACTAAACATCGATTGAGCATATCCCGATAAAGGCATCGCAACCATCACTGCATAAAGTAGGATATGAACGGCCCCAGCAGCCTTCTGTTGCCATTTTGAGATAGTATCTGGCAGTGCAGGTGCTTTATGCGTTAAACGCCATAGCACGCGCAATACAATCAGCATTGCAACCGTAATTCCCATTGATTTATGCAATAAGAAATAAAATGCTCGCACACTTTCTTCGCCTGGTGGTAATTCAGATTGTTTTGGCAATTCAACCATAAACAAACCTAATGCAATCATGCCAAATATGATTGCTGCTATTAACCAATGTAAAATTATCTGTACACGGTTATAGCGTGTCACATTGTTTTCCATCTTGTTCTCCATTTTCTCGGTGCCTAATAAAAACAAAGGCCATAATAGTGGTTATTATGACCTTCATCTTTAGGAATAATTCCTATTCTGAATGGTTAAATATCCAGATTAGTTGCCTGCAGTGCGTTCTTCTCAATAAATTCACGGCGTGGTTCAACATGATCTCCCATCAAGGTATTGAATGTTTCATCAGCAGCTATCGCATCTTCAATCTTAACTTGTAATAAGCGACGTCTTGAGGCATCCATTGTCGTATCCCACAACTGCTCAGGATTCATTTCACCCAACCCTTTATAACGTTGAACATTTTGGCCACGACGTGCTTCAGACATTAACCATATTACTGCTTGAGAAAAGTCAGCAATACTCTCACTGCGTTCGCCACGTTGCACCCGTGCAGTCTCATCGAGCAAACCATTGATCTTGTCTGCAAAGGCTAGAATTCGCTGATATTCCGTGCTGGCAAAGAAATCACCCGGAATATGGAAGTCAGTGCTAATACCATGGCGACTAAAGCCCACATTAACATACGGTGCTGACTCATCTTCCTTTCTTGCTACAGAGAGTCTATAGCTTGTACCTGTTGGCAAGTTGCTATTTAATCGCAACTCAATATTTGCTAGCCATTCCACCATTGCAGATGAGTCAGTCAAGTCAGGGATAGCTGACTGATAAATTAATTGTTCTAAGAAAGCAGGGTAGTAGTGGCTTGATAGTCTAGAAATCACAGCCGTCACTGTTTGGTATTCTTCAACCAACACAGCTAATGCGTTGCCTGAAATCACCTCAGCTGATTCACTTGGCTGTAATTCAGCATTCGCTAGTGCTAACTCCGTTAAGTAACGATCCATCTCCGCATCATCTTTAACATAACGCTCTTGCTTACCTTTCTTAATTTTATATAAAGGTGGTTGAGCAATGTAAATATGACCACGCTCTACCAACTCTGGCATTTGGCGGTAGAAGAAGGTTAATAACAATGTTCTGATATGAGATCCATCGACATCGGCATCTGTCATGATAATAATATGATGGTAACGCAATTTATCAGGATCATATTCATCACGACCAATACCACAACCTAGGGCTGTGATTAAGGTTCCCACCTCGGCAGAACTAATCATCTTGTCAAAGCGTGCACGCTCAACATTTAAGATTTTTCCTTTCAAGGGTAAAATTGCTTGAGTGCGACGATCACGACCTTGTTTTGCACTGCCTCCCGCAGAGTCACCCTCCACTAAGAATAATTCTGAAAGGGCAGGGTCTCGTTCCTGACAATCTGCTAATTTACCCGGTAAACCTGCAATGTCTAAAGCACCTTTACGCCGCGTTAATTCACGTGCTTTTCGAGCAGCGTCACGCGCTCTTGCAGCATCAACCATTTTATTGGCAATCAATTTACTATCTACTGGATTCTCAACTAAATAGTCATGAAAGTACTCATTGACTAAAGATTCAACTATCGTTCTTACTTCCGATGAAACCAGCTTATCTTTTGTTTGTGATGAGAACTTTGGATCAGGTACTTTGACAGATAAAACAGCCGTTAAACCTTCACGTGCATCATCACCACTTGTAGAGACTTTTGATTTTTTCGCTAAGCCTTCAGCTTCAATATACTGATTTAAAGTTCGTGTTAATCCCGCTCTAAAACCGGCTAAATGTGTACCACCATCACGTTGTGGAATATTATTTGTAAAACAGTAAATATTTTCTTGGTAAGAGTCATTCCACTGCATTGCCAATTCAACGACAACATCATCTTTGTCACCATTGATACTGATAATTGTTTCATGGACAGGCGTTTTATTTTTATTTAAATGATCAACAAAAGCACTGATACCACCTTCATAATGGAAGACTTCACTTTGCTCATCGCGTTCATCTGTTAAGACAATGCGTACACCAGAGTTTAAGAATGCTAATTCACGAATGCGTTTTGCTAAGATTTTATAATCAAATGTTGTGACATTAGAAAACGTCTGATCACTTGGCCAAAACTGAATTTTTGTACCTGTTGTGTCGCAATCTTCACCTGCTTCAATCGGTGCATCTGGCTCACTATCGGTGTAACTTTGTCTATGCACTTTGCCGTGACGACGAATCTCTAGCGTTAGTTTTTTTGATAAGGCATTTACAACTGATACACCCACACCATGAAGACCACCTGATACTTTGTATGAGTTATCATCAAACTTACCACCAGCATGCAATACCGTCATGATAACTTCTGCGGCAGACACACCTTCATCTTCGTGAATATCGACCGGAATACCACGACCATTATCTGATACAGAGACCGAATCATCGGGATGGATTCGAACATTGATCTCACTACAATAGTTCGCTAGGGCTTCATCAATAGAGTTATCAAGAACCTCAAACACCATATGGTGCAAGCCTGTTCCATCATCCGTATCACCGATATACATACCAGGGCGCTTTCGCACAGCCTCAAGGCCTTTTAATACTTTAATATTCGACGAATCGTAAGTGTTTTCTTCGGTTGTCATAATCTATCCATTGAAGGGTTAGGATTTGAACTTAAAGGCTTATTTTAACACATCATGAGGCTTAGAGGATTGCCCCCTGTTTCACGTGGAACACTGTCACTTTTTCATGTAAATCTAAGGAATGATCCGTTGCCGTAATAAATGCTTGAACCGGCAATGTTGCCATCTCATCTAAAACATTTTTCTGGTGAGACGAGTCTAATTCTGAGCTAATATCATCGAGCAATAATATGCTTTTCTCGCGTCGAACATGCTCAGTTATTTTTGCCTGAGCCATGCAAAGTGCTAAGAAAAACAGCTTCTGCTGCCCACGTGAAAACACCTCAGCAGGGTTAAAATCATTAATAGTAAATGACCAGTCTGCAGCGTGGCTTCCTGATCGGGTATAACCCAATTGCCGATCTCTTTCGATAGCATCTTGTAGTGAGGTTTTAAGCTTCTTGTCTTTATTCCAACCGGTACGATATTTAATAGCGAAATTTGCACCTTGGTATTCAGGGCAAAGCCGCTGAAAAATAGCTTCAAACTCTTGCAATATCGCATCCAACTGTAACCGTCTTAACTCCGTTATCTTCTCTCCATGCTCAGCTAAATGCTCATCCCAAAGCTGAATTTCTTCTATTTTTTTATGCTGTCTGATAGCAGAATTGCGTTGCTGTAATATCTTTTTATAAGATTGCCAGTGGAAATTAAAACTTGGTTCCACGTGAAACAATCCCCAATCAAGTAATTGACGACGGTAACGCGGACCTTGTTCGAAGAACTGATGACAGTTTGCGGGAATGAATTGCAAAGGCAGTTGCATAGCAAGCTCTGACAAGCGTTTTAAAGGTGCACTATTAAGCCTTATTTTTAGACCTGACTGCTCATTAAACTGAACACCAACAGGTGTATCATTCGCTATTCTTGCAATAACTTGAAGTTGTTTTTGACCAAATTTGATTGTTGTTTTTAGTGTTCTAGCTTTAAAAGATCGCCCTAAAGCAAGTAGGTGAATGGCTTCAAGTATGCTTGTTTTCCCCGCGCCATTATCACCTAATATTAGGTTAATGCCACTCGCAGGTTGGAGTGAAATTTCCGTGATATTTCGTAAATTGGAAATGCTTATTTGGCTTAACACCAGTAGATGATCTCGTAAGACTTCAGAATTAAAGTACTTACTGTACTTGAAAATCTATCTGCTATAAACCTTAATTATTAACCAAGTAAATCTGGGAGCTGTTTACTTAATACTGACTTCTCTGACACTGTATCACCACTTAAAACAAAGCCAAGAAGGGCATCATCAGCACCAACAAATAATCCCTTAATGCCAAAGCCTGATTCTGCTTTCTCGAAATGCCACTCACCTTTAGAGTTGCGAGCAGGTGGAGCAGTAATAAGGGGATAGCTCGGTGTTTTAATCGCAACGGGCATTGCTGGATATTTGACTGCTTTTGGCTCAGCAGAAAGGGTGCTTGCAAGCGCTTTTGCTGCCGCCATAATGGGGGCAATAAATAGTAAGTTGTGACCTGATACTTCGGCACAATCACCCAAGGCATAAATATCTGACTGACTTGTTTGCAAATATTGATCTGTAACGATACCTCGATTGATGTTCAACCCCGCGCTTTCAGCAAGCTTGATATTGGCACGTAAACCAACGGCTGAAATAACAATGTCAGCATGAACGATATCGCCATTTGTTAAGCTCAGTTCATAGCCATCATCAGCATAATTAATACTTTCTGTAGTTGTCTCTAAATGCCAATCAACACCATCACTAGCAAGTGTTAATTTCAATTCTTCGGCAATAGGCTCAGGTAATAATGCATCCATCGGCAAGGCACTTGGGCCAATTATAGACACCGCTGTACCAACATTAAGTAAATCATTAGCAAATTCACAGCCGATCAATCCCGGGCCAATAATAGCAACGCGTTGTGCATCAATAAGCTTGTCACGAAAGATCGTGTAATCAGCAAGGTTGTTCACAGACAAGATATCAGCAGATGCATTCCCTTCAATTGGAATTCGAATTGGATTTGCACCAACAGCTAAAACTAATTTGTCATATACAAGTGACGTTCCGTTACCAAGACGAATCGTTTTAGCATTAGGATCTATTGTCTCCACGACAGTATGAGTCATGATGTCTGCATTCAGTTTTGTTGCCATTGTAGCGGCATCAAACATGGCTACTTGCTCTGCTGTTTTCCCCTTTGTTAGAGCATTGGACAGCATTGGCTTTGGATAACTACGACCATCATCTTCACTGATTAATAGCACTGGCGTTTCCAAGTCACGCTTACGAAATTCACGCGCTAGCGTATACGCGGCCATGCCAGTACCAATAATAATTACAGGATCCATAAAATCTTCTCGTATTTAAAAAGGGGGAGGGGAAAGCCTCCCCAGTAATGATTTAGATTTCTACCATGTCAAAGTCTTCTTTACCGACACCACACTCTGGGCACTCCCAATCATCTGGAATATCATCCCAACTAGTTCCTGGTGCAATACCTTCTTCTGGAAGACCTTTAGCTTCATCATAAATAAAACCACATACAACACATTCCCACTGTCTCATTTTTTACTCTCCAAATTTTAAAGTTTATCTATTCATATTTTACACATTCATATTTTTATCAGAAAATAATTTTTCGCATGGATAATATATCTAGGTCGATATTAACCAATCAATAATTCTGATCTTAAATATACATATGCTAATTTTATTTTGTTGAATCTAATGCATCTTGATAATGCTGAGCATGACGCTTTTCAACTTTTGCTAATGCAGCAAAACGTTTTTCTGCCGTAAGCAATACTTTAGCAAACATTTCAGCATGCTCCTTAGACTCTTCAATTTGCTCATCCATTTCAGCTACAGCAGCAGCGTTACGTTCATCAAGTGCCGTATTACGAAATTCAGGATACATTTCTGTGTATTCATATGTTTCGCCATCAATTGCAAGTTGCAACATCTTTTCAACCGTTAAGGTATCCGCAGGAAATAATAGCTGAAGATGGCCAAAGGCATGTGCAGTTTCTTGTTCTGCTGTTTTCTCAAACACCTCAGCAATATCATTCGCACCCAATGCACGGCATTGTTTTGCAAAATAAAGGTATTTTCTATTTGCCATTGATTCACCTGCAAAGGCTGCTTCTAAGTTTTGAATTGTTTGTGATACTTGTTGCTCTTGATTTGCCATTATCTTTTCCTCTTAAAAATATTTGCCTGTCACTTCAGGTTGGAAACAAGTCTACGTTTTGTGTTAATTTAGATCCAACAAGTTATTACGATAGTATTAAGTGGAATTTCCGATTATGAATTTACCAACACTTAGACAGCTTCAGTACCTCACCGCCGTTGTCGAGCTAAAACACTTTGGCCAAGCCGCTGATCGCTGTTTTGTTACCCAATCAACGTTGAGTGCTGGCATACAAGATCTAGAGCAACTATTAGGACTGCCTCTATTAGAACGAACAAACCGAAAGGTAATGCCAACCGCATTAGGTATAGAGGTTGCTGAACGCGCTCAAGATATTTTATCCTTATCTGCCGATCTCGTAGATATTGCACGATCTGAAAATGACCCGCTCTCTGGCAGGATCCGAATTGGCGTTATCCCGAGTATTAGTCCATTCTTACTACCTAAAGCATTACCTTTAATTCGCAAGCAACTTCCAAGGCTCGAGTTAGTGTTAATTGAAGATCAATCTGAACCGTTATTAACGCAACTCAAAACAGGGGATATTGATTTAGCAATACTCGCGTTTCCTTTCGACATTCATGGCTTTAGCCATCGTATTTTTGCTGAAGAACAATTTTGGGTGGCATTACCCAGTAATCACCCACTGAGTTCTGAAACACATATTAACCCTGAACAATTGCCCATTAATGATCTACTACTACTGTCAGAAGGCCATTGTTTACGAGAACATGCACTCAGCGCCTGCCAACTACCAACAAGCCGCCAGCGCGCCAGTGTTCAAGGTACTAGCTTGTATACCTTGATTGAAATGGTTGCCGGAGGGCTTGGCATCACCTTAATTCCTGACATGGCAATTCACACCGACATGGTGCGCCATGCAGATATTTGTATTCGTCCATTAGCAGTAAACAAACATAAGCCGATGCGTGAGCTTGGTTTAGTTTGGCGGCCAAGTTATCAACGGATGGAAACATTGGAGCATCTTACCCAAGCTTTTAGCCATGCATTAAAAGACTAGTTCTATTCTGTTTTTGCATAAAAATGACGCAACTTAAGAAACTTCGCACGAATGCTTGCACTTGAATTCGCAGTCTTGAATGTCGCATAAACACGTCCCTTAGGATCAACTAAGAAGATATGGTGTTCTTGTTCAATTTGATAACTACCATCACTAAAATCAGTCTGTAAAAAAAGTGCTACAAAAGACCTTGCTAACTGATCAATTTCTTCTGTTGATGCGCTTGCTGCTGTAAGCTTCAAATTATGAGCATCTAGAAATTGAGCTAAGTCATCTACTGTTTCATGCTCACTATCAATGCCAACCGCTAAGAACTGAAAGTCGGAATTTGCAAATGATGTCTGTAATTCTTTCATTTTTTCTAAGCTGGGCTGACAGGCAGGTAAACAGTGTCCATGCGTAAAATAAACAAAGCTCCACTTATTCTCAAACCAATCATTAGTAAGTGCTAACTTCTCTTTTGTATTAAGCAAAAATGAGGGAAGCTGTATCGGTGGTGAAGAGGTATAGCTTTGCATATCAAGCGGTATGTCACGTAGATCTTCATGCACTAATGGTAGGCGATTTAGCCACAATACTAATAAAAAAGTCACAATGATGAGATATGTGAATAAAAAACACTTAGAATTAAGACCTTTACAACGTTTGGCCATGGATAGTTGTTCTCACCAATAAATTATTAAGGCTAAATCCTACACTAAATAAGAGCTAAATGAATGAGCGAGAAGTTATTTAAGTCAACAGCCATTGTCAGCATGATGACTTTTATCTCACGGATCTTAGGCTTTATTCGCGACATCGTTATCGCCCGCATGTTTGGTGCCGGCTTAGGGGCCGATGTCTTTTTTGTCGCTTTTAAAATACCTAACTTTTTACGTCGCCTATTTGCCGAGGGTGCATTCTCTCAGGCGTTTATTCCTGTTTTAGCTGAGTACCGCCAGCGCGGTGACAAAGATCTAAAGCAACTGATTGCCAATACAAGCGGAACACTGGCAAGTATTTTATTTACGATCACTGCACTCGGCGTTATCGCCGCACCACTGTTAATCATGATCTTTGCTCCAGGATTTATTGATAACCCTCATAAAATTGGACTAGCGGGTGACTTACTAAAAATCACCTTTCCTTATCTATTTTTTATCTCATTAACAGCCTTCGCAGGGGCCATATTAAATAGCTTTGGTAAGTTTGCAGTACCTGCATTTACCCCTGTTTTTCTTAACCTATCACTCATTGCTTGTGCGATATGGCTATCACCCCACCTAGATGAACCCGTTATGGCATTAGCATGGGGAGTATTTATTGGCGGTGTTGTACAGCTACTCTTCCAGATCCCCTTCCTAATCAAACTAGGCCAACTACCAAAACCACGCTGGGGCTGGAAAGACAGTGGCGTGAAAAAGATCACCACCTTAATGATCCCTGCGATGTTTGGTGTATCAGTCGCGCAAATCAACCTATTACTTGACACCTTATTAGCTTCATTCCTTGTTACAGGTAGTATTTCTTGGTTGTATTACTCTGACCGGCTGGTTGAGTTTCCTCTTGGAATCTTTGGTATCGCACTCGCTACCGTTATATTACCGAGCTTATCTAAGAAGCACGCTTCGGCATCAAAGGCAGAGTTCTCTCATACTATCGACTGGGCATTGCGTTGGGTGTTTATCATCGCAACACCCGCTGCAATAGGCCTTATTTGGCTTGCAGAGCCTTTATTAATGACATTGTTCCAATATGGCGAGTTCACCGCTCAAGACGCTCACAAGGCCTCTCTCAGCTTAATGGCTTATGGTTTAGGCTTATTACCCTTTATCTTCATTAAAGTGCTCGCACCGGGCTATTATGCTCGCCAAGACACCAAAACACCGGTCAAGATTGGCATTATCGCGATGGTCACCAATATGGTGTTAAACATTATCTTAATGATGCACTATGCCCATGTGGGCTTGGCTTTAGCCACAGCATTATCAGCGATGCTCAATGCGGGTCTGCTTTATACAGGCTTAAGAAAGATCGGTGTCTATCAACCTGATGCCGGCTGGGGTCGATTTATACTCAAACTCGTCATACCAAACTCACTATTATTATTACTGTTATTCTGGTTCACACCAGAAACCAGCGCATGGATTGAAGGTTCAGCTTGGCAACGAGTAACCATGTTATTTACTTTAATTGCGGGCGCAATGCTTACTTATTTTGCTGCGTTATCACTTGTTGGCATTAACGTTAAACAGCTATTAAAGCCGAAATAATTAAGTCTAATCAGCCTGCAAGTCTTCAAATGTTTGTAGAGCAACCTTTGTAGCTTGCTCAACAGTGTCAGACAAGACATTAAAATGACCCATTTTACGACCAGGACGTGCTTCTTTTTTACCGTAAAGGTGAAGTTTGTTTTCTGGCTGTGACAATAAGGTATCCCAATGTGGCTGGCTACTACCCCAAACATCACCTAAAAGATTTATCATGACTACCGGTGATGTTAACTCACAGTTACCAGAAGGTAGACCACACAACATACGCACTTGTTGTTCAAACTGAGATGTTTCACACGCATCTAATGTAAAGTGACCCGAGTTATGGGGGCGAGGTGCAATTTCATTGGCAAGGATATCGCCTTCTTTAGAGATAAAGAATTCAACGGCCATTGTGCCTACATACCCTAGGCCATCAGCAATCGTATCTGCCATTTCAACTGCTTTTTGAGCTTGTTGTTCAGGAACGCTACTTGGAACGGTAGTGGAATGTAAAATGCCATTGACATGTACATTTTCAGATACAGGAAAATTAGTGACTTCTCCCGACTGGCTACGCGCTAAAACAGTAGAGACTTCACGTTCAAGATTGATTCGTTGCTCAAGTACACATTCAACTTCATTTAATGCCGCAAATGCAGCACGTACATCATCAGCAGTGTCACATACTGCCTGACCTTTACCATCATAACCAAAGCTCGCTGCTTTGATGATTGCTGGGAACGTGAAAGAATCAGCGATTGCATCAATGTCAGCCATGCTACGGATCGCCGCATACGGTGCAACACTGATACCTAATGACTCGATAAATGCTTTTTCAACTAAACGGTTCTGAGTTGAAGACAAAGCTTGTGATGAAGGATGTACAACTGTTTTCGCTTCTAGGTAAGATAAAACTGTCGCGGGAATATTTTCAAACTCTGTTGTCACGGCATCACAAAGCTCTGCAAGCTGAGCAAGTGCCGTTTCGTCAGTATATTTTGCACAAATATGTTGATCAGCAATAATACCGGCAGGGCTGTTTGCATCCGGTTCTAACACAATAACTTTATAACCCATCGTTTGAGCAGCAGTTACAAACATGCGGCCCAGTTGACCACCGCCGAGCATTCCAAGAGTAGCGCCAGGTAAAATCATAATAGTACCGTCTTTAATTATTGTGGAGGAAGCGTCATTGCCAACACATTTTTATGTTGGTCTTGTCTGAACTGCTCTAATTTATCGGCAAGATTTTTATCTGTTGTTGCTAGTTGTGCAATGGCAAACAATGCCGCATTTGCTGCACCTGCTTCACCTATTGCAAATGTAGCAACAGGAATACCTTTTGGCATTTGTACAATGGAGAGTAAAGAATCTTGGCCCTTAAGGTAACGAGAAGGAACCGGAACACCTAACACAGGAAGTGTTGTGTTGGCCGCCAACATGCCGGGCAAGTGAGCCGCACCACCAGCACCCGCGATGATACATGCTAAACCTTTCTCTTTTGCAGTAACTGCATAGTCAGTCAATAAGTCAGGTGTACGATGTGCCGAAACAACTTTAGCTTCATACGCCACACCAAAGGCTTCTAACTGCTCGACCGCTTTTTGCATAACAGGCCAATCACTATTGCTACCCATCACTACGCCAACTACAGGTTTATCCATCATTTATCCGTTGCTTATCTTAAAAACAACGCATCATTTTATCTAATTTGTTGAAAATAGGGAAATTTAGCCTGCCATACTCTCCCAAACACCCTTGCGTAAGTACTAGTAAATTCAATTTTTAGAAATATTTCAGACACTCTCCAAGCCTTTTAGCGATATCATATCGCTATTATCTATAATTTAGGGGCGAAATAGTCATGCCATCATATCTTCACCGCATAACTGCTATTGTATTTTGGCTATTTATAGGACTTGCCCTAATATCTTGTGATAGTGGTCCTGAAAAAACAGCTGGTCAAGTGGAACAAATAACAGTTCTAAATGATGAAAATATTAAACAATTCACCCAGGCTATTGCTAACGATTATGTAAGTACGCAAAAAGATCTGCTAGATGCGTTTTATAGTTATCAGAAATCGGGAGAAAGTTATGGTTTCGTTAAATTTAGAAACCATACTTGGACACCCGCTTTTATTAAGAAAAAAACGCATTACCAAACTGTTTATAAAGAAAATAGCGACTTTATTTCTAAAAACTCAATCAAACCTCTATTTCTTAGCTTTGAAAATCTAATCTATATTGGGATTGGCTTGAAGAATGGTTTACTTGATAATGATGACGAAAAAATTAAAGCAGCTTTGGCTGAAGCAGCGGCAGACAAAAAAGTCGTCTTATCTCTCGCTAAATAAGCTAAGCTACCAAGGCCTTTGCAGGTTGTGCAAAGGCTATTCTTATTGACCTAATAATTTCTTTTTCAAGCGCTCTTTAACGAGCTTATCTGATAACCAGATACCAAAAAGTGCTTGTTTAAACTTCCTTTATTTTGCCAATAACTTACATACTTATATTACGACTCAACCTTCTCAGTAAAACCACATTCTTTCTGAGGACACACTTTTTCAGTACCGCGACTCTTTGTCGTTTTAATCGTTAAAATTGGCCATTTACAGTCTGGACACTCTTCCTTCACAGGTTCATTCCATAAGGCATAATCACACTCTGGATAATCAGAACATGAAAAGAAGATTTTGCCTCGGCGAGATTTACGAGTAAGGATTTCACCTTTACTACATTGCGGACATGTCACACCCGTATTTGTTGGTTGTTCTAATGATTCAATATGTTTACATTTCGGATAACTGCTACAACCAATAAATTTGCCGTATTTACCTGTGCGCACCCACAAGTCAGATTCACACTTTGGACATTTCCGATCAGCAACAACCTCAGGTTCATTAGACGTTTCTTCACCATTGATATTGCGCGTGTAATCACATTCAGGATAGGCAGTACAGCCGATAAAACGGCCACTTCGCCCTAAACGACTTGATAAAGGTTTGCCGCATTTTGGGCAATCTTCACCAATATCTTCTTGCGTCACGTCACTACGCTGGACTTCTTTATCTTTGGTTTCAACTTGCTCTTTAAAGGGTGTCCAAAAATCACGTAATAATGGAACCCATTCTTTTTCACCTCGAGCGACAGCATCAAGATCATCTTCAAGTTTCGCAGTAAAGTCATAGTCAACATATTTTGTGAAATGTTGCGCTAAGAACTTACCGACAACCCGACCGACATCTGTTGGATGGAAACGTTTCTTCTCTAACTCAACGTATTCACGCTGTAATAGAGTTGAAATAATACTGGCATATGTTGAAGGACGACCAATATCGTGCTCTTCTAACGCTCGAACCAAGCTTGCCTCACTAAAGCGTGGAGGTGGCTCGGTGAAATGTTGCTCTGGGCGAATGTCTTTAAGGTCGATCACATCACCCACCTCCATAGACGGTAAAAGACGTTCATCTTTATCTGACTTAGCTGTGTCATCTTTACCTTCAAGGTACACACTCATAAAGCCAGGATTTACAACAGTAGAACCATTGGCACGGAAGGTATTACCAACACCACAGCCTAAATCAACAGCAACTGTATTCATTGTTGCGTG
The DNA here is from genome assembly GCA_028598975.1 of Gammaproteobacteria bacterium. Classification (GTDB taxonomy): domain Bacteria; phylum Pseudomonadota; class Gammaproteobacteria; order Nitrosococcales; family Methylophagaceae. The sequence goes on along the minus strand of JAQRMU010000065.1, from coordinate 18,481 downwards.
AACCATTTGGCTGGCAATGGTACGTTGCCAAATTAAGGTATAAAGTTTCAACTGATCCGATGATAAATAGGCTTTTAAAGACTCTGGTGTACGCAAAATTGATGTTGTACGTACTGCTTCATGCGCCTCTTGGGCATTTTTAGACTTGGTTTTATATTCCTGTGGCTTGGATGGGACAGATGTTGTGCCATATTTTTCAGCGATAAAGCCACGAATTTCTTCAACCGCTTCAGCTGCTAATGACACCGAGTCCGTACGCATATAGGTGATTAAACCAACAGCGCCTTCACCTGTATCAGCACCTTCATACAGTTGCTGAGCAACACTCATTGTTCTTTGTGCACCGAAACCTAATTTACGTGAGGCTTCTTGTTGTAATGTCGATGTCGTAAAAGGTGCAGCAGGGTTGCGTTTACGTTGTTTTTTATCAACTTTCGTAACTAATAACTTGCCCTCTGCAGCTTTATTTAATGTTGCAACAACTTCGGCAGATTGCGTTTCATTATTCACCGTGAACTGTGACAGTTTCTCACCTTGGTAGTGAGTCAGCTTAGCTTCAATCGCTTGTTTCTTGACTGCCGCATCGGCTTCGATTGTCCAATATTCTTTAGGTACAAACGCTTCAATCTCAAGTTCACGTTCGACAATCATACGTAATGCAGGGCTTTGAACTCGGCCCGCAGATAATCCTCGACGTACTTTTTTCCATAATAGCGGTGATAAGGTAAAACCTACCAAATAATCTAATGCGCGACGCGCTTGTTGCGCATTAACCATATCCATCGATAATCCTCGAGGATTGGCAACTGCATCATTAACTGCTTGCTTGGTTATTTCATGAAATACCACACGGTGAGTTTCTTTATTTTTCAGTATGCCGCGTTTTTTTAATAACTCGTACAAATGCCATGAAATCGCCTCTCCCTCGCGATCCGGATCCGTTGCGAGATAGAGTTCATCTGCTTTTCTCATTGCTTTTGCAATGGCATCCACATGCTTACTATTTCGATCGATGACCTGATACTTCATTGCAAAGTCATTTGCAGTATCAACAGCACCTTCTTTGGGTAGGAGATCTCGCACATGACCATATGAGGCCAAAACCTCTACATCTTTACCTAAGTACTTTTTAATGGTCTTTGATTTAGCTGGCGACTCTACAATGACTAATTTTTTTACCATGTTTTCAGGATATCTCTAAATTTAATGTTACCAAAACAATATCAATCTATTAAACAAGCTTAATGAATAACAGCTTCCATATCTTCAAATACTAAATCTTCCATCCATGCATACGCAACTTCACGACCCGGCTGATAGAACAATACCATTAAGACTACCCATTTCATTTGCTCTAAATCAATTTCATCCGTATCTAAAGCCATAACACGCTCAATAACCACCTCGCGTGTAGCTGCATCTAACACACCGACCTGTTCTAAAAATAATAAATAGCCTCGGCATTGCGTATCTAACCGTTCCATTTCTTGCTTGCTATATAAACGTAAAAGCAAATCAGAATTTTTATTTTTCTCATCGCTATCTACTGAAACAACGGTCATACTTTCTAACCAGTCAAACGCTTTATTTACTTCTAATTGCTGAAAGCCAACACGCTCAAGCTCAAGCTCTAAAGCGTCTTTATCCGGCTTATTGGTATCATCTGTATCAATATAATTTTCAAATAGATACAGTAATACATCGATTACATTTTCTTTCATTGTGTTCCTTGATTGCCTACTCGGACATAACGCCCGCCAGGTAATGATTCAATTTGACCTTGTAGCTCTAATAATAACAGCATGGATGAAACAATATCTGCCGTCAATCCACAACGTTCTATCAAACTGTCTATTTGTATTGGGTCATAGCCTAAGTGTTCAAAGAGGAGTTGATACTCACCATCTTCATCTTGCGCTAATTCTTCTTGCTCATCACTCTGTTCAGAATGACGCTGAAAACCCGCTAAAGCACCTAGCTCTTCTAATACATCTTCAGCCTTTTCAACTAACTTTGCACCCTCACGAATCAACTGATGGCAACCACGAGCCAATGGGTTATGAATAGAGCCCGGGATCGCAAAAACTTCTCTACCTTGCTCCAAAGCCATTCGTGCCGTAATTAATGACCCACTACGAACGGCGGCTTCAACCACCAGCGTCCCTAATGATAAACCACTAATAATTCTATTTCGCCTTGGAAAATTCTCTGCTCGTGGCGATGTTCCCAATGAAAACTCAGAGACTAATGCACCCGTTAACGCAATATCATGTGCTAACTCCCTGTGCTTAGCAGGATAGACACGATCAAGCCCAGTACCAACCACCGCAATTGTTTTACCTTGTGTGGCTAAGGCTCCTTGATGTGCCGCCGCATCAATACCCATGGCAAGTCCACTGGTAATCGCCAAACCTCCTTGCGCCATATAGCGGGAAAACTCATAAGCAGTATCACGCCCAGAAGCAGAAGGGTTACGACTCCCCACCAATGCAATCTGCCATTGTGATAATAAAGCGACATCACCTTGAACAAATAAGATACTTGGAGGATCAGGAATTTGCTTTAGTAATTCAGGGTAACGAGGATCATGCAATGTAACAATGTGTCGGTCTGATGCTGAAAACCAGTCCAAATCTTGCTCAACACGATCCCAGCTTGGGTTCAATAAAGCAGTACGTGTTCGCTCAGAAATAGTCTCTGCATCTTTTGGATTTGCAAACAAAGTTTCCAAATCATCAAACTGCGTTAACAATCTCGCAAACGTTTTGGGCCCAACACCTGGCGTATGGTGCAAGGCCAGCCAACATGCTAAAGCGCGTTGCTCATCAGCAAACCTATTCAAGTTTCTTTATCCCGCTGACGTTACTCTATCATTCAAATGAATGGCTCTACTCGCCTTCATCACAATGGCATAGCTCACTTTTTCAAATACTTTAAATACCATTGCAACACCGGCATGCTCATCTGGCAATGTCACTGTTTGGTTCCGATCAACACCTTTATTATGGGTATTAAAATATGTTTCATCTTCTCTTCCTGAAAGAACAGTATCAATTACCGTTTTTCCTGCCTGATAAACAGATAATGTATGACCTGCTTCTAAATTATCGCGCTGGCCTTGATTTAAGACGACAATTTGATATTGACCTATTTGAGATACGCCATTAAACACCGAAATAATGGCACCATTCACTTCATGTTCTGGTGAACGAGGAAAGAAGTTCATTTCATAATTATCTTCAGGAATAGCAAGCAACCTATCGCCAATTAATATTTCCTGTGTTGTTTTCGCTAAACTTATCGTTGCAGGATCTCCCACTGCCGATACTAAAGCATCACCTTTGTAGATGGCCTCATAACCCAGCACTTCTTGCGTTTCAGGATCTTTATAAACTTCTCCTTGGCTAAACACACTGTAGTTTTTGCCTTTTGTTTCATCTAGGCCTCGCGCATAAACACGATCACCAGAGCCAGAAATCAAACGTTCATCTGAACTTGCAACAATATAGGGTGCGATAGCTAATTCGCCCTCAGTCAGGACTTGAGGTCGCGTTAAAAAGGCTCTTATTTCATCGAGAGGAATCGTTGCAATTGCTTTTTCTAATACAATTTCACGTGCTTCTGGTGACATTTTATACGCTGTAGAACCACGTTGTAATTCCAGTACAGGCTTACCATCGCGATACACTAGTGTAAGTAAGTCGCCAGGGTAAATAAGATGAGGGTTCTCAATCTGAGAGTTTGCACTCCACAGCTCAGGCCAATGCCATGGGTATTTCAAAAACCGCCCCGAGATATCCCATAAGGTATCACCACGAACGACTTCATATTGCTGTGGATGGTCAGGGTTCAACTCCAGTTCATCAGCAACTAAAGGTAGACTTAACAATAAGAACAACAGGCTTAAAAAGACACGACGTATCATCAATATATCCTCAATGGCATTCAAGCAATACTACTTTAGCTATACAAGCCTAAGTAACGAATACCCTACAGTTTCGTCTAAGCGCCACGACTAATCAAGTTATTCAATAAAAAAGCGTGACAAAATAGTCATTTGGCTTCACTTAATTAATAGTATAAAGTGAAGACCATCGATGTTTATTTAACTCAATGGAGAATGACCATGAAATATTTTGCATATACATTATTTGGCTTAACAGCCTTATTCAGCGCTCAGAGCGTACTTGCTGGAGATGCCGCTGCCGGAAAAGCAAAATCAGCACTTTGCGCAGCATGTCATGGTGCAAATGGTATTGCAACAATGCCTGCCTACCCAAACCTTGCAGGGCAAAATGAACCTTACCTTGTGTCCTCTTTAAAAGCATATCGCGACAAACAACGTAATGGCGGCATGGCTGGAATTATGCAGATGCAAGCAGCAAACTTAACTGATGAAGATATTGATAATATTGCGGCTCATTTTGCAAGCTTAAAATAAGCCTGTCATTGCATCATATAAAAAAGGCGGCTAATGAGCCGCCTTTTTTATAGCCAAACTATTTCAAGGTGCATGATTCAGTAAAAGATTTCTCATCTGCCTATTACCGCATTACAATAGACCTTATCTTCACATTAAGAACGAGTTTATTTCGCCATGGCGCTACTTAATATCCTTCACTTTCCAGATCCTCGCCTGCGTAAAAAAGCGACACCAATAAAAGAAGTCACAGATAAAATCCGTCAACTCGCAGATGATATGCTTGAAACCATGTATGACGCGCCCGGTGTTGGCCTTGCCGCTATCCAAGTTAATGTTCAAAAGCGACTGGTTGTTATTGATACTTCCGAAGACAAATCAATGCCTTTAGTGTTTATCAACCCTGAGATCATTCGTGAAGAAGGGGAGCGCGAACACGAAGAAGGCTGCCTCTCCGTGCCCGAAGCCTATGAAATGGTTACACGCGCAGACACTGTCCGTGTTAAAGCACTTGATCGTGATGGCAAAAAGTTTGAATTGGATGCTGATGAATTACTCGCCACCTGTATCCAACATGAAATAGATCATCTTGATGGCAAGTTATTTGTTGATTACCTGAGCAACCTAAAGCGCCAGCGCATCAAAAAGCGCCTTGAAAAACAACAGAAACAAAAGAACTAACATCACGATGCGAATTATTTTTGCCGGCACCCCCGAATTTTCTGCTGAAACACTTAAAGCCTTACTCACAACAGAACATGATATTTGTGCAGTGTATACACAACCAGACCGTCCTTCAGGTCGAGGTCGTAAATTAACAGCCAGCCCTGTAAAACAGCTTGCCCAAGAACATAATATTCCCGTCGAACAGCCTCTTAATTTCAAAGAGGATGAAGCCAAACAAATACTTTCCGATTACCGTGCTGATTTAATGATTGTTGTCGCCTATGGTTTGCTTCTGCCGCAAACAGTATTAGACACGCCGACACTTGGCTGTATAAATATTCATGCCTCATTATTGCCTCGCTGGCGCGGTGCAGCACCAATACAAAGAGCAATTCTCGCAGGCGATCCTGAAACAGGCATCTGCATTATGCAAATGGAAGCAGGCTTAGATACAGGGCCTGTATTGTTTAAATCAGCCTGCCCTATTTATGCAGATGATACTGCTCAAATCCTTCATGACCGCCTTGCTATTCTCGGCTCAGAAGCCTTATTAGCAACGCTAGATGATATTGATAGCCTACAAGCAAGCGCCCAAGTTCAAGATGATAGTTTTAGTTGTTACGCTAAGAAATTACTTAAAGCAGAAGCCACTATTGATTGGAACCAATCCGCAGTCGACATTAACCATCAGGTTCACGCCTTCAATCCTTGGCCTGTAGCTCAAACAGCTTGGCAAGAGAATGTCTTTCGCATCTGGCTTACATCCCTTATTGATGAAGCAAGCACGGCATCAGCAGGAGAGGTTATTGCCGTCAGCCGTGATGGTATTGACGTAGCGACAGGGCAAGGTGTTTTACGCTTACATCAAGTACAAGTCCCCGGTAAAAAGGCGATGGCTGTCGCAGATTTCCTCAATGCCAACACCTTAAATGTAGGTGACCAACTTGGCTAAACAAAAACACAGTGCTCGCGCAACCGCTGCCCGCGTCATCGCAGATGTTGTTCAAAAAAAACAGTCTCTTAATGCCGTATTAACCGTAGCATTGCCTCTGTTACCAGATAATGAGCGAAGCCTATGTCAGCAACTTTGTTATGGCGTGTTACGCTGGCATCCACAATTAAATGCGATCAGCCAGCAACTCTTATCAAAATCATTAAAAGAAAAAGATGCCGATATCGCAGCATTGCTATTATGTGGCCTCTATCAACTACGGGACTTACGTATTCCCTCTCATGCGGCGATCTCTGAAACAGTTAACGCAACAAAAACGCTCGGCAAAAAATGGGCAAAAGGCCTAATCAATGCCAGCCTGAGAAACTATCAACGCCAGCAAGAAGAGATAGATAAGAAATTACAACAGTCTGACTCCGCACATTATGCCCACCCTGACTGGCTCATTCAAAGCTTCAAACAGGATTGGCCAGAACAGTGGCAAGCGATACTTAATGCAGGCAATCAACAGCCTCCGATGATGCTTCGCGTGAACCAACAAAAAGAATCTCAGCAAAACTACTTAACACGCCTCGCTGAAGCAGATATCCCTGCAACCGCAATTACCGGCTGTCCTGAAGGAATATTACTCGACAAACCCTGCGATGTTTATCAACTCCCCGGCTTTACTGAAGGTGATGCATCGGTACAAGATGGTGCGGCTCAACAAGTTGCTAGTTTATTAGACTTAAAATCAGGCCTACGAATTCTGGATGCCTGTGCCGCCCCAGGCGGGAAAACATGTCATATTCTTGAGCACGCACCTGATAATGAAGTCACAGCACTTGATATTGCCGCTAACCGTCTACAACAAATCCAGCAAAATACAGATCGCCTGCAACTACAAGCTACCTTAATAGCTTCTGATGCAGCAGACATTGATAACTGGTGGGATGGCCAATTATTTGATCGCATTTTGATTGATGCGCCTTGTTCTGGCACAGGGGTTATTCGCCGACACCCTGATATCAAATTATTGCGTCGCGCTGATGATATTGATTCATTAGATGCGCAACAGAAACAATTACTCAATACACTCTGGCCACTTCTTAAACCTGATGGTCTTCTTGTTTACACAACCTGCTCTGCGCTTAAACAAGAAAATGAACACCAAATTGCGAACTTCTTGCACCACCACCCCGAGGCCCAAGAAATAGAAGCCTCTTCTGCCCCTGCCAATAGAAGGCCTTTCGGCTATCAACGCTTGCCAGGAGACGATAACTTAGATGGTTTTTATTATGCATGCCTCCGTCATCGCTAGAATAAATGCATTTTTCCTATTTCTACTGTTTAGTGTAGTAGTGCATGCTGATACCTTTAAAGTAAGTTCTGCACAGATAAGTAAAATAGGAAATGGCTATGTACTCAATGCAAAAATAGAGTACCCACTAACGGCAAGAGTATTAGAAGCAATAGACAATGGCGTTCCCATCACCTTTGAACAGCAGTTTGAATTAATCGAATCAATCCCACTGTTAGGAGGCTATTGGCAATGGAATGAAACGCTATGGTCAACAAATATTCACCATGAATTACGCTACCATGCCTTATCTCAGCAATACGTATTACATGCACTAGATACAGATAACCAACGTAACTTTCCCTCCCTGATCAGTGCGCTTCATGCCTTAGGCAAGATAGAAGGGTTCAGCCTACCTCCTGAGCACTTAGATGACATCGACAATTTAGTCTTTCAGCTACGTAGTGGAATTGACTTGCATGCACTACCGACACCAATGAGACCGGGTGCGCTTATCTCCAGCAAATGGCAACTGACAAGCCCATGGGTAGAAGCACAATGGGATTAAATTTATTCACTCGCCTCCGTTCAGGTGTCACACCTTATATTTTATTAGGTGTATCTTTGCTTGCCCTCGCTTATTTATTAAGTGCAGCAACGCAAGATAGTTCCCGTTTCAATGACTTGTTTTTATCTATTTTTGGGCTTGGCATTGCCATTCTTGTCCTGCTCGTCGGTATTCTTGGTCGAAGTCTTTTCAAACTCTACCGAGACTTTAAAGCCAAAAAAGAAGGTGCCCGCCTAACACTCCGTCTCGTTAGTTTGTTTGCCTTGCTTATTCTTGTTTCTACCACCATCGTATATAGCTTCTCCATCCACTTTTTACATCGAGGCATTAATAGCTGGTTTGATGTCAAAGTAGAACAAGCACTGAATGATTCACTCGAATTGAGTCGAACAGCATTTGGAATTCGCATGCGAACCTTGCTACGACAAACACGCATGATGACAGGGCTTTTGAGTGAATTGCCAGAAAGAGATCTCAACCATAATATTCGCGAACTGACCCAACTAAGTGGTGCCATCGAGCTCAGCTTGTGGACAATGAGCGGTCAACTAATAACCACCAGCCTTGAAAACCCAGCGCTGATTATTCCAAGCCGCCCAAATGAAGCAATTTTCCATCAGCTAGAACAAAAAGAAGACTATATTGGCTTAGATCCTGACCACGATAACTTACAACTAAGAGCCGCCGTCCGTTTACCCATTAAAAGGTCTGACCAAGAAGAACGCTTTTTACAGGTTATTTTCCCCGTCAATGCTCACCTCAGCTCACTTGGTAAAACAGTACAAAATGCCTACACCGACTATAAAGAGTTGAGTTACCTACGTAAGCCATTAATTGATATCTTTACTCTAGCGCTAAGCTTAATCGTATTATTAACATTACTAGCCTCAATCTGGTTTTCTCTTTGGATATCTCGCCGAGTTGTTCACCCATTGCAAGAGCTTGCAGAAGGGACTAAGTCCGTCGCTTCGGGTAATTACAATACCAAACTACACGGTGTTTCTAGCCATGATGAAATTGGCTTCTTAGTGCGTTCTTTCAACCAAATGACACAGCGACTTACACAAGAACGTCATGCTACTCAAAATAGTCACCGGCAATTAGAACAGCAAACACACTACCTTTCTACGGTACTTGGCAGTCTCTCAAGTGGCGTTATCACTATTGATAATAAACACCTATTACGTACGGCTAATATTGCGAGCAGTAAGATTCTTCACCTTGACCTGCAACAGCGTTTAGAGAGTACGATTAAGAAGCTGGGCGACAAAAACCCTTATCTTCACCCGCTCACTCACTTAATAAAACACCAGCTAACTCAACAAGAAAGCTGGCAACAACAAATTGAATTACAACAAAAGAAAGGCTTGCAAACGCTGATGTGTCGAGGAACGCTACTTCCTAATGATGCTGGTTGGGTTGTTGTCTTTGATGATGTCACTACACTTCTACAAGCACAGCGTAATGCCGCATGGGGCGAAGTTGCAAAACGGCTTGCTCATGAAATAAAGAACCCACTAACACCCATTCAATTATCTGCTGACCGCTTGCAACATAAATATTTACCACTATTACCTGAAGAGCAAACCCACACACTAACAAAGCTCACCAACACGATTATCAGCCAAGTTGAAGCCATGAAAGAAATGGTCAATGACTTTTCAGATTATGCTCGAAACCCAGGTCTACAACTACAGTCGCAAGCAATTGGCGAGCTTATTCGTGAAGTATTAGCCTTATACCAAAGCAATCATAATCATCAGTTCACGTTGTTAAGCCCTGCTAAAGATATTTCACTTGAGGTTGATAGCACCCAAATAAGACAGGTTCTCCATAATTTATTTAAGAATGCTATTGAGGCCAGTGAAGAAGCGCAATCTGATGTTGATATTGTTATCAGTTACCACACCATTACATTTGATGAACAGCTCTGGTTAGAGATAACACTACAAGATCATGGCCCAGGAATTCCTGATGATATGGTCAATACCCTTTTTGAACCTTATGCTACCAACAAAACAAAAGGCACAGGACTGGGTTTAGCTATTGTTAAAAAAATAATAGAAGAACATCATGGTCAAGTCTGGGCAGAGAATACGGAGCCCACTGGTGCATGTATAATTATTCGACTACCGTTAAAGGAAATGATGCAGTGAGTAATGATAAGCCCCTCATCCTAGTTGTTGATGATGAACCAGATATTCGCGAACTTATCCAAGACATTCTTCTCGATGAAGGTTATAAGGTCGCTATTGCAGAAAACGGAGAAGAAGCGCGTTCGGCATTTACCACACAAAAGCCGGGGTTAACCTTGCTTGATATCTGGATGCCAGATGTCGATGGAATAAGTCTACTAAAAGAATTCAAACAACACGACTCCAATGCCACCATCGTTATGATGTCTGGCCATGGCACGATTGAAACGGCAGTAGAAGCAACACGCCTCGGTGCCAGTGATTTTATTGAAAAACCACTATCAATGGCCAAGTTAATACGCGGTATCGAACTCGCACTTGAAAGCCAAAGCAAACATGTTGCCCTACAACAACTCTACAGCCAAGAACCTGTTGGAAAAAGTAATCAACTCACATTACTCCGTGAACAAGCTCAACGTGTAGCCCAGCATGAAATGCCCACCTTACTGCAAGGTGAAGATGGCTCAGGAAAGCATTGCTTTGCTCATTATTTACATAGTCTTGGTCGCTATGCATCAGGGAAGTTTATTGAACTCACACCAGAGAGTTTTCCTGCAGACAGTCTAAAACTTACTTCTCTTGCTGAAAACAACTGCCTTTTCATCAATGATGTTGCATTATTATCTGAATCTTCTCAGGCCTTACTGTCTCATCTTCTCGACAATAAAAAACTTACTCAGTGCCAGCTTATTTTTGCGACCCAACATTCATTAGAATCGGCAATCAGCAATGGCAGCTTTTTAGAAGGGCTACTCTATCAAATAAACAGTATTACCCTAGCTCTCCCAGCACTGCGAAACCATGTTGAAGACATTCCCGAGCTGGTACAACACTTTGTAGATGAACAAACATCACACTCAGACTTACCCTATCGCCACTTTACAGTAGCAGCACAAAATAGACTAAGAAACTATTCTTGGCCCGGCAATGTTCTAGAGTTAAAAAACATTATTCAGCGCCTGCTCGTGCTGAGTGAGTCAGAAGATATTGATGTAGCAGAGATCGATAACGTATTACAATTGATGTCTGAACAATCAGAGCAGCTTGGCGATACAACAGGTATCAACTATGATCTCCCTTTACGTGAGGCTAGAGAGCAATTTGAACGTCTTTATTTACTGCAAAAACTGCAAGAAACAGACGGCAATGTAGGCAAGGCGGCCAAACTAGCAGGAATGGAACGTACGCACTTATATCGCAAATTGCGGACATTAGGTATCGATAGTAAACATGTTTAATTTGAGGCAATAAGATGAAAGTTCTTATTATTGGTGCAGGTCAAGTTGGTTCATCTGTTGCGGCAACGCTTGCACGTGAAGATGATGATGTCACCGTCGTTGATGAAACCAATGAATTGTTAGTTAAACTACAAGATCATTATGATATTCAAACCGTTCATGGTCGAGGCTCTCATCCTGATGTTTTAGCTCGTGCCGGCGCTGAAGATGCAGATATTGTGCTTGCTGTTACCAATAACGATGAAACTAATATTATTGCCTGCCAGATTTGCCATAATTTATATAAAACACCGACCAAAATAGCTCGAATTCGTAATAATTCATATTTAACTCAACCTGAGTTATTTAATACGCCTGAATCAACCATCATCGATATGTTCATCAGTCCCGAGCAAATCGTGACAGATTACATAAAACAATTAATCAACCACCCTAATGCCTTACAAGTTTTAGATTTTGCTGAGGGTAAAGTTCAACTTGTTGCTGTAAAAGCGTTTCATGGAGGTCCTTTAGTCGGCAACCCTTTATCAGAATTACGCCAACATATTCCAAAAACAGATACGCGTGTTGCCGCCATTTTCAGAAATGGTTATCCGATTATCCCCAAACATGACACCGTTATCGAAGCAGATGATGAAGTATTCTTCATCGCGGCAAGTAAAGATATTTTGTCAGTAATGAGTGAACTACGTCGTCTTGATAAACCTTATAAACGTATTATGTTAGCGGGTGGTGGTCAGATTGGTTCAAGACTCGCCAAAGCGCTAGAAGATGATTATCAAGTCAAATTAATTGAAGCCAACCCCCAGCGAGCAGACTTACTTTCGGAAGATCTCTCAAACACCATCGTATTACTGGGTGACGTAGCCAATGAAGAACTCCTAAAAGAAGAAGATATCGATAAAATCGACTTGTTCTGTGCTCTAACCAATGATGATGAAGCCAATATTCTGTCTGCAATGTTGGCAAAACGTCTCGGTGCTCGAAAGGTATTATCATTAATAAACCGTGCCGCCTACGTTGATCTCATTGAAAGTGGCACCGTTGACATTGCCTTATCACCTCAACAAGCCACTATCGGTAGTTTGCTTGCCCATATTCGTCGCGGTGACATTGTTGCCGTTCACTCATTGCGTCGTGGCGCTGCTGAGGCATTGGAAGCCATTGCTCATGGTGATAAAAAATCCTCCCTAGTTGTTGGTCGCCGAATTGATGAAATTGACCTGCCACCGGGTACCACTATCGGTGCGATTGTACGTGGTGATGAAGTAATTATTACTCATCATGACACCGTCATTGAAGCAGAAGATCACGTCATGCTCTTCCTCATTCATAAAAAGTACATCACTGAGGTTGAGCGCTTATTCCAAGTTGATTTTAGCTTCTTCTAAATGGAATCATCACTACAACACCATTTCCTCATCGCCATGCCCGCTTTGGCTGACTCCTTCTTTCATCGCTCTGTGGTCTATATCTGTGAACATGATGAACAAGGCGCTATGGGACTGATTATTAACCGGCCAACACATGTGATGCTGACCGAGCTATTAGATCACTTAGAAATAGCTAACACTGAGGCTCAACCAAAAACAACACCCGTTTTATTTGGCGGCCCAGTACAAAAAGGGCAGGGCATGGTCATTCACAATAGTGATTCACCATGGCAAACGACATTACAACTTTCAGCCGACCTCTTCCTCACCACATCAACTGATATTTTAGAAACCATTGGTTCCGACAAAGGACCTAAAGATGCCATCATCACACTAGGCTATTCTGGCTGGGATGCAGGCCAGCTTGAACAAGAAATTGTCGAAAATAGTTGGTTAACCGTTGCCGCCAATGATGATATTTTGTTTCATACGCCCGCAGATCAACGTTGGCAAGCTGCCGCAAAGTTACTTGGCGTTGATATAAATTTAATGTCACATTCAGTAGGACATGCATGAGTACACCTCGTACAATTCTTGGTTTTGATCATGGCCTTAAAAATATTGGCGTTGCTGTTGGCCAAGAACTCACCGGCACGGCTAACCCCCTTACCGTTATCAAAGCGCGAGATGGCATTCCAAACTGGGATGACATTCAAACACTCTTAGATGAATGGAAACCTCAACTGCTTATTGTTGGCTTACCACTGAATATGGATGGCACCGAACAAGCAATGACCAAAGCATCACGAAAATTTGGTAATCGACTCAATGGCCGCTTCCAAATCCCCGTCGAATGGCAAGATGAACGCCTAACAACATTTGAAGCCCTAGAACAATTAGGAATTCATAGTAAACTACAGGCCAATCACCGCGATGATGTTGACCGCATCTCCGCCCAACTTATCCTTCAATCATGGTTGAATGAACAATGACAACAGCGACAGATATTCACGCTTTACTACAGTCTATGGCTGAAGAGATTCGCCAACAACTCGGTGATAAAAAGCCCCTCATCGTGGGAATTCACACCGGCGGAATATGGATTGCAGAAGCGCTTTCAGACTTGTTAGGTGCTGATTTTTTCGATGCACCTCTCGGCACACTAAACATTGCTTATTACCGTGATGACTTCACACGCATTGGCATGCATCCTCAAGTTGCACCATCAGACTTACCTTTCAGTGTTGATGATCGCCACTTATTACTTGTAGATGATGTTTTGCACAGTGGCCGCACAGTACGTGCCGCACTCAATGAGCTCTTTGATTATGGTCGCCCAGCCAGCGTGACTCTTGCCGTATTAATTGAACGTGAAGAAGGCCATGAACTTCCAATTCATGCTGATATCGCAGGACAATCTATTAGTCTTGCCGCCGAACAACAAATTAAGCTTACAAATGATGGCAAGCTCCAACTTGAAATAATTTCTGATGGGAGTAGTAAATGACCAATAATCAACTTACTGAAAGTGGTCGTTTACGGCACTTCTTAACGATTGAAGGTCTCAAGCGGCCATTACTGACAGAAATAATGGATCGTGCCGAGCAGTTTTCTAGCATTTCACACCAACAGGTCAAAAAAGTCCCGTTACTTCGCGGTAAAACGATTGTTAACCTATTCTTTGAAAATAGCACCCGCACACGTACCACCTTTGAGCTTGCCGCTAAGCGACTGTCTGCTGATGTTATGAACCTTAATATCAGCACCTCAGCCACATCAAAAGGTGAAAGCCTGCTTGATACCCTGCACAACCTAGAATCAATGCACAGCGATATGTTTGTTGTTCGCCACAACCAAAGTGGTGCGGCAGAATTTATCGCCCAACATGTTGCCCCCCATGTCAGTGTTATTAATGCCGGTGATGGCTGTCACGCACACCCAACACAAGCCATGTTAGATATGTTTACCATTCGTCGCCATAAACACCACTTTCCTGACCTTCGTGTCGCTATTGTTGGCGATATATTGCACTCTCGTGTTGCTCGCTCACAAATCCAAGCACTCGCGATTCTAGGTGTCGGTGAAATTAGAGTGATTGGACCAAAGACCTTATTACCCACAGACTGTCAGTCGCTCGGCGTCCATGTTTATCATGATATGGAAGAAGGCCTACACGATGTCGACGTTGTTATTATGCTTCGTCTCCAACATGAACGCATGCAAGGTGCATTACTGCCTAGCGCCCGTGAATACTTTAAACGCTATGGCCTAACAGAAGAAAAGTTACGCTGCGCAAAACCAGATGCCATTGTCATGCATCCTGGGCCAATAAATCGAGGCGTTGAAATAGCCTCAACGGTTGCCGATGGGCCACAATCCGTCATCTTAGAACAAGTCACACACGGTATCGCAATTCGCATGGCAGTGATGTCTATGACACTCGGTGCACAATCAGAACAAGAGGCGCAGGCATGAAATTACGTATAACAAATGGCCGCGTGATCGATCCCGCCAGCCAACTTGATGCCCAACTTGATATCTTCATTGATGATGGAAAGATTATCGCTATGAGTGATCATCTTGATAACTTCATTGCTGATCAAACGATTGATGCTAGCAATCACATTGTCTGTCCTGGCCTTATTGATTTAAGTGCTCGCCTTAGAGAGCCAGGTCAAGAACACGCCGCCACCATTGACAGTGAAACACAAGCAGCGGTTAAAGGCGGCATTACGACATTATGTGTGCCACCCGATACCGCACCAGTAATCGACACGCCCGCAGTGATCGAGCTAATTGAAGATCGCGCCAAGAAAGCGGGCCGAACCATGGTCTTAACCGTTGGCGCACTCACTCAACACCTTGAAGGCGAATACCTAAGCGAAATGCTTGCCTTAAAAGAGGCGGGCTGTATTGCTGTCAGTAACGGATTAACACCCATTAAAAATAGTTTAGTTCAACGTCGGGCGATGGAATATGCCGCCACACTCGATCTCACTTTTTTCATTAATGCCTCCGATCCCTCCCTCGCATCTCAAGGTTGTGCTCATGAAGGATTAGTTAGCACTCGACTTGGGCTAGGCGGTATTCCAGAAGAAGCAGAAACGATTGCCGTTACACGTGACCTGTTATTAATTGAGAGAACGGGAGTACGTGCTCACTTCCATAATCTATCCACGTCTAGAGCGGTAGATCTAATTAAAGAAGCTAGAGAGAAGGGCTTAAATGTTACTGCCGATGTTAGCGCACATCACTTACACCTAAGCGAACATGACATTGGTAACTACGACAGCTTAAGTCATGTCCTACCCCCTCTGCGCAGTACCCGTGATCGCGAACTTTTACAACAAGCAGTAAGAGAAGGTGTTATCACCGCCATCTCATCTCATCATCAACCGCTTGATAATGATGCCAAGCTCGGCCCTTTTGCAGAAACAACACCCGGAATTTCAGGTCTTGAAACCTTATTAGCACTAACGCTCAAGCTAGTGGATGACGATGAGCTTTCACTACAACAAGCGATTGCCAGCCTGACATGCCACCCCGCAGACATACTCGGCATTGAAGCAGGACAACTTAAAGTGGGGGCGCAGGCTGATATCTGCATTATCAATACAGATGCTCACCATGAATGCAGACCTGAACACTTTGTCAGTGCCGGTAAAAACAGTCCTTTCTCTGGCTGGTTATTTAACAATGAAGTTCAAACGACCTTATTCAGCGGCAATATTGTCTACCAAAAGGGATAAAAATGGTCCCTGCTATACCCATGATAAATGAAGATGCAGGGCTTACAGCTCCCGTCATCCTCGAATACTCTTATCGAGAATCTATTGTATTAAGCAGATCCCAGCTAAAAACATGCTGGGATGACGAAAAAAATCTGCATCTCCAGGTAGTTTGGGTATATGTCTAAAAATAACAACAATTGGAGAGCCCTCATGAATACAAAAGCATTAACAATTCTAATTCTCGCTCCACTCTCGTTGCTACTGGTGAGTTGTGCCAGCAAGCTACAAGGCGACACCTACTCACGTGAAGATGCCCGTGCAGTCCAAACAGTTCAATATGGAACCGTTGAAGATGTACGACTGGTTGTGATTGAAGGCACCAAAACACCCATTGGCTCAGCGGCTGGTGCGGTCGTTGGTGGTATTGCAGGCAGTAGTGTTGGCGATGGTAAGGGTGCAGCCGTTGCCACTGTTATCGGTGCTGTAGCAGGTGGATTAGCAGGAAGTGCCGCAGAAGAAGCGATAACTCAAACCCAAGGTATCGAACTTGTTATTCGTATGAATAATACCAATAAGATAATCTCTTTAGTCCAACAACATAATCCAGAAAAACCATTTCATGTCGGCGACAGAGTTCGTCTCATGACCGTAAATGGTGAAACCAGAGTCTCACAATAAACAATTTATCAGGAAAACAAATGACCATTATCAGCAAAGTAATAAGTGGACTACTTGCTCTCGTCTTTTTACTGTCAATCTCTGCTTGCACCCCCGAAGTCGGTAGTGAACGGTGGTGTAATACCATGAAAGACATGCCTAAAGGCGACTGGACAATGAATGATGCCGGTAACTTCACTAAACACTGCTTGTTGAAATAACAATGGCAAAAACAAAACTATACGCACTCGACTTTGATGGTGTCATCTGTGACAGCGCAATAGAAACAGGCATTACTGGCTGGAAAGTAGCAGGACAAATTTGGCAAGATATGCCAGAGCAAACACCCGCCGACTTGATTGAATCATTTCGACAAGTCAGACCAGTCATGGAAACCGGCTTTGAAGCCATTCTGATCATGCGCTTACTATTTGAAGGTGTACCTGCTCAAACCTTACTTAATGATTTTTCAGCATCAATCGAAACGATCATTACTCAAGATAAGCTAAGCACTGTCGAATTAAAAAAACACTTTGGTGAAACCCGTGATCACTGGATTAAAGATAATATCGACGAATGGATCGAAATGAACCCACTATTTGATGGTGTGGCAAACAAGCTCAAACAGATCGACACAGAACAGTGCACCATCATCACCACCAAACAAGAACGCTTTGTTAGCCAGATCTTTGATGCCAATGACATCAGCTTCCCTCCAGAACGTATCTTTGGCCTAGATCGGCAACTAAGTAAGCAACAAGTCCTAAGCGACCTTTCAGAACAACACCCTAATGACGACGTTTTATTTGTGGAAGATAGATTACCAACATTGCATAACGTCATTAACGATGAGCGTTTAAGCCATGTAAACTGTTTATTCGCAGACTGGGGATACAATACCGATCAAGATAAAACTGATGCACAGAAAAAACCCGAAATAACGACGATTAATCTGACAGAATTTATTGATTTGTAATCCGTATTTAAGAAAATAAATACAAAAAGAAAATTGGCGGAGCGGACGGGACTCGAACCCGCGACCTCCGGCGTGACAGGCCAGCATTCTAACCAGCTGAACTACCGCTCCACACCACTTCAAGTAAAGTTAGAAACTAACCGGATAACTTGAAGAAGCGAGAAGAATACAGTAAATCAAACAAAGATGTTAGTGTTATTTTTTACAATTACTCCCCCACCCAATTAATACCCCAACTTACAAAGACTTAGCTAAAACACCGTATTGTTAGCCGCTAAAAAGTAGGCTAGGCTACAGCCCAAAAACGGAAACGGTTTACGGACAAATAATTCCTTGTTTTCTCTTCGTTATCGTATTACTAGGAAATCATGTCCGGCTATGTATAAGAATTACAGGGAATTTTTATTCCTGTTAATAACAAGTTAT
>JAQRMU010000064.1 GCA_028598975.1 Gammaproteobacteria bacterium | reverse complement strand
ATTTAGATGCTAAGGATAAATTCTTCATATGAAACTCCTTTATCAGCAAGTATGCCTGTTACTAGTTCGAGAGACGCTTCTATAGCATGTTTAGGGCCTGCTTTTCGTTCAGCCTCAAGCATGGCACTATAAAGTCCAGTACATATCTCAACGCTTTCTGGTTTTGGTTTTCGTCTTACCGAATAGTAACCAATGACCTTTCCTTGCTGATCATAAGACGGAGTGACGTTTGTAAATACCCAATAAAATCCACCATCTTTAGACATGTTTTTAACGTAGGCAAAGATTTCTTTTTCTTGGGCTAAGGTATCCCATAAAAGTTTAAAAACACCACGAGGCATATCCGGATGGCGAATAATATTATGTTGCTTACCGATCAACTCTTCTTCGCTGTATTTTGAGAACTCAATAAAAATTCGATTAGCGTAAGTAATAATGCCTTTAGTATCTGTTTTAGAGACGATAAAATCATTCTCTCGCATCACTCGTTCATGTCGGGTGGGTTCAATTTTATATTTCATGTTTTACGATCCACATTTAATGTCATTGTTACCAATATTTTTATCCACATAAATAATGCATGATTTATACCAATATCATTTTCATGAATATATTGATAAAATTTGAGCTCAATATCTTTCTATAATTTTCTTTTCCTATGATTACTGCCCTCATCCAAATGTCATTGCTAATAGCTTGTGGTAGCTTCTGGAAGTCACATGCTCCGGTGCATATATCAAGCTTGGCACACCGTCGGGCTTTGACTGATTTAGTCTTTTATATATTACTCCCCGCATTAGTGTTAGATGTTATTTGGCAAGCACCTTTAAATAGCTCATCACTGCACATATCCTTTTTGGCGACCTGTGGCCTTATTGCTGGCTTGGTATTGATGTGGTTAATCTCGCGAGTGTTAAAGGCGAGTAGGCCACAGACGGGAGCCTTATTGCTTGCCGCTGCTTTTCCAAATGCTACTTATCTTGGCTTGCCTGTATTAAACCAAGTTATTGGACCGCAGACTCAAGCAATAGTCTTGCAATATGATTTTTTTGCATGCACACCGATATTATTATCATTAGGAATTATTCTGGCTAATTACTATGGCTCAAGTAAGACGGAAGTTCATCCACTACAAGAGCTCATGAAAATACCTGCACTTTGGGCGGTTACAGCTGGGATTACATTAAACTTAACCGGTATTCCTCAGCCAGAATTTGTTCATTCAGCGTTATCAATACTGGCAGCGGCTGTTGTTCCATTAATGTTAATCGTATTGGGTATGAGTATTCGTTGGCAGAGCCTTCATCTACGATTCATGCCACTGTTGTTGCCTGTGGTAATGATTTCTTTAGTATTGGTACCATTGGTGGTTTATACCATGAGTGGCGTAATTGGCTTTGATACTGATTCAGCCATCATGGTGACCTTGGTGGGGGCAATGCCAACGATGGTGTTTGGGATTGTTATTTGTGAACGATATCGCCTTGACAGTGAGCTTTATGCTGCGGCAGTCACGCTCACTACGATTATGAGCCTATTGAGCTTGCCATTGTGGTTTCAGTGGCTATCGAGTTGATTTGACCAAGTAAAACCGGCTTGTTTGATAGCTGTTTTTAAAATAGCCATTGCAGGTTCAATAAGTGCTTTATCCCCACGAAGACTCAATTCAATATGAGGATTATCACCTAAACGTGGCAAGCTTGATAAACGTAACTCAGGATAGTGAGCAACAATAACGCGCATTGCTTCAATAAGCTCGCTTTCACGCCCATTGATAACAAAAATGACTTGCTCATAACTGGGTGCCATATTTCTTAAATCTGGATAATAGGTATCTAAAACCCATTCAATCATAGGCCATGACATTTCAGGAAAGCCTGGCATAAAGTGATGGTCATCAAGTGAAAAACCTGGCACACGATTGATGGTGTTGGGAATAATTCGACACCGTTCGGGTAAATCAGCCATTAAAATTCTGTTTGGATAGGCCTGTTCGCCAAACTGAGCTTCAATTTCAGCAACTGCTTCTGGATGGGCTGCTAAAGATACTTCCGCCACCTTTGCAACAGTTTCTCGAGTTCGATCATCTGGTGTTGCACCAATACCACCAAAGCTAAAGACCAAGTCTTTGCTGGCCATACTAAAGGCTAGAAAGCGCTGTAATTGTTCAGGATCATCACCGACAATAATTGTCCAGCTTAGCTCAAGCCCTCGCTGGGCTAATACTGATTGAAGGTGATTAAAATGCCTATCTTGTCGTTTGCCTGACAATAACTCATCACCAATAATTAAAGCGCCTATCTTCATAATCATTACTCTTGGTCAGGTTGGTTTCTCATAAAGTCAGCCGTTTGTACAAATGAACTCATCAGTTGTTGAGCAAATATTTCATCTAACTCCATCGCTTTAAGTGATTGAGCCATGCAATATAACCATTGATCTCGTTCCTCAATTCCAATTGGAAAGGGTAAGTGTCTTGCTCGAAGTCTAGGGTGTCCAAATTTATCGGTATAAAGAGGTGGGCCCCCCAACCAGCCAGTTAAAAATAGATATAGTTTTTCTTCACTAATGCCTATTTCTGGAGGATGCATTGCGCGAATTAGTTGTGTTTGTGGCGTATCACACATGATCTTGTAAAAAGTTTGGCATAAGCGACGAACAGCTTCTTCTCCACCAATACGCTCATAAGGGGTGTTAATTTCTGACATTACAGGGCTCATTTAAAAAACAGTCTTTAATTTTACGCTTGTTTAGACACGCTATAAAGAGAGAGGTTCTTGCTACAAGCAATTCATACAAGGATAATTGACGAGTTTATCATTAATTAATTTGGAGAAAAAACCATGAGCGAAAAAATGACAATGCGTGTCGGCGAATGTTTATTAGCCGGTGGACCAGCATTCACAGCAGCAGAACCTGAAGTTATCATTGGTGAACTAGATGGTCCTTTTGGTACTGCATTTGCTAATTTACTAGGTGACCAAGTACAAGGTCACTCTCGTGTTTTAGCACTTATGAACACTGATGTAATGGTTAAGCCTGCAACTATCATGGTGAGCAAGGTTACTGTTAAGAAAACAGCTTACACAACAATCCTTATGGGTACAGTGCAAGGTGCGATTGCTAATGGTGTTTTAGATGCTGTTCGTAACGGTACAATCCCTAAAGAAAAAGCAAATGACTTAGGTATCATCTGTTCAGTATGGTTAAACCCTGCAATTACAACAGTTGAAGATTTAGATCATGAAGCACTATTCAATATTCACCGTGAAGCAACTCGTAAAGCAATCGAGAAAGCAATGAGTGATGAACCAAGCATTGATTACTTATTAGAAAACCAAGACAAGTTGGTTCATAAGTACTACCAAAATGCTTTAGATGCAAAAGCAGCTAAGTAAAAAACTAAGTAGCGCTTAAACTTGGTTTCAAGAAATCAACGGTCTATCCGCTAACCCGAATAGACCGTTTTTTTTGAACCATTACTATGAAAAATATAGCTGAAGCCGATATGGATCTTTATTCCATCGACAAATTAATGCACGAAACCCGACAGTTAGCGGCAAAATACCGCCTAACAACAGGTACCACATTGCCTGTAACAGGTGAAATCGCACGCTTTGATGTGGCAAAAGCATTAGATTTACAGCTAATTGATGACCCAACCTTGGGCTATGATGCAGAAGGGCAAGGGGAGCGAGATGGTCTACGAATCCTGATCAAAGGGCGCGTTATCTTTGAAGATAGCCATTCAAGTCCGCGAATAGGACAAATCAAGCCAGATGGTCGCTGGGATAATGTTGTTATGGTGTTGTTTGACGATGACTACATGCCTGTTGAGATGTATGAAGCAAGCAGCGATGATATTAAAACTGCAATAAAAACCAAATCAGATAGTCAGAATAAAAAGCGAGGCGCAATGTCTGTCGCTCAATTTAAGATTATTGGCAAATTAGTCTGGACGCGAGAAGGTGGGATCGAAGACGAAGTATGGGATAATAGCAACGACTAAACAAAAGGAGTCGTTGAAATGAGCGTATCTGGTTTTATCTTCTGGGGACTAATTGCCGTTGCCCTTATTTATATTGTTTCAATTTACAATGGGCTTGTTACCTTAAAACATAGTGTTAGCAAGGCATGGGCAAACATTGATGTGCTGCTAAAACAACGTCATGACGAATTGCCAAAGCTTGTTGAAACTTGCAAGCAATACATGAAGTTTGAACAGGAAACCCTTGAAAAGGTTATGAAAGCTCGTTCTTCAGTAGCTTCTGCCCAACAACAAGGTGACATTCCCGCTTTAGGTAAAGCAGAAGGAGCGATGCGTTTAGGTTTAGGTAGTTTATTTGCTGTTGCAGAAGCATATCCAGACTTAAAAGCGGATGAAACATTTCAACATTTACAAGCGCGAATCACAGGGTTAGAAAATGCAATTGCTGATCGCCGAGAGTTTTATAACGAAAGTGTTAACAATAATAATGTCAGGATTGAACAATTTCCTGATTTATTTATCGCCCGACTATTTAATTTCAAACTACATGATTTGCTTGAGTTTACTGCTGAAGAAAAGTCAGATGTTAATCTGGGGCAGTTATTCGGCAACTAAACGATGTGGCATGAACTCCTTTTATCATTAGAAACTAATATAATTCAGCTCGAACCGTATCAGTTCTGGATTGCAGCGACGCTACTAAGCATTACTTCACTGTTCTTTTTTTTACGAATGGTTCGATGGTGGAATCATTCTCGTATGATAGAAAACGTACCAACATCAAGAGTGAGATCGGCCTCACAAGGTCATGTTGAGCTTATTGGCTATGCTCGAATGATGGATGGCCCCGTTATTATCTCGCCACTGAGCAGAAAGTCATGTGTGTGGTATCGCTACAAAATTGAAGAAAAAGTAACGCGCCGTGATGCTAAAGGACATTCACGTAGTTACTGGCAAGTCGTTAAAGAAGAAACAAGTGAAGAGCTTTTCCTACTCGAGGATGAAACTGGCCGTTGTGTTATCGACCCTGATAATGCTGATGTCATTACCAGCAATAAACGTACATGGTATAAACGAACTGTTTCGCCACCAAGACGGTATACAGAGGAGCTTATTGTTAATAATGAAGCGCTTTATGCCATCGGCTTGTTTAAGACGATGGCTAATATTGAGCGACAAAAACAAAGAGAGCAGGTTAATCATTTATTGCGTGAATGGAAAAATGATGCCAATCAATTATTACACCATTACGATAGCAATAGAGATGGCGAGTTAAGCCAAGAAGAGTGGGAGCAAGCACGACTTGCTGCTGAAAGACAAATTAAACGTGAGGTTGGTCAGTTTGAGAAACTGGAACAATTAAATATTTTGAAAGACAGCCCACATAAAAACCAAGGTTTTATTCTGTCAACTATCCCTGAACATAAGCTTATTAATCAGTATAAACGTAAAGCGTTACTTGCGATGCTGGCTTTTTTCGCTACAGGTAGTGCAACCGTTTGGGCCATAAACATTAGGTTAGGAATTTAGTAGAGCAATGCAAGAGCAAATGGAACACGTCTTTAATGATGGCGGATTATTATCACAATATATAGATAATTATGCACCACGCCAGCAGCAGCTAGAAATGGCTCAGGCGATAGAGAAAACATTAAATAATGCCGAGGTGTTAGTGGCTGAAGCTGGGACTGGTACGGGTAAAACCTATGCTTACTTGGCTCCTGCTATTTTATCAGGGCAAAAAGTATTCATTTCTACCGGAACCAAGAACCTTCAAGATCAGTTGTTTAATAAAGATTTACCGATGCTTAGAAAGGCGCTATCGACACCATTTCAAGCAGCTTTACTCAAAGGTCGAAGTAACTATCTTTGTCATTATCGATTAGCGATGGCACAAACAGATCCTTTACAAAAACCTCACTATGTCAGTTTGCAAGCACTGTCTGAGTGGTCAGAAAGAACGAAAACCGGTGATTTGAGCGAAAGTGATGTTTTAGAAGATAACTCATCACTTTGGTCTAAAGTAACATCAACCATTGATAATTGCTTAGGGCAGGAGTGCCCTAATTATTCCGAGTGCTTTATTAGTGAAGCAAGAAGAAAAGCACAAGAAGCAGATGTTATAGTAATTAACCACCATTTGCTCATGTCAGATATGGCATTAAAGGCATCAGGTCAGGGGGAGATACTCCCTAGTGCTGATGCCTATATTATCGATGAAGCACATCAGCTTCCCGAAATAGCCACTCAATTCTTAGGCCAGCGAATAAGTAGCCATCAAATACATGAGCTTTGTCGAGACAGCATTCGAGAGATGGAAGAAGAGGCTTCCGATATGGGGCGTATTCGAGATTATGCCGATAAAACAGAAGCGGCAATGCGAACATTACGCCTTATTCTAGGCGACAAAGAACAGCGAAGTCCTTGGGCGGTAATATTAGATAAGCTGGGTGTTAAAGGTAAGCTAGATGATCTGACAGAGTGCTTAACTGATCTCTCTGAACAGCTTGAGATTGCTGCAGAGCGAAGTAAGGGACTACAACAATGTCATGACCGATGTAATGAACTTATTGATACGCTTGATTTATTTAGTAATAAAAATGCTGATGACAACCAAGTATTGTGGGTGGATATACGTAGCAGTGGCATGATATTACACGCCACACCACAAGAAGTTAGCCAATATTTTCAACAGTGGATGGATGAAAAACCTACCTCATGGGTATTCACATCGGCGACACTTACTGTAGCAGGAAGGTTTAACAGCTTTAACAAGCAACTCGGCATTTCTGAATCAGAGACGGCTATTTGGCCAAGCCCTTTTGATTATGAAAAACAAAGCCTCTTATATATGCCAAACATTCCTGTTGAGCCCAAAGATGATGAATACAATACTCATATCGCGAATATAGCAAAAGATATCATCAGTCATAGTAAAGGCAGAACATTCTTATTATTCACCAGCTATCGAGCAATGCACAGTGTTGCTGAATCTCTAGAAGAGATGGATGAATACCCACTGATGATTCAAGGGACAGCATCCAAATCAAAATTGTTAGAAGATTTTCGTGAGCATGGCAATGCTGTACTGCTAGGCACAAATAGCTTTTGGGAAGGCGTTGATGTGCGAGGAGAAGCTTTATCATGTGTCATGATTGATAAGATTCCATTTGCTTCACCAGGTGATCCTGTACTGCAGGCAAGAATTGATGGGTTACGAGAGCAGGGCGGTAATCCATTTTCATCAATACAAATTCCCGCAGCTGTTATTCAACTAAAGCAAGGGATTGGACGACTGATCCGAGATCCTAGCGACTATGGTGTTTTGGTATTGTGTGACCCACGATTCTTAACGAAGCCATACGGAAAGCTTTTTTTACGTAGTTTACCTGCTATGCCAATTACTCAAAATAGCGATGATGTTGCGAGCTTTTTCAACACGGTAAACGCATAGGAGTATCTATAAGCAAAGTTAGGACTGGCTTGTAAGGTTATGGTTTTAAAGCTTATTATTTTTCAAGATAAGAAAGGGCAGTCATAAATGATGCTTCTTGAAACTGCTTTAGCCCTGTGTCTGCAAAGTTCATTTTAAGGTGGCTTCTTTTCATTATCTCTTTAGATTCTGAAGATGAAAGCAAGCTAACACTTAACTCATCAATCAGTTGAATAGCTGCTTCAAGTTTAAAACCAACTGAGCCGCCTGCAAACTTGCCCTTAGTCATCCGTTCACGAATAACAACATGTTCAACTTGGTAGTCTTCCATTAATTTAGCAAAGTCGAATTGGAATTTTTTAAGTTGTTCAGTATCTGTTGCATCAGCAATGCTTAGTTTTTTTGCCCGACACTCATGTAATGCAAACAAACCATCATTTAAAGACATGAGACAAATAATTGCATCATTGCCTTTTAACTCAATACCACAAATTTTCATTATAGAACCCACCAAAGTAAAGATAGGTATATAGTACTCGTTTAGGAAAATAACCGTATTAACGATTTATTTAGTCACGATAAATCAGGAGTTTAGTAATGATTACTCTTTTTGGTAGCGGACAGTCTCGGTCATTTAGGGCACTATGGGCACTGGAAGAAGCGGGGCTAGACTATGATTATCAGCCGGTCAGAATTGGTAGGCGTGGTGCAAATGGAACTCAAACTGAAAAATATAAGCAGTTAAATAGCCAAGGAAAAGTGCCGTCATTAAAGCATGATGATCATGTTATTAATGAAAGTACTGCGATACTGAACTACATTGCAGCCTTATCTCCTGACCGCCAGTTGATGCCACTCAAAGATATTAAGCAGCGGGCTTATTATGATGAAATATGTTCTTTTGTGATCACTGAACTTGAACAGCCATTATGGACCAATACAAAACACTCATTCGTCTTACCTAAAGAACATAGAATTGCTGAAGTTTTAGAAACAGCACACTGGGAATTTTCAAAACCAGTTCATGCTTTAGAGG
This sequence comes from Gammaproteobacteria bacterium, assembly GCA_028598975.1. Classification (GTDB taxonomy): domain Bacteria; phylum Pseudomonadota; class Gammaproteobacteria; order Nitrosococcales; family Methylophagaceae. The sequence continues at coordinate 73 of JAQRMU010000064.1, read as the reverse complement.
CTTATCTTAATGACGTAGATTTCGTAATAAACAACACATTTACCATGGCCGATATTTTAATTGCACACACATT
>JAQRMU010000063.1 GCA_028598975.1 Gammaproteobacteria bacterium | reverse complement strand
CTAAAAAGCCGACTTTCGTCGGCTTTTTAATTGTATCTTTTTTGAAAGAATTACTCTGCAGCAGTAGCTTCAACGCTACGGTCAACTAATTCCACAATAGCCATTGGCGCTTTATCACCAGCACGCAAGCCCATTTTTAGAACACGTACATAACCACCTGGACGGTTAGCTGAACGAGGTCCAATATCAGAAAATAATTTTGTTACTGCATCTCTATCGCCTAAACGAGAGAAAGCAAGTCTACGATTTGCAACAGTATCTTCTTTACTTAAAGTAATTAGTGGTTCAATAACACCACGTAATTCTTTAGCTTTAGGCAATGTTGTACGAATAATTTCGTGATCAACAAGAGAAGCCGCCATATTTTTGAACATTGCTGTTCTATGGCTACTGTTACGGTTTAATTTACGACCAGAGTTACGATGACGCATATCTCAAATACCTTATTTTTGTTCTAATGATGCAGGCGGCCAGCTATCAAGGTGCATACCTAATGATAATCCTTTTGAAGCCAATACATCTTTAATTTCAGTTAATGATTTTTTACCTAAGTTTGGTGTTTTCAACAGTTCCATTTCAGAACGTTGAATCAAATCACCAACATAATAGATATTTTCTGCTTTTAAACAGTTTGCAGAGCGAACAGTTAAGTCAAGCTCATCAATTGCTTGTAGTAATTCTGGGGCAATTGGCGCTTCTTCTTCTTCCACTTCTACAGGTTCGATAACAGTAAAGTCTACAAATGAAGATAACTGGTCACTTAATATAGTAGAGGCATATTTAATTGCATCTTCAGCATCTAAAGTACCATCGGTATCAACATCGAGAATTAATCTATCAAGATCAGTTCGATTTTCCACTCGTGCACTTTCAACCTCATATGTAACCATGTTAACAGGGCTATAAGATGCATCTAAATATAGCTGACCGATAACACGTTCTTCATCTTCATCTGATTGACGTTTATTAGCCGGTAAATATCCGCGACCTTTTTCAACCTTAAATGTGATAGATAAACTACCACCAGTAAGATTGGCAATAACATGCTCAGGGTTTGCAACTTCAACGTTATGTGGCAGTTGAATGTCAGCAGCCGTAACTGGGCCAACACCCTCTTTATTTACAGTAAGCACAACTTCATTCTGCTCATGCAATTTAAAGGCAAGTCCTTTCATATTCAAAAGCACGTCTAAAACGTCTTCTTGAACACCATCAATAGCTGAGTATTCATGTACAACACCATCAATTTGAGCTTCAACAACTGCTGAACCATCCATTGATGATAAAAGAATACGGCGCAATGCATTTCCAAGTGTATGTCCAAAGCCACGTTCAAGTGGCTCAAGAACAAGACGTGTACGTGTATCACTAAATTTCTTTATATCAACCAAACTTGGTTTAAGAAATTGACTCGTAAAGGTCGTCATTTAAATTCCTCTAATCAAACCTAAATCAATAGGTTTAGTTATTTCTATTTCGAGTAAAGCTCAACGATCAAATGTTCGTTGATATCTGCTGATAAATCAGAACGTTCTGGTACATGTTTATATGTTCCAGACATTTTAGCAACATCAACTTCAACCCAATCAGAAAACCCGTTTTGAGCAGCAAGATCTAAAGCTGCTTTAATTCGAATTTGGTTCTTACCAGCTTCACGAATTGCAATTACATCATCAGCACTAACTTGGTAAGAAGGAATATTTACTTTCTCACCGTTAACAATGATTGCATTGTGACGTACTAGTTGACGCGCTTCACTACGTGAAACACCAAAACCCATACGATAAACAACGTTATCTAAACGATTCTCTAACAACTGAAGAAGATTCTCACCTGTAGAACCTTTCATGTTGTCAGCCGCTTTATAATATAAACGGAACTGCTTTTCTAACACTCCGTATACACGACGTAACTTTTGCTTCTCACGTAACTGTGTAGCATAGTCAGATAAGCGACCACGACGTTGACCATGTTGACCCGGTGGAAACGCACGATTTTCAATCGCACATTTAGACGTGTAACACTTTTCGCCTTTTAAAAACAACTTCTCGCCTTCTCGGCGACATAAGCGACATTTTGCACCAATATATCTAGCCATAATGATTTCTCCTAATTAGACTCTACGTCTTTTTGGCGGACGACAACCATTATGTGGAATAGGTGTAACGTCAGTAATATTATTAATTTTAAAACCTAGGTTGTTCAATGCACGAACCGCTGATTCACGACCTGGACCTGGGCCCTTGATTTCAACATCAAGGTTTTTCATTCCGAAGCCTTGTGCAACCTCACCCGCTTTTTCAGCTGCTACTTGAGCTGCAAAAGGTGTGCTCTTACGCGAACCACGGAATCCACAACCTCCAGATGTAGCCCAAGATAACGCATTACCTTGACGATCTGTGATTGTAATGATTGTGTTATTAAATGATGCATGCACATGTGCCACACCATCAACTACATTCTTTTTTACACGCTTACGTTGGCGTGCTGATGAATTTGCCATCGAAAGCCTCTTTATTTAATCATGCGGCGAGGACCTTTACGAGTCCTTGCATTTGTTTTAGTTCTTTGACCTCGAAGAGGTAAGCCTCTACGATGACGGACACCACGGTAGCAGCCCAAATCTTTCAAGCGCTTAATATCCATTGACACTTCGCGTCGCAAATCACCTTCTACAGTGTACTTAGCAATTTCTGTACGAAGTAATTCTACTTCCGCTTCTGTTAGATCTCTAACCTTAGCATCACGAGCAACACCTGCGGCATCACAAACTTTCTGCGCGCGTGTTAATCCAATTCCATAAATAGAAGTTAATGCTATCACCGTGTGCTTTTGCACAGGGACGTTTATTCCTGCTATACGAGCCATTGAGCTACCCTAAATTCTTCTGATGTGAACCGTGAATATTAACATATAAAACCACTCATCCACAACAATTTAAATTATCGTGACGTCTTTTAACCTTGACGCTGCTTATGACGTGCTTCTTTACAAATCACACGCACGACACCTTTTCTTTTTACAACTTTGCAATTGCGGCAAATCTTCTTAACCGAAGCTTGAACTTTCATCGAATTTCTCCACCAATTTTGTATTTATGGTTTTTAGTTTAAAAAACCTGACATACCTTTATCTTTCTTGTTTGATTTACGCATCAAACTCTCATACTGTTGCGACATCATATGCGATTGTACTTGTGACACAAAATCCATCACAACAACAACAATAATGAGAAGCGATGTACCACCAAAGTAGAACGGTACATTCCAATACAATATTAAAAACTCAGGAAGCAAACATACTGCAGTTATATATACCGCACCTGCTAATGTTAGACGTCCCATAACACTATCTACATAGCGTGTTGTTTGTTCTCCAGGGCGTATTCCAGGAATAAACGCGCCTGATTTTTGTAAATTCTCTGCAGTTTCTTTTGGATTAAATACCAAAGCAGTATAGAAAAAACAAAAGAAAATAATCGCCACTGCATATGCAAGCACATACATAGGTTGACCTGGAGACATTAGTGTAGAGATATTCTGCAACCACTCCATTCCTTCAGATGCGCCAAACCAGCCGGCTATTGTAGCAGGAAACAATATAATACTTGAAGCAAAAATTGGTGGAATCACACCAGCCATATTTAACTTAAGCGGTAAATGCGTTACCTGCCCTGCCATCATCTTACGTCCTTGTTGACGTTTAGCGTAATGTACAGGGATTCTACGTTGTGCACGTTCAACATAAACTACAAATGCTGTTACAGCTAAAGCCAAGAACAATAATGTAATTACTAAGAACGTATGCAATTGCCCAGTTCTCGCTAATTCAAGTGTTCCACCAATCGCAGCAGGTAAGCCCGCAACGATACCAGCAAAGATTATTAATGAAATACCATTACCGATTCCACGTTCTGTAATCTGCTCACCTAACCACATTAAGAACATTGTTCCAGTAACAAGTGTAATTACTGCAGTAATTCTGAATAACAATCCAGGATCAACTACCACACCTATTCCACCGGCGCTCTGAGCTTCAAGAGCAACAGCAATACCTAATGCTTGGAAGGTAGCAAGAACCAATGTTCCATAGCGTGTATATTGCGTTATCTTTCTTTTACCAGCGGCACCCTCTTTCTTCATTTGCGCTAACTTAGGGTGAACAACCGTTAATAACTGCATAATAATAGAGGCAGAAATGTAAGGCATAATCCCTAAAGCAAATACAGACAAGCGCGATAAGGCACCACCAGAGAACATGTTAAACATGTCTAAAATAGTGCCTTTTTGCTGTTCAAACATAACAGCTAAAGCCGCAGGATCAATACCGGGAACAGGAATGAATGTACCCATTCGATATACAAGCAATGCTCCCAAGACAAAAAGTAAGCGACTTTTTAGCTCTGCATACTTCCCTGTTTGTTGTTTATTATTTTCCACGTATTAGTCTTCGACTTTACCGCCGGCAGCTTCAATCGCTTTTTGTGCACCAGCAGTAACAGACAAACCTTTTACTGTGATAGCTGTAGCGATCTCACCAGAGTTGATAACTTTGCAACGAAGTGTGTTGTCCGGAACTGCTCCAACAGATTTCAATGCAAGTAAGTCAATTACATCACCCGAAATATTAGCAACCACATCAAGTCTAATTTCTGCTGTAGTTGAGCTTTTACGAGATCTAAAACCTACTTTAGGTAGACGACGTTGTAAAGGTTGTTGACCACCTTCAAAACCACGTTTTGAAAAACCACCTGAACGTGATTTTTGACCTTTATGACCACGACCACATGTTTTACCTGTACCTGATCCGGTACCACGACCAACGCGTTTAGCGTTTTTCGTTGCGCCTGGTGCTGGTGCAATAGTATTTAAATACATCTTATGCTTCCTCAACCTTTAACAAATATGAAACATGATTGATCATGCCTCTATTTTCAGGTGTATCGATAACAATAGCGCTACTACCCGTTTTTCTTAAACCTAAACCAGCAACACATGCTTTATGTTTAGCAAGACGGCCAATGGTACTTTTTACCAAAGTGACTTTCAATTTAGCTTGTGATGTCATTTTCTTATTCCATAATCTCTGAAACTGTCTTACCACGTTTAGCTGCAACTGCTTCAGGATTACTCATATCCGTCAGACCTTTAATTGTTGCTCTCACAACATTTAATGGGTTAGTTGAACCAATCGATTTAGCAAGTACGTTATGAACGCCAACCACGTCAAATACAGCACGCATTGCACCACCGGCAATTACACCTGTACCATCAGAAGCTGGTTGCATATAAACTTTTGCTGCACCGTGACGAGAAGTTAAAGGATGCTGCAATGTGTTACCGTTCAAAGTAACTGTTTGCATGTTCTTTCTTGCTTCGTCCATTGCTTTTTGAATTGCAACAGGTACTTCGCGAGCTTTACCTTGACCGAAGCCAACGCGACCTTCACCATCACCAACTACTGTTAGTGCTGAGAAACCGAATACGCGACCACCTTTAACAACTTTAGCAACGCGGCGAATACCTACTAACTTTTCAATCAAACCGTCAGAAGGGGCTTGTCGTTGATCATTTTGTGCCATGTGATAATACCTTTAAATTAGAACTGCAAGCCGTTTTCGCGTGCAGCATCTGCTAACGCTTTAACGCGACCATGATAGCTGAAGCCTGAACGGTCAAAAGCAACCTTTTCAACGCCTTCTTTTACAGCTCGCAAAGCAACCGCTTTACCAACTGCTTCTGCAGCAGCAACATTACTTGTTGCAGTTAAGTCTTTCTTAACTTCAGCATCTAGTGTTGATGCTGAGGCAATAACTTTTGAGCTATCGTGAGCAAGGACTTGAGCATAGATATGCTGTGAAGTTCTATGAACTGACAATCTGTAAACTTCGAGCTCTTTTAACTTAGCGCGAGTTTTTGTAGCTCTACGTAATCTTGAATTTTTCTTATCCATTGTTCAGCCTAATTATTTCTTCTTAGCTTCTTTACGAGCAACATGCTCATCCGAATATCGAACACCTTTACCTTTGTATGGCTCTGGTGGACGGTATGCGCGGATATCTGCTGCAACCTGACCTACTACTTGCTTATCAGCACCTGATATAACAATTTCAGTTTGACTTGGTGTGTCAACCTTAATGCCTTCAGGAACTTCATATTGTACTGGGTGTGAAAAACCAAGTGTAAGATCTAACTTACTACCTTGTGCTTTAGCACGGTAACCAACACCAACAAGTGTTAATTTCTTCTCAAAACCTTGAGAAACACCAAGAACCATATTATTAAGTAGGGCGCGAGCTGTACCAGCTTGAGCCACGGCTTGTTTTGATTTTTTGCGTGATGTTGTTGTTAAAGTACTACCTTGCTGGGCAACTTCCACATCTACGTGGATATTTCTGTTTAAAGTACCTTTAGTACCTTTAATAGAAACCTCTGCACCATTAAGAGAGACTTCAACACCTGCAGGTATTTCTACAGCTGCGTTTGCTATACGTGACATTCTTAAATCTCCAAATATAAAGGCTTAGCTAACTGCGCACAGGACTTCACCGCCCTGACCAAGTTCTCTTGCCTTACGATCAGCCATTACACCTTTAGATGTTGACACAATAGCGACACCAAGTCCGTTAATGACTTTTGGTAAATCTTTCGCTGATTTATAGACGCGTAAACCAGGTCGGCTAACACGGTCAATTTTTGAAATTACAGCTTTACCTTCGAAGTATTTTAATGAGATAGAAAGCGTTGCTTTCCCATCGTTATCATTAACATTGCAAGCTGAGATATAACCTTCGTCTTTAAGGACGTTAGCGATACTCACTTTTACTTTTGAAGAAGGCATAGTGACTTCAGTTTTCTTTGCTTGTTGTGCGTTACGGATACGTGTAAGCATATCTGCAACTGGATCTGTCATACTCATTTTATATTAGCTCCAAGTTTGTGGTAGAAGACTACCAGCTTGCCATTACTAGGCCGGGAATATCACCTTTCATTGCGTGTTCACGCAATTTATTTCGAGACAAACCAAACTTACGATAGTAACCGTGCGGACGGCCTGTGATTTCACAGCGATTTCTCATCCGAACAGAGCTTGAGTTTCTTGGAAGTGCATGAAATTTCTTAGCAGCTTCTTGACGATCATCAAAACTTAAAGACATATCAAGCATTTGCTTTTTTAATTCAGCACGCTTGACTGCATATTTCTTAACTAGTTTCGCTCTTTTAATTTCGCGATTAACCATGCTACGTTTAGCCATAACTTATTCCTAACCTATATTATTTTTTAAAAGGAAACTTAAAAGCCGATAATAATGCTAAAGACTCTTCTGCATTTTTTGCAGTAGTCGTGATAGTAATGTCCATACCACGCAATTTATCAATTTTATCGTATTCAATTTCTGGGAAGATAATTTGTTCTTTAACCCCCATACTATAGTTACCTTGACGATCAAATGATTTTGGGTTTAAACCACGAAAATCACGAATCCTAGGAATAGAAATAGTCACTAGGCGATCAAGAAAATCATACATTCTTTCAGAACGTAGAGTCACTTTACAACCTACTGGCCACCCTTCACGCAACTTAAAGCCTGCAATAGACTTTTTAGCTTTCGTTACAACAACTTTTTGACCGGAAATTTTTTCCATATCAGCCACTGCATTTTCTAATACTTTCTTATCAGTCAGAGCCTCACCAACACCCATATTAAGAGTAATTTTGGTAATTCTTGGAACTTCCATTACTGACTTATAGCCGAACTGTTTAGTTAACTGCTCAACTACAGTATCACCATAAAATTCTTTTAATCTGCTCACTGTATATACCTAATTTTGCTTATGCGCCGACAACTTCGCCATTTGATTTAAAAAAGCGAACCTTACGGCCATCTTCCAATACTTTAAAACCCACTTTATCACCCTTGCCAGTAGCAGGGTTTAATAAAGCTAGGTTAGAACCTTGAATTGGCATTTCTTTTTCGACGATGCCGCCAGTCGTACCCATTGCAGGATTAGGTTTGGTGTGTTTTTTAACAAGGTTAATACCTTGAACAACAAACTTACCATCATCACCACGTTGCGTAATTTCGCCAGTTTTACCGCTATCTTTACCTGCAATAACGATTACCTGATCACCTTTTACTAATCTTTCCATTTCGAACTCCTACTTATAATACTTCAGGCGCTAACGAAATAATCTTCATGAATTTTTCACCACGAAGTTCACGCGTTACAGGGCCAAAGATACGAGTTCCAATTGGTTGAAGCGCTGCATTTAATAATACAGCCGCATTCGTATCAAAACGGATTAAAGAACCATCTGGACGACGAACACCTTTACGTGTACGTACGATCACAGCATTATGAACCTCACCTTTTTTTACTTTACCGCGAGGAACAGCTTCTTTAATAGTGACTTTAATTACATCACCAATACCAGCGTAACGACGGTGAGAACCGCCCAATACTTTAATACATTCTATGCGCTTTGCACCGCTATTATCCGCGGCTTCAAGACTGCTTTGCATTTGAATCATAGTCTAAACTCCAAGTTTAATAGCTGTGCTATTTAGCACGTTCTAGAACTTCGACCAAATTCCAAGACTTACTCTTAGACAATGGTCGACTTGCAGAAATACTTACCACATCACCAACATTGCACTCATTTTTCTCATCATGCGCATGTAGCTTTGTAGATTTTCTTACATATTTCTTGTAGATAGGATGGGCAACTTTACGTTCAACTAAGACCGTAATTGTTTTGTCCATCTTGTCACTGACTACAAGACCAGTTACTGAACGAGCAGTACTTTGTTGTTCACTCATCTTAAGTCCTATTTATTTTCGTTAATTACAGTTTTTATACGTGCAATTTCACGGCTAACACGACGCATTTCACTTGTGCGTTGTAATTGACCCGTTGCATTTTGCATCCGTAAATTAAACTGTTCTTTATGAAGAGCTTCTAGCTCTTTACCAATATCTTCAGCAGATTTCGCTCTAATTTCACTAGCATTCATTACAGTATCGCTCGAGTTACAAATGTTGTTTTAACTGGAAGCTTAGCTGCTGCTAAACGGAACGCTTCGCGTGCCACTTCTTCAGAAACACCTTCCATTTCATAGAGCATGCGACCTGGTTGCACATTAGCAACCCAGTACTCAACATTACCCTTACCTTTACCTTGACGCACTTCTAACGGCTTACTAGTGATCGGCTTGTCTGGAAATACACGAATCCAGATTTTACCGCCACGCTTAATGTAACGAGTCATTGCACGACGAGCGGCCTCAATTTGACGCGCAGTAATTCTACCGCGATCTAATGACTTAAGACCAAACTCACCAAAGCTTACTTTTGAACCACGATGTGCTAAACCGCGATTACGCAGCTTCATCTGCTTTCTAAATTTTGTTCTTTTTGGCTGTAACATTGGTTATAACCTTACTTTTCTGCTTGAGCAGGTGTTTGCGTATTACCGTCAAAAACCTCACCCTTAAAAATCCAAACTTTGATACCAATGATACCGTAAGTCGTGTTTGCTTCCGCAGTACCATAGTCGATATCAGCACGCAAAGTATGCAAAGGCACTCGACCTTCACGATACCATTCTGTACGCGCAATCTCAGCACCATTCAAACGACCAGCAACGTTAATACGAATACCACCTGCGCCTAAACGCATAGTATTTGTAACAGCACGTTTCATAGCTCGACGGAACATTATCCGACGTTCTAATTGCTGAGCAACACTTTCAGCAACTAATGTCGCCTCAAGTTCAGGCTTGCGAATTTCTTCGACACCTACATTGACTGGCACACCCATGATTTCAGAGGCAGCTACGCGAAGCTTATCAATATCTTCACCTTTTTTACCGATCACGATCCCAGGACGAGCCGTATGGATTGTAATTTTGGCATTTTTTGCTGGTCTATCAATCTGAATTTTACTAACTGAAGCATGTGCTAATTTCTCTTTAAGAAACGCACGAACTTTCAAATCATTATTAAGCATGCTTGAAAAATTTTCAGAGTCAGCATACCAGATCGAATTCCAATCTTTAATTATACCAAGTCTGAAGCCTATTGGGTGAACCTTTTGTCCCATAAGTATTCTCTCTTACTTTTCGTCTACAATCACAGTAATGTGACTTGTACGTTTAAGGATACGGTTACCACGACCTTTTGCTCGTGGTGACATACGTTTCATAGTTGAGCCATCGTCAACCATAACTGATGATACATAGAGCTCATCGATATCTGCGCCATCATTGTGCTCAGCATTTGCAATTGCAGAGTTCAGCACATCTTTCATTAATGTCGCAGCTTTTTTTGGACTGTATGCAAGTAGGTTGATTGCTTTTTCAACAGGCAATCCTCTAATCTGATCTGCAACTAAACGTACTTTTTGCGCAGATATTGTTGCATAGCTGTATTTTGCTGTAGTAGCCATAATTTAAACCTTACCTAGTTTTCTTATCGGCGATATGACCACGGAAAGTACGTGTTGGTGAAAACTCACCTAACTTATGTCCGACCATATCTTCTGTTATAAATACTGGCATATGTTGCTTACCATTGTGAACAGCAATCGTTAAACCAATCATTTCTGGTGAAATCATTGAACGACGCGACCATGTTTTAATCGGACGTTTGTTGTTTGTTTCAATCGCTTCTAAAACCTTCTTTTCAAGGTGTTGGTCTATAAAAGGACCTTTTTTAATCGAACGCGGCATATATATTCCTACCTATTTCTTATTACGACGACGTACAATCAAGTTATCTGTACGTTTATTTTTACGAGTCTTGTAGCCTTTAGTTGGCATACCCCATGGTGATACAGGGTGACGACCACCTGATGTACGACCTTCACCACCACCATGTGGATGATCTACCGGGTTCATAACAACACCACGAACCGTTGGACGAACACCGCGCCATCTTGTAGCACCCGCTTTACCTAATGAACGTAATGCATGCTCGCCATTACCAACTTCACCAAGTGTTGCTTTACATTCCAATGGAATCTTACGCATTTCACCTGAACGTAAACGTACAGTTGCATAACCATTTTCACGCGCTACATATTGAGCACTACCACCGGCACTACGTGCAATTTGTGCACCCTTACCAGGCTTCATTTCAATACAGTGAATCGTGCTACCTAGTGGAATTGAAGCTAACTTCATGCAGTTACCTGCACGCATTGCTGCGTTTTCACCAGACTCTAAACGATCGCCTGCTACTACACCTTTAGGCGCAATAATGTATGTTTTCTCACCATCAGCATAGCTTAACAATGCGATATGAGCCGTACGATTAGGATCGTATTCAATACGTTCTACAACAGCTGGGATGCCATCTTTAGTACGTTTAAAATCAATCATACGGTAACGTTGTTTATGACCACCGCCACGATGTCTTACTGTGATGCGACCAGCGTTGTTACGTCCGCCAGATTTAGATTTCTTTTCTACTAGAGGTGCATATGGTGCACCTTTATGTAAATCATCTGTTTTAACCTGAACTACAAATCTACGTCCAGCTGATGTAGGTTTAGCCTTAATTAATGCCATTCCTGTTTCCTCACCAATATATTATTTTCTATTCACCAAGGAAGTTGATGTCTGCGCCATCAACAAGAGTGACATAGGCTTTCTTCCAATCACTACGTTTACCCATAATGCGGCCAGTACGTTTTACTTTACCTTTAACATTTGTCGTAGTAACTGATGCAACTTTTACGTCAAACATTTGCTCTACAGCATGTTTGATTTCTAATTTGTTTGCATTTGGAAGTACTTTTAATACAACCTGGTTATTCTGTTCAGCAACACGTGATGCTTTTTCAGCAACAACAGGGCCAACAATAACTTTAGTTAGTCTTTCAACATTCATACTAATGACTCCTCAAGTTTGCGAATTGAGTCTTCACTCATCACAACTTTTTCAAATCTTAGCAATGCTACTGGGTTTAGATGCGCTGCATCTGTAGCAGCAAGGTCATAGACATTACGTGATGCTAAATCTACATTTCCTGCTGCATTCTCAGTAACAAGAAGTGCATTTTTAAGACCTAAACCAGATACTTTTGCAAGTAAGTCTTTTGTTTTAGGTGACTCTAATTCAATTTTATCAACCACTACTAGTGCATCATTACGACGCAACTCAGAAAGGATTGTGCAAATTGCATTTCGGTACACTTTACGGTTAACTTTTTGGCTATAGTCGCGAGGCTTAGCAGCAAATGTAGTACCACCAGAACGCCATAATGGGCTTCTGATTGTTCCTGCACGAGCACGACCACTACCTTTTTGTGCGAATGGCTTACGACCACCACCACGAACTTCAGAGCGTGTTTTTTGTGCGTGCGTACCGCTACGAGCACCAGCCATAAAGGCTGTTACGACTTGATGAACCAAAGATTCATTATATTCACGATCGAACATAGCATCAGAAACAGTAATGTTTCCAGCTTTTTTTCCATCGAAAGATTGTAATTGAAGATCCACAATATTCCCCTAAGAATCTTAAGCTTTAACAGCAGGACGAATAATAACGCTACCGCCTTTTGCGCCAGGTACTGAACCTTTTACAAGTACTAAGTTACGTTCTTCATCTATACGAACAACAGACAAGTTTTGTAATGTACGCTGTACATCACCCATATGTCCTGCCATTTTCTTTTCTTTAAATACGCGGCCTGGTGTTTGACACTGACCAATCGAACCAGGCGCTCTATGAGAGATAGAGTTACCATGTGTTGCATCACCACCACGGAAACCGTAGCGCTTCATTACACCGGCAAAACCTTTACCTTTAGTAATACCTGTTACATCGATTGCTTGACCAGCTTCAAAGATATCTACTTTGATTTCTGAACCAAGTTCCAAACCTGCTAAATCATCAACAACAAACTCACTCACAGTGCTACCAGCAGCAGATTCTGCTTTTGCAAAGTGACCAGCTTGTGATTTAGATACACGTGATGCTTTTTTAGACCCAACAGTCACTTGCACCGCGTTATACCCATCATTCTCAACTGTTTTTAGTTGGCTGATGCGATTAGCTTCAACTTCAATTACCGTTACAGGTGTTGACACACCGTCTTCAGTGAAGACACGTGTCATTCCACGTTTACGGCCGACAAGTCCAATAGTCATTGAGCTAGCCCCTTAATTTAATTTGATCTGGACATCTACACCAGCGGCGAGATCCAGTTTCATTAATGCATCTACTGTTTTATCAGTAGGTTCAACAATATCCATAAGACGTTTGTGAGTACGGATTTCGTACTGATCACGTGCATCTTTGTTGACATGCGGTGAAATCAAAATAGTAAAACGTTCTTTTTTCGTAGGCAATGGAATAGGTCCATTGATACGAGCACCAGTACGTTTAGCTGTTTCAACAATTTCTTTAGCAGATTGGTCTATCAATCGGTGATCGAAAGATTTCAGTCTGATTCTAATAGTTTGGTTTGTAGCCATTATTTATTACTCTGCGATCTTACTTACGACGCCGGCACCAACGGTACGGCCACCTTCACGAATAGCAAAACGTAAACCTTCTTCCATCGCAATCGGTGCGATTAAAGTCACGTCCATTTTAACGTTGTCGCCTGGCATTACCATTTCAATACCTTCTGGTAATTCACATGCGCCTGTTACGTCTGTTGTACGGAAGTAGAACTGTGGACGGTAACCATTAAAGAATGGTGTGTGACGACCACCTTCATCTTTAGATAAGATGTAGACTTCTGCATCAAAACGAGTGTGTGGGTTGATTGTACCTACGTGTGCGAGTACTTGACCACGGTCAACATCTTCACGTTTTGTACCACGTAGTAATACACCTACGTTATCACCTGCTTGACCTTCGTCAAGTAACTTACGGAACATTTCAACACCTGTACAGGTTGTTTTCGCTGTTTCTTTGATACCAACGATTTCTAGTTCTTCACCAACTTTTACGATACCACGCTCTACACGGCCTGTTACTACTGTACCACGACCTGAGATTGAGAATACGTCTTCAATCGGCATTAGGAATGAACCATCTACTGCACGCTCTGGTAACGGGAAGTAGCTATCCATTGCTTCACCAAGCTTAAGAATTGATGGAACACCAATGTCGCTTGTGTCGCCTTCTAATGCTTTAAGTGCTGAACCAACTACGATTGGTGTGTCATCACCTGGGAAATCGTATTTGTCTAGTAACTCACGCACTTCCATTTCAACAAGTTCGATAAGTTCTTCATCATCAACCATGTCGGCTTTGTTCATGAATACTACGATGTATGGTACACCTACTTGACGTGATAATAGGATGTGCTCACGTGTTTGTGGCATTGGACCATCAGCAGCATTTACTACTAAGATAGCACCGTCCATTTGTGCAGCACCGGTGATCATGTTTTTAACGTAATCAGCATGGCCTGGGCAATCTACGTGGGCGTAGTGACGTGATTCTGTTTCATATTCAACGTGTGATGTTGAGATAGTAATACCACGCTCTCTTTCTTCTGGCGCGTTATCAATTTCAGCAAATGATTTAGCTTCACCACCAAGTGCTTCGGCCATTACTTTTGTAATCGCTGCTGTTAGTGTTGTTTTACCATGATCTACGTGACCAATTGTACCCACATTTACATGTGGTTTACTTCGTTCAAATTTCTCTTTAGCCATTTCGCCTACCTCAATTAACTATATATATTTATTATCTTGTTTTACTGACAACTGCATCAGTTACATTATTCGGTGTTTCTGCATATCGAGAGAACTCCATAGAGTATGTCGCTCGTCCCTGCGTTGCAGAACGCAAATCTGTCGCATAGCCGAACATCTCAGCTAATGGCACTTCGGCATTAATAATCTTGCCGCCTGCCGAATCTTCCATCCCACTTACAAGGCCACGACGGCGGTTTAAGTCGCCCATCACGTCACCCATATAATTTTCTGGGGTAACAACCTCAATTTTCATAACAGGCTCTAAGAGAGCAGGATCAGCCTCTAGTGCACCGTTTCTAAACCCAAGTGAGCCAGCAACTTTAAACGCCATCTCATTTGAATCTACATCATGATAAGAACCATCAAACAATGTAACTTTGACATCTTCTACTGGGTAGCCAGCTATTACACCATTTTTCATCTGCTCTTGTATACCTTTATCTACAGATGTGATGAACTCTTTAGGAACTGATCCACCTATAATGGCATTTTCAAAGGCATAACCAGCACCTGCATCTTGCGGCACCAAGCGTAACCAAACATGTCCGTACTGACCTTTACCACCACTTTGGCGCACAAATTTACCTTCAGCTTCAACTGTTTTACGAATTGTTTCACGATAAGCCACTTGTGGAGCGCCGACATTAGCACCCACGCTGAATTCACGCTTCAAGCGATCTACAATAATATCAAGGTGAAGTTCGCCCATTCCGGCAATGATTGTCTGTGCAGATTCTTCGTCTGTAGAGACTCTAAATGAAGGATCTTCTTTTGCTAACTTACCAAGAGCAATACTCATTTTTTCTTGATCAGCTTGTGTTCTAGGTTCTATTGCTACTGAAATTACAGGTTCAGGGAACTCCATACGTTCAAGTGTAATAACATCATCTATTGAACATAAAGTATCACCAGTAGTGGTATCTTTTAAGCCAATTGCTGCGGCAATATCACCTGCACGTACTTCAGTAATTTCTTCGCGGCTATTACTGTGCATTTGTACAATGCGGCCAATACGTTCTTTTTTGCCTTTAACTGGATTGTAAACAGCATCACCTGATTTTAGAACACCAGAATAAACGCGGAAGAATGTTAATGTGCCAACAAAAGGGTCTGTGGCAATTTTGAACGCGAGTGATGCGAAAGCTTGCTCATCTTCAGCAAGACGAGAACCTTCTGATTCTGCTTTGTCATCAAGAATTCCTGTTATTGCTGGTACATCTAATGGTGATGGCATATATTCCACAACGGCATCAAGCATCGCCTGAACACCCTTATTTTTGAATGCTGAACCACAAAAAGCAGGAACTATTTGATTTGCTAATGTTTGCAGACGAATACCATCTTTAATATCCTGTACTGAAAGCTCTCCGTCTTCCAGATATTTATCCATTAACTCTTCATTCGCTTCTGCAGCAACTTCAACGAGTTGCTCTCTATACATTTCACATTTATCAAGCATATCTGGAGCGATATCACGTGCTTCGTAAGTAACACCTAAATCAGTATCATTCCAATAGATTGCTTTCATGCGAATGAGATCGACCAAACCTTCAAATTCTTCTTCAGCACCGATGGGTAACTGCATTGGAACTGGGTTTGCACCCAAACGGTCTTTGATTTGTTCGATAACGCGGAGGAAGTCAGCACCTGAGCGATCCATCTTATTGATGAATGCCATACGAGGTACTTTATATTTATTAGCTTGTCGCCAAACGGTTTCAGATTGAGGCTCGACACCTCCGACTGCACAGAATACTGCAACAGCTCCATCTAAAACACGTAAAGATCTCTCAACTTCAATCGTGAAGTCAACGTGACCTGGTGTATCAATGATGTTAATGCGATGCTCAGGAAATTGCTTGTCCATTCCTGACCAGAAACATGTTGTCGCAGCAGAGGTAATTGTTATACCTCGTTCTTGTTCCTGCTCCATCCAGTCCATGGTGGCTGCGCCATCATGAACTTCACCGATCTTGTGAGAGATACCTGTGTAAAACAACACGCGCTCAGTTGTCGTGGTTTTACCCGCGTCAATATGAGCCATGATACCGATATTACGGTATCGATCTATAGGTGTGCTTCGCGCCACAATCGGTACTCTATAAGTTAATAAATATTGTTAAAGAACGGTGTTACTAGATGGAACATACAAAAGGCCCCAAAGGACCTTAAGTTTAAAAACGGAAGTGAGAAAATGCCTTGTTAGCATCAGCCATACGATGCGTATCTTCTTTCTTCTTAACTGCACTACCTTTGCTATCAAATGCATCGCCAAGCTCACCAGCTAAACGCATTGACATAGACTTTTCACCACGCTTACGCGCAGCTTCTGATAACCAACGCATTGCTAAAGCAACACGACGTTCAGCACGAACTTCTACAGGCACTTGGTATGTCGCACCACCAACACGGCGAGATTTAACCTCAACCATTGGGCTAATATTATCCAATGCTTGTTGAAAAACATCTAAACCATTTGAACCTTTGCTTTCTGCAACAGAATCCAATGCATCATAAGCAATTTTTTCTGCTATTGATTTTTTACCATCTTTCATGATGACATTGATAAACTTAGCTAAACCAATGTTATTAAACTTTGGATCTGGCAGTACTTCGCGTTTGGCAACAACCCTTCTTCTTGGCATTTATCTTTCCTAATTCTTAATTATATTAGACGTATTTAAACGACTATTATTTTGGACGCTTCGCGCCGTATTTAGAACGACCTTGACGTCGTGCAGCTACACCAGATGTATCTAATGCGCCACGAACTGTATGATAACGTACACCTGGTAAATCTTTAACACGACCACCACGGATTAATACCACACTATGCTCTTGCAAGTTATGGCCTTCACCACCGATGTATGATGTCACTTCAAAACCATTTGTTAAACGTACACGAGCAACTTTACGCATCGCTGAGTTAGGTTTTTTAGGTGTAGTTGTGTATACACGAGTACATACACCACGACGTTGAGGACATGCCTGCAACGCTGGTACATTATTCTTTTTCTTCTGCTTCAATCTAGGTTTACGAACCAGTTGATTAATTGTTGCCATTGAATTACAGCCTTACATATTCTATTTGGTAAATCAGCGACTCAAATAAACCGCTATACCGGGTAAAATCAAACATCTCTACGAGAATGTCCGACAAAGAAGAGGAATTCTACTACTTAATCAAATATTGATCAAGGTATCTTTTCAAATCAAGGAACTAACATTAAGTTAGATTGTAAAAGCATCATATAGAACACCCTGAAATAGAGGGTGTTCTATGATTTAATTCTACAAACTCAAATTAATGGAGCTTAAGATTTTCTTTAAGATACGTTTCCAGAAACCTCATTATTATCATCAGCTTCTACTACTGCTGTTTTTTTTGCTTTTTTCTCTACGACTGGCGCATCATCAGCGTGACGTTTACGGTAACGCTCTTTATGATAAGCCAAGCCCGTACCTGCAGGAATTAGTCGACCTACAATTACATTTTCTTTCAGACCACGTAAAGGATCACGTTTTCCTGTCACAGCAGCATCTGTTAAGACACGTGTTGTTTCTTGGAACGATGCAGCAGAAATAAATGAATCTGTTGCAAGTGATGCTTTAGTAATACCTAGTAGCATATGAGTATATTCAGCTTCAAGTTTGCCTTCAGCACGCATTTTGTCATTTGCTTCTAAGATTGTGTCATGTTCGACTTGCTCACCTTTAAGGAATGTCGTGTCACCTGCTGAGGTAATTTCTACCTTACGTAGCATTTGACGAACAATAACTTCAATGTGCTTATCGTTAATTTTTACACCTTGTAAGCGGTATACTTCTTGTACCTCAGCAACCATATAGTTGGCTAGAGCAAAGGTACCCTTTAGACGTAAAATATCATGTGGATCTTCTGGCCCATCAACAACCATTTCACCTTTCTCTATATGTTCACCTTCAAACACTGAGACATGACGCCATTTTGGAATTAACTCCTCATGAACATCACCTTCTTTAGGAGTAATAACTAAACGCTGCTTACCTTTTGTTTCTTTACCAAAGCTAATCGTACCGGAGATTTCTGCCATCAATGCAGGATCTTTTGGTTTACGTGCTTCAAATAAATCAGCTACTCGAGGTAGACCACCCGTGATATCACGTGTTTTACTACTTTCTTGTGGAATACGAGCAAGTACATCACCGACACCAACTTCAGCACCATCAGATACTGTTACGATCGCACCACCTGGTAAGAAATATTGTGCTGGGATATCTGTTCCAATAATGAATACATCATTCCCGTCACTATCAACCAATTTCACCATTGGGCGCATATCTTTTGATGCACTGCTTCGTTGCTGTGGCTCACGAACGATCAAACTTGTTAAACCTGTTACTTCATCGACTTGTTTGTCAACAGTAACACCTTCAATTAAGTCTTTTAGTTCAACCACACCTGTTACTTCAGTTACAACTGGATGTGTATGAGGGTCCCATGTTGCAACTACTTGTCCTGCTTCAACTGCTTCATTATCTGCTACAGTAACTTCAGAACCGTAAGGAATCTTATAACGCTCACGTTCACGACCATTATCATCGATTAAATGTAATTCACCCGAACGAGAAACGGCAATATACTTACCACTTGAGTGTTTTACAGACTTAATATTGTGGAAGCGAATCGTACCATTAAATTTCAGTGCAACTGAGTTATCTGCAGCTGTACGCGATGCGGCACCACCGATATGGAAGGTACGCATTGTTAACTGTGTACCTGGCTCACCGATTGATTGAGCCGCGATAACACCGACAGCTTCACCTTGATTAATGATATGACCACGACCTAAGTCACGACCGTAACATGCAGCACACACACCATGACGAGATTCACAGGTAATTGCAGAACGAACGATAACTTCATCTATACCCGCCTGCTCTAATTGGGTAACCGATGCTTCGTCCATTAATGTACCAGCAGCAATAACAAGTTCATCACTAGATGACATAACATCAACGGCAACCACACGACCTAATACACGTTCACCTAACGGTTCAACAACATCACCACCTTCAATGATTGGTGACATATTTACGCCATCTTCAGTACCACAATCTTCCTCTACTACAACAAGATCTTGAGATACATCAACTAAACGACGAGTCAAATAACCTGAGTTAGCTGTTTTCAATGCTGTATCGGCCAAACCTTTACGAGCACCATGAGTAGAGATAAAGTATTGAAGTACATCCAAACCTTCACGGAAGTTCGCTGTGATTGGTGTTTCAATGATTGAACCATCTGGTTTTGCCATCAAACCACGCATACCCGCTAATTGACGAATCTGTGCAGCAGAACCACGCGCTCCTGAATCTGCCATCATATAGATAGAGTTCATAGATTGCTGTTCAACTTCATTACCTTCGGCATCAACAACAGTATCAGCACCAAGGCCATCCATCATCGCATTGGCAATTTGGTCATTGGTACGAGACCAGATGTCGATGATTTTGTTGTAACGCTCACCATCTGTTACCAAACCAGATGCATATTGTGTTGCAATTTCTTCAACTTCTGCTTCTGCAGCAGCAAGAATCTCTGCTTTTGATTCTGGAATTGCCATATCATCAACACCAACCGAAGCACCTGATTTAGTTGCTTGACTGAAGCCTAAATACATCAATTGATCAGCAAAGATAACAGTATCTTTAAGACCTAATGCACGGTAGCTAATGTTGATTAAATCACCCAATGCTTTCTTAGTCATTGAACGGTCAACAACTGAGAATGGTAATCCTTTTGGTACGATACCAAATAAGATTGCACGACCCACTGTTGTTTCAACACGAATTGTTTTATGTTGCTCTGGTTCAGGTAGTGTTACGTCTGTTTCTTCAAGACGAACCGTTATTTGAGCATGTAAAGCGACTTCTTTATTATCATAAGCACGTTTTAATTCTGCTAAGTTAGCAAATTTAAGACCTTCACCTTTAGCATTCACAAGTACGCGAGTCATGTAATACAAGCCTAAGACAACGTCTTGTGACGGGATGATTACTGGCTCACCATTTGCTGGTGACAAGATATTATTTGTCGCCATCATTAATGAACGTGCTTCAAGTTGAGCTTCCAATGATAATGGTACGTGTACCGCCATTTGGTCACCATCAAAATCGGCGTTAAACGCGCCACAAACTAAAGGATGAAGCTGAATCGCTTTACCTTCAATCAGTAATGGTTCAAATGCTTGGATACCAAGTCTATGTAGTGTTGGTGCACGGTTTAACATGATTGGATGTTCGCGAATCACTTCTTCAAGAATATCCCAAACTTCAGGCCCTTCACGCTCAACCATTTTCTTAGCAGCTTTAATCGTTGTTGCTAAGCCTTTACGCTCCAATTTACCGTAGATAAATGGTTTGAAAAGTTCCAATGCCATTTTCTTAGGAAGACCACATTGGTGTAATTTCAAGTATGGGCCAACCACGATTACAGAACGACCCGAGTAATCAACACGCTTACCCAATAAGTTCTGACGGAAACGCCCTTGCTTACCTTTGATCATATCTGCCAAAGATTTCAATGGCATACGGTTTGTACCCGTAATTGCACGACCACGACGACCATTATCTAATAAGGCATCAACTGATTCTTGTAACATACGTTTTTCATTACGTACGATAATGTCAGGTGCATTTAGGTCTAATAAACGTTTTAAACGATTATTACGGTTAATAACACGACGATATAGGTCATTAAGATCAGACGTTGCAAAACGACCACCATCAAGTGGAACTAATGGACGTAAGTCTGGTGGAAGAATAGGTAATACTTCCATTACCATCCATTCTGGTTTATTGCCAGAATTTAGGAAGGCTTCCATTAATTTTAAACGTTTTGTTAATTTCTTAATTTTAGTTTCAGATTTTGTTGCATCCATACCTTCACGGATGCTTGCAATTTCTTGTTCTAAATCAATATTACGTAATAAATGCTGAACGGCTTCTGCCCCCATTCGTGCATCAAACTCATCACCGTACTCTTCAACAGCATTCAAATACGTTTCATCAGACATTAACTGGCCGACTTCTAACGTTGTCATGCCTGGGTCAACAACCATAAATGCTTCAAAATACAATACACGTTCAATATCACGTAGTGTCATATCTAAGAATGATGAAATACGTGATGGCAATGATTTCAAAAACCAAATATGTGCAACTGGGCTTGCTAATTCGATATGAGCCATACGCTCACGACGAACTTTAGCAACTGTTACTTCAACACCACATTTTTCACAGATAACACCACGATGTTTTAGACGCTTGTATTTACCACACAAACACTCGTAATCTTTGACTGGGCCAAAAATCTTACTACAGAATAAACCCTCTCGTTCTGGCTTAAACGTACGATAGTTAATTGTTTCTGGCTTTTTAACCTCACCGAATGACCATGATCTCACCATTTTTGGTGATGCTAGGCCAACCCGAATAGCATCGAACTCATCTGATGTTGATTGTTGCTTTAACAGATTAAGTAAGTCTTTCATGTTTCTTTCTCCGCTGCCGTATAACCGGCAATAGTTTGATTATCTTTAACTAACTTTAGAATTGAACTTGGTTTAGTCTTCGACTAAATCAATGTCAATACCCAGAGAACGAATCTCATGCGTTAGAACTTTGAAGGATTCAGGCATGCCTGCATCCATACGATAATCACCATCCACAATGTTTTTATAGATCCGTGTACGACCTTGAACATCATCTGATTTTACAGTTAACATTTCTTGAAGTGTATAAGCGGCACCATAAGCTTGTAATGCCCATACCTCCATCTCACCAAATCGCTGACCACCAAACTGTGCTTTACCACCTAATGGTTGTTGTGTTACCAGACTGTAAGGACCAGTAGAACGAGCATGCATCTTGTCATCAACTAAGTGATTCAATTTCAACATATGCATATAGCCAACTGTGACAGGTCTTTCAAACTCATCACCTGTGCGGCCATCAATGAGCGTTGCCTGACCACTACGTGGTAAGCCTGCTAACTCAAGCATATCCTTAATTTCAGTTTCTTTCGCACCGTCAAATACTGGTGTTGCCATTGGCACACCACCACGTAGGTTTCCAGCTAACTCTACAATTTCTTCATCAGATAAAGAATCTAAGTCTTCTTGTTTACCACTTGTATTGTAGACTTTGCCTAAGAACTCACGGATTTCAGCCATTTCACGCTTTTCATCTAGCATATCGGCGATCTTAAAGCCTAGGCCTTTTGCAGCCCAACCCAAATGAATCTCAAGAACCTGACCAATATTCATTCGTGAAGGTACACCCAATGGGTTCAACACGATATCAACAGGACGACCATCTGCGGTGTAAGGCATATCTTCTACTGGTACGATGTTTGAAATAACACCTTTATTACCATGACGACCCGCCATTTTGTCACCCGGTTGGATACGACGTTTAACCGCTAAGAAAACCTTAACCATACGTTGCACACCAGCTGCCAAGTCATGGCCTGAAATCAATTTTTCTTTCTTAATTTCGAACTGATCATCCATATCTTGACGATATTGTTTAAGTTGTACTGAAGCTTGTTCTAATTGAGCGTTCAATGTGTCAGATTCCATTTGAATCTCAAACCATTTTGCATGCTCAAGCTTGCCTAAATAGCTCTTAGTAACTTTAGCGCCTTTATCTAGACCTGGTGCTTTTTTAGCTACTTTACCTGTCAATGATTTTTCTAAACGAGCAAAAACGTCATCAACAATAATACGATGTTGGTCTTTTAAATCAGCACGTACTTTATCAAGCTCGGCTTTTTCAATTGCTACAGCACGTTCATCTTTATCCACACCTTCACGAGTGAAGACTTGAACATCGATAACGGTACCAAAGGTGCTAGATGGCACACGTAAAGATGAATCTTTAACATCTGCCGCTTTTTCACCAAAGATTGCACGGAGTAATTTTTCTTCTGGTGTTAATTGAGTTTCACCTTTAGGTGTTACTTTACCAACTAAAATATCACCCGGTTTAACTTCAGCACCAACATAAACGATACCTGATTCATCTAATTTAGATAATGCGCCTTCGCTAACATTAGGAATATCACTGGTGATTTCCTCAGTACCTAATTTAGTATCACGTGCTAAACAATTAAGTTCTTGGATATGTATCGTTGTGAAACGATCTTCTTGTACAACACGCTCAGAAACAAGAATTGAATCCTCAAAGTTGTAACCATTCCAAGGCATAAATGCAATCAGCATGTTTTGACCTAATGCTAACTCACCTTTATCAGTAGATGGACCATCGGCAAGGATGTCACCTTTAGCAATCACATCACCTGGTTTAACAAGTGGGCGTTGGTTAATACATGTGCTTTGATTTGAACGAGCATATTTAATTAAGTTGTAGATATCTACACCAGAATCAGCATCACCCGCTTCTGCATCATTAACTCGAATAACAACACGGCCGGCATCAACAGAATCAACTGTACCACCACGCTTGGCAACAACCATTACACCAGAGTCACGTGCTACAGCACGTTCCATACCGGTACCAACGATAGGCTTTTCAGCACGTAAAGTTGGAACTGCTTGACGTTGCATGTTCGATCCCATCAAGGCACGGTTAGCATCATCATGTTCTAGGAATGGAATGAGTGACGCAGCAACTGATACAACTTGTCGTGGCGATACATCCATATACTGAACTTGATCTGCAGGCGTTAATGAGAATTCATTTTTATGACGACATGGCACTATATTGTCTTGAATTTCATTTTTATCATTCAACGTGATTGTTGCTTGGGCAATTTTAAACTCACCCTCATCAATCGCAGATAAGTATTGAATATCAGATGTTGCAACACCATCAATGACTTTACGGTACGGTGTTTCAATAAAACCATATTCGTTAGTACGCGCATAAACCGCTAGAGAGTTAATCAAACCGATGTTTGGACCCTCAGGTGTTTCGATAGGACATACACGACCATAGTGTGTTGGATGTACGTCACGTACTTCAAAACCAGCGCGCTCACGTGTTAAACCACCGGGGCCTAACGCAGAAACACGACGTTTGTGTGTTACTTCAGATAATGGATTATTTTGATCCATGAACTGAGATAGTTGGCTAGAACCAAAGAATTCTTTAATCGCTGCAGCAACTGGTTTTGCATTGATTAATTGTTGAGGCATTAAACCTTCAGATTCTGCAATGCTTAAACGTTCACGAACAGCTCGTTCTACACGAACCAGGCCTACTCGGAATTGGTTTTCAGCCATTTCACCAACACTACGTACACGTCGGTTACCAAGGTGATCGATATCATCAACGATACCATTACCATTTCTGATTGAAATAAGTTCTAGCAATACATCAAGAATATCTTGGTTAGATAGTATGCCTTCGCCTTCGACT
This sequence comes from Gammaproteobacteria bacterium, assembly GCA_028598975.1. GTDB lineage: Bacteria > Pseudomonadota > Gammaproteobacteria > Nitrosococcales > Methylophagaceae. Next base: position 21,510 of record JAQRMU010000063.1, on the reverse strand, counting down.
TCTTCTTTTCCTAAGCGACGGTTAAACTTCATTCGACCTACTGCCGACAAGTCATAACGTTCACTTGTGAAGAATAGGTTCTTGAATAAGTTATTAGCTGAGTCTTCTGTTGGTGGCTCACCTGGGCGCATCATACGGTAGATTTCAACTTTAGCTTCTAATGCGCTCTTAGTTTCATCAAGACGTAGAGTGTCTGAAATATATGGACCTTTATCTAAGTCATTCGAATAGATAACTTCAATAGTCGAAATGTCAAAACGTTCGAATGTTTCTAATACTTCTTCTGTAATTTCATCGTTCGCAGAAAAGAGTAATTCACCACTATCAGTATCAACTAAGTCTTTAGAAAGGACTCGTCCAATCAAATAACTAGCAGGTACAGTCAAAGTGGTCATATCTGCTTTTGTCATTTGACGAACATGACGACCCGTAATTTGGTTATCAGCTTCAACTAAGACATTACCGTTTGGTAATTTGATATCACAAGGTACAGTTTGACCACGTAGGCGTTGAGGGTCTAACGCTAATTCAAACTCATCACCTTTCTTAGTGAAAGTATCATGATCAAAGAAGATATCTAAAATTTCTTCTGTTGTGTATTCAAGTGCGCGTAATAATACAGTTGCTGGCAATTTACGACGACGATCGATACGAACAAAGACACCGTCTTTGTGATCAAATTCAAAGTCAAGCCATGAACCACGATATGGAATTACACGTGCATTAAATAAAATTTTACCTGATGAATGTGATTTACCTTTATCACTATCAAAAAACACACCAGGTGAACGGTGTAACTGAGAAACGATAACACGCTCAGTACCGTTGATGACAAAGTTACCTTTCTCTGTCATTAATGGGATTTCACCCATGTAAACTTCCTGATCTTTAATCTCTTTAACTACTTTAGATTTTGCAGGTGCATCTTTATCATAAATGACAAGACGCATTTTTACTCTTAGAGGTGCAGCATAAGTCACACCACGAAGTTGACATTCTTTCACGTCAAATGATGGCGTACCTAGGCGATAGCTGACGTATTGTAACTCAGCCTTACCTGTGTGACTTTTAATAGGAAGAACAGAACTAAACGCGGCATGCAAGCCTTTTGATGCACGTTCGTCTGCAGAAATACCTTGTTGTAAGAATTCCTGATAAGAATCTACTTGCGTAGCAATTAGATTAGGAACATTCAAGATACTTGGGCGTTTGCCAAAATCTTTACGAATCCGTTTTTTCTCGGTAAACGTATAAGCCATTTATTACACCTCAGATCATCCTGACTCCACGTAACGACATGAAATCTAGGAATTGTAATATTGTATTCGGTGGTCAGATAATTATTAACTGACCAGTAACGGAAAAAGGCCGGTGACAAAAGTCACCAGCCAATTTCTATATCATGACATGCAAATTGCTGTCATGATCAATGAGAAGCTTATTTAAGTTCAGCTTCTGCACCAGCTTCAGTAAGTTGCTTAACAACATCTTCAGCTTCAGCTTTTTCAGCACCTTCTTTAACAGTTGCAGGTACACCTTCAACCATGTCTTTAGCTTCTTTCAAGCCAAGGCCTGTGATTGCACGTACTGCTTTGATAACGCTTACTTTGTTAGCGCCAAAGCTTGTCATTACAACATCAAACTCAGTTTGTTCAGCGGCAGCAGCACCACCAGCGTCGCCGCCAGCAGCAGCTACAGCTACAGGAGCAGCAGCAGTTACGCCGAATTTTTCTTCCATTGCTTCAATTAAATCAACAACTTCAACAACAGTCATGTTAGAAATCGCTTCTAAGATATCGTCTTTAGATACAGCCATTTTATTTTCCTATTTCTTGCTTACAGAATTAATTTATACAGTTCAAATTCAAATATGAATTTAAGCTGCTTCTTTCGCATCGCGGACAGCCGCGAGCGTACGAACCATTTTGCTAGTCGGAGCAACCAAAGTACGAACAAATTTCTCAATCGGTGCTTTCATTGTACCCATAAGAATACCAATTGCTTGGTCCTTAGTAGGCATTTTAGCTAGTTTCTCAATATCAGAAGCAGGTAATAACTTACCGCCTAGAGAAACCATTTTGATTTCAAGTTTGTCGTTTTCTTTGGCAAAAGTGCCCATGACGCGTGCTACTGCACCTGGATCTTCTTGCGAAAAACCAAATACTAAAGGACCTGTCATTCCATCCTGCATGCAGGCGAACTCAGTTCCTTCAACGGCACGTTTAGCTAACGTATTACGTACAACGCGTAAATAAACGTTTTCATTACGTGCTGCGATACGTAGCTCAGTCATGTCTGAAACAGATAAACCATCATATTCTGCTGCTACAGCAGAGTATGCAGTCGATGCTACTTCAGCGACTTCAGCAACTACGGCTTTCTTACCTTCAAGATTCATTGCCACCTAAGTACCTCCTTAGGATCACTAACTAAGTAGTGATGGTTGCTAAAAAGAAAGAGGAACTCCTCTTCCACCTTTACGGCATTCAACATCAGAAATTCTGTAGCTGAACCCGTCTGCGTAGGCCAATTACACGAATGTAATCGATTAAACTCACATACCTACGGTCTTAGACAACTCGTACCTCAAGGTACGAGTGGTCCAAATTTTAATCAACTCTTAGGTTTATTTAAGAGAGATAAATGTTTTATCAAGTATAAGACCTGCACCCATCGTGCTAGATACGCTTACTTTTTTGAAGTATGTACCTTTTGCTGAGCTTGGTTTTAGCTTGTTTAAATCTTCAAGTAGAGCTTCAAGGTTTTGACGTAAAGCCGCAACTTCAAAACTTGCATTACCGATTGGGCAGTGGATGATACCTGCTTTATCGGTACGGTAACGCACTTGGCCTGACTTAGCGTTTTTAACAGCATCGGCAACGTTTGGCGTAACAGTACCTACTTTAGGGTTAGGCATTAAACCACGTGGGCCTAATACTTGACCTAATGTACCAACGATACGCATTGCATCTGGAGATGCAATAACAACATCAAAGTCCATATTACCGGCTTTAATTGATTCTGCTAAATCTTCAAAACCAACAACATCAGCACCAGCAGCTGTTGCAGCTTCTGCGTTTGCACCTTGTGCAAATACAGCAACACGTACAGTTTTACCTGTACCGTTTGGTAATACTGTTGAGCTACGTACAACTTGATCAGATTTACGAGGATCTACACCCAAGTTAATCGCAACATCAATTGATTCAACAAATTTAGCTGACGCATTATCTTTAATAAACGCTAAAGCATCATCAATTTGATGAGCAGTACCTGCTTCTAGTTTCTCACGGATCGCAAGACCTCTTTTACCCATAGCAGCCATTATTCAACACCCTCTGTATTCAAACCCATGCTACGTGCAGTACCAGCAATAGTTCTTACTGCAGCATTCATATCAGCAGCTGTAAGATCAGGCTGTTTAGTCGTTGCAATTTCTTCTAATTGTGCACGTGTAACCGTACCCACTTTTTCAGTATTTGGACGACCACTACCACTTTTCAAACCAGCTGCTTTAAGAAGCAATACTGCTGCAGGTGGTGTTTTAGTAATGAATGTAAAGCTTTTATCATTAAATACTGTAATCACAACAGGAACAGGCAAACCTGATTCTAAGCTTTGTGTTTTAGCATTAAATGCTTTACAGAATTCCATGATATTAACACCATGTTGACCTAATGCAGGACCAACAGGAGGACTTGGATTTGCCGCACCAGCTGGCACTTGCAGCTTGATGTAGGCATCTATTTTTTTAGCCATTATTTTCTCCTAAACGGGTACAAACGCCTTACGGCTCCCCAAAACATCAGTTATTGCTAAGGATTAACCTTTAGCAACCTGACCAAATTCAAGTTCAACAGGAGTAGAGCGACCAAAGATGACCACTTCAACACGCATTGTACTTTTTTCGTAATTAACTTCTTCAACAACACCAGTGAAATCATTGAAAGGTCCATCAATAACACGGACTACTTCACCTGGCTCAAATAAAACTTTAGGTCTTGGACTGTCAACACCTTCTTGCACACGCTGTAAAATCTGATCGGCTTCAGCTTCTGTGATCGGTGCAGGGTGTGTACCAGAACCACCGATAAAGCGAAGTACACGCGGTATATCATTTACCACATGCCATGTTTCATCATCCATTTCCATGAACACTAATACATAGCCAGGGAAGAATTTACGTTCGCTACGGCGCTTTTGCCCTTCACGCATTTCTACAACTTCTTCAGTAGGAACCAAAACCTCACCGAACTTATCTTGCAATTCGAATCGTTCAATTCTTTCTTCTAAAGAACGTTTAACTTGTGCTTCAAAACCAGAAAAAGCTTGAATTACATACCACTGCTTACTCATATCCAAACCTTATACTTATACAGTTAGAGCGCGAACCGCCCAGCCCAACATTGAATCAACAGCCCACAGCATTAATGCTGCGACCATCACCATCAAGATCACTAGCATTGTTGTTTGCACAGTTTCTTGGCGTGTAGGCCAAACAACTTTACGAACCTCTACTTGAGTATCTCGAATATAGCTCAACGCCGTTGAACCTACTGTTGTTTGCGATGCAATAAACAAAGAAAGCCCGGCCGCTGTTAGCAAACCAAGCACTCTTAACAACGTAGAATACTCTGCGTAGTTATAAAACAAAGCAATCGCAGCCGCCATGATGACGACTGCGATAATCATTTTGATATTATCTGCCATTATATATTCTTACGTTATCAATCTTTATGAAAACAAGAATGGCAGGCCAGGAGGGAATCGAACCCCCAACCTACGGTTTTGGAGACCGTCGCTCTGCCAATTGAGCTACTGGCCTAACATATTCCTTGCGACAGCTTGAACTCCAAATATTCAAGCTGCTTTTGAACTTCTAACTATTCTGCGATCTTACTTACGACGCCGGCACCAACGGTACGGCCACCTTCACGAATAGCAAAACGTAAACCTTCTTCCATCGCAATCGGTGCGATTAAAGTCACGTCCATTTTAACGTTGTCGCCTGGCATTACCATTTCAATACCTTCTGGTAATTCACATGCGCCTGTTACGTCTGTTGTACGGAAGTAGAACTGTGGACGGTAACCATTAAAGAATGGTGTGTGACGACCACCTTCATCTTTAGATAAGATGTAGACTTCTGCATCAAAACGAGTGTGTGGGTTGATTGTACCTACGTGTGCGAGTACTTGACCACGGTCAACATCTTCACGTTTTGTACCACGTAGTAATACACCTACGTTATCACCTGCTTGACCTTCGTCAAGTAACTTACGGAACATTTCAACACCTGTACAGGTTGTTTTCGCTGTTTCTTTGATACCAACGATTTCTAGTTCTTCACCAACTTTTACGATACCACGCTCTACACGGCCTGTTACTACTGTACCACGACCTGAGATTGAGAATACGTCTTCAATCGGCATTAGGAATGAACCATCTACTGCACGCTCTGGTAACGGGAAGTAGCTATCCATTGCTTCACCAAGCTTAAGAATTGATGGAACACCAATGTCGCTTGTGTCGCCTTCTAATGCTTTAAGTGCTGAACCAACTACGATTGGTGTGTCATCACCTGGGAAATCGTATTTGTCTAGTAACTCACGCACTTCCATTTCAACAAGTTCGATAAGTTCTTCATCATCAACCATGTCGGCTTTGTTCATGAATACTACGATGTATGGTACACCTACTTGACGTGATAATAGGATGTGCTCACGTGTTTGTGGCATTGGACCATCAGCAGCATTTACTACTAAGATAGCACCGTCCATTTGTGCAGCACCGGTGATCATGTTTTTAACGTAATCAGCATGGCCTGGGCAATCTACGTGGGCGTAGTGACGTGATTCTGTTTCATATTCAACGTGTGATGTTGAGATAGTAATACCACGCTCTCTTTCTTCTGGCGCGTTATCAATTTCAGCAAATGATTTAGCTTCACCACCAAGTGCTTCGGCCATTACTTTTGTAATCGCTGCTGTTAGTGTTGTTTTACCATGATCTACGTGACCAATTGTACCCACATTTACATGTGGTTTACTTCGTTCAAATTTCTCTTTAGCCATGACCATAATCTCCGTCAGTATTATTAGCTATAACAAAAACAAAAAAGACACGGTAAAACCCTGCCTAGTAAAAAATTCAGTGGAGCCCACAATCAGAATCGAACTGATGACCTCATCCTTACCATGGATGCGCTCTACCGACTGAGCTATGCGGGCCTTTCCCAAAACGTGGAGCGGGTGATGGGAATCGAACCCACGTGATCAGCTTGGAAGGCTGGAGTTCTACCATTGAACTACACCCGCATATATAAACTCATAATATATATCTAGTGGTGGAGGGGGGAGGATTCGAACCTCCGAAGGCTGAGCCGTCAGATTTACAGTCTGATCCCTTTGGCCACTCGGGAACCCCTCCACTAAAGAGGACGCATTTTCCTTAAAAGTGAGACCGATGTCAACACTAATTTCATTAATATAGTTTTACCTAGCTAAATCATGCTCAGGCACGCTAGTTGAATTATCACTGCGTAGGAAAAGCGCGCATAGTATACTATTCTGCGCTTATATTTAGTATCACTTAGTATCACAAATTTTATGTAGGAGTTAAAAATGGAGCAGTACCGCGGTACTACTATTCTTTCTTACCGTCGCAATGGCCAAGTGGTTATTGGTGGCGATGGCCAAGTTAGCCTTGGCAACACTATTATGAAAGGCAACGCTCGTAAGGTTCGTCGCCTATATAATGATAAGGTAATTGCTGGCTTTGCTGGCGGCACTGCCGATGCATTTACTTTATTTGAACGTTTTGAAGCCAAGCTTGAAAAGCACCAAGGCAACTTAACCCGCAGTGCTCTCGAGCTTGCTAAAGATTGGCGAACGGATCGAATGATGCGCCGCTTAGAAGCGCTCTTAGCTGTAGCCGATAGTGAGACATCACTCATTATTACGGGTAATGGTGATGTAATTGAACCTGAAGATGGTCTTATGGCTATTGGTTCAGGTGGCCCATTTGCCCAATCTGCAGCCACGGCTTTATTTCAAAACACAGAATTAAGCGCTCGCGATATTGTTGAAAAAAGTTTGAATATCGCAGCTGATATTTGTATCTATACCAACCGCAACCTTACTATTGAAACATTAGAAAGCGACTCATAACTATTATGCAAGCATTAACACCTAAACAAATTGTTCAAGAACTTGATAAACATATTGTCGGCCAACAGGCAGCCAAGAAGGCTGTTGCTATTGCTTTACGTAATCGCTGGCGTCGAAAACAACTCTCTGATGAGTTACAAAGAGAAATCACACCCAAAAATATCTTGATGATTGGCCCAACGGGTGTAGGTAAAACGGAAATTGCTCGTAGACTAGCTACTTTAGCGAATGCCCCTTTCATTAAGATTGAAGCGACTAAATTTACAGAAGTCGGTTATGTCGGTCGTGATGTCGAATCTATTATTCGCGATCTAGCTGAAATGGCGATGAAAATGCTACGTGAACACGCTATTTCAACTGTAAAAACAAAAGCTGAAGATGCTGCAGAAGAACGTGTACTAGATGCATTACTGCCTCCTGCACGCGATCAAGAAGACAATGACGAGTCAACCACTCGCCAACGTTTTCGGAAAATGTTGCGTGAAGGAAAATTAGACGATCGAGAAATTGAATTGGAACTCAATGCACCTAATGTTGGTGTTGAAATCATGTCTCCACCAGGTATGGAAGAAATGACGAATCAATTACAAGATATGTTTCAAAACATGGGTTCATCACGCACATCAACACGTAAATTAACTGTTGCCAAAGCACTACGTGCACTAACAGATGAAGAAGCTGACCAGCTTATTAATGAAGAAGAGCTAAAAGCACAAGTTATTGATGCCGTGGAACAAGATGGTATCGTCTTCCTTGATGAGATTGATAAAATCACTCATCGAAGTGATTCCGGCAGTGGCTCTGATGTCTCTCGTGCTGGTGTACAACGTGACTTACTGCCTCTTGTTGAAGGTAGCACCGTATCAACAAAATACGGCATGTTGAAAACGGATCACATCCTATTCATTGCCTCTGGTGCATTCCATTTAAGTAAACCTTCGGATCTTATCCCTGAATTACAAGGTCGTTTGCCTATTCGAGTTGAACTCAGTGCCTTGGGTGCTGATGAATTTGTGCGTATTTTGACAGAACCTGATGCATCATTAACTGAACAATATATTGCACTCTTAGGTGCTGAAGGCTCGCAACTCTCATTCACAGATGATGGTTTACAACGTATTGCAGAACTCGCCTGCCAAGTAAATAACCAAACGGAAAATATTGGTGCTCGCCGCTTACATACTTTGTTAGAGAAATTGCTTGAAGAGATTTCTTTTAATACAGCTGATGATGGTACCGATACCATTTCAATTGACGCAGATTATGTTAACCAGCAGTTAGGCGACCTTGTGCAAGACGAAGATCTTTCTCGCTATATTCTATAAGGTTCTATATTCGCAATGGCTAATACAAATTTCCCAACAGAAATCACCTTACACACGCAGTCAAGAAGCCTTGAACTTGCCTATGGTGATAAACACTACACTTTGCCTGCAGAATATTTGCGGGTATATTCTCCCTCAGCCGAAGTGCGGGGCCACGGCGTAGGGCAAGAAGTCTTACAGACCAATAAAGAACGTGTCGGAATCAATCAACTTGAAGCTAGTGGAAATTATGCGCTAAAGATTTATTTTGATGATGGCCATGACAGTGGCTTATTCACTTGGGACTATTTATACGATCTTGCAATGCAGCAAGAGGTACACTGGCAAGATTATTTGAACCGGCTTGAAAAAGCAGGTTATCAACGACAAGTAGACTAAAAGGGTTTTATTGTGGACGATAAAAAAACCACTCACTTCGGCTATAAAGAAGTACCGACTGAAGAAAAAGTGAAACATGTGGCAGGGGTATTTCACTCTGTTGCAGGTAAATATGACCTGATGAATGACCTCATGTCGATGGGTATTCACCGTCTCTGGAAACGTTTTACAATCCACACCAGCGGTGTTCGTCGGGGTGCAAAAGTCCTTGATATTGCCGGAGGAACAGGTGATCTAGCATTAAAATTTTCTAAACTAGTTGGTAGTACGGGGCAGGTTGTCTTGGCTGATATCAATGCCAGCATGCTTAATGTCGGTCGTGATCGTCTAACAGATGAAGGTATTAGTGGTAACATTGATTATGTACAAGCAAATGCCGAATGCCTCCCCTTCCCCGATAATACCTTTGACGTAATCACAATTGCCTTTGGCTTGCGCAATGTAACTGATAAAGATGCCGCATTACGTTCGATGTTCCGAATCTTGAAACCTGGTGGTCGCTTATTAGTACTAGAATTTTCTAAACCTTCTGAGTGGTTGGCACCGATATATGACACGTATTCATTTAAACTCTTACCTAAAATTGGCAAGGTATTTTCAAATGATGAAGAAAGTTATCGTTATTTAGCTGAATCAATTCGCATGCATCCTGATCAAGAAACGATGAAAAACATGATGAGTGATGCCGGTTTTGAACGTTGTGATTACCATAATATGAGTGCAGGTATCGTTGCCTTACATAGTGGTTATAAATTTTGAGTTTACTCAAACCCATTGAGTTAGCGATAAATAGTGCGCTATCACAAGACCTTGAAACAAAAGCTAAACTCAAACAATTTGAACAACGTTGTATCGCCATCATTGTTAGTGATTTTGATAAAATAATTAACGCGTCTGTTATACAACAACAAATACAGTTATCGACTCATTCAGAACAGCCTTCTGACCTTACCATTTCCGGCAAAGCACTTACCTTAGCTAAACTAGGTAGCGATCCTGAAAGTCTTTTTTCATCCGAGATCAATATTCATGGTGATGTACAGTTTGCCAAACAACTCCGTGATCTATTAGAAGGTTTCGACTTTGATTGGGAAGCTCAGCTAGCAAAAATTACCGGCGACACCCTTGCCTACCCGATTGCACATGGCATTAGACAGGCCTCTCTCTGGCTAAAAGAAACACATAATTCATTACAAGAAACGACTGCTGAATATCTAAAAGAAGAAGTGCGCATACTGCCCGACAAATCACAAATCAATGACTATATGGCTGATATAGATACATTACGTGCCGATAGTGACCGAATCGAAGCACGAATAAAAAGACTACAATCATGAAACTACGTCATATTTTTAGACTCATTCAAATAAACCATGTACTTTCTAAACATCGTTTAGATGAATTTATTCAAGCTACACATTTATTACGCCCTCTTCGATTTTTAAGCTATTTATCACCGTATCGTTGGACTCATAGTACAGATACACCACGAGGTGAGCGGCTTCGATTAGCATTAGAAGATCTCGGGCCTATCTTTGTTAAATTTGGTCAAATCTTATCAACACGACGTGATTTATTAGCCGATGATATTGCTGATTCACTAGCAAACCTACAAGATAAAGTTGCCCCGTTCCCTAATGAACAAGCACTAGAACTTATTCAACAAGCCTACGGTGAACAATCGCTTGATGCGCTTTTCAGCCAGATTGATGAACAACCACTTGCTTCTGCTTCTATTGCACAAGTCCATGCGGCCAAATTAATTGATGGTAGTGACGTTATTATTAAAATTGTTCGGCCTAATATTGAACGACAAATTCGTCGAGATGTCGAACTACTTCATACTCTGGCTGGCTTAGCACATCGTTTTTGGAGTGATGGCAGACGACTACGCCCAAGAGAAGTTGTCACTGAAATAGAAAAAAACCTCTATGACGAATTAGATATGATGCGTGAAGCAGCATCAGCATCACAACTGCGTCGCAACTTTGAAAATAGTGACTTACTCTATGTGCCAGAAATCAATTGGCAGTTAACAAAAACTAACTTATTAGTTCAAGAACGAATCTACGGCGTGCCTATTGGTGATATTGCACAATTAAAAGCCAATAACGTCAATATGGAAAAGTTGGCTGAAAATGGTGTTGAAATATTCTTCACCCAAGCATTCAAACATGGTTTCTTTCATGCCGATATGCACCCTGGCAACATCATGGTGGATGTTAATGATCCTGAAAATCCTCAATACATTGCCGTTGATTTTGGCATCATGGGTACCCTATCTCCTGAAGATCAGAGCTATCTAGCAGATAACTTTCTCGCCTTTTTCAAAAGTGATTACCGCCGTGTAGCCGAGTTACATGTCCAATCTGGCTGGGTGCCAGCTGATACCCGTATCGATGAATTTGAAGCCGCTATTCGTAGCGTATGCGAGCCTATTTTTGCTAAACCACTCAATGAAATCTCGTTTGGACAAGTATTATTACGATTATTCCAAACTGCACGTCGCTTTAATATGGAAGTACAACCACAACTTGTTTTACTGCAAAAGACACTGCTTAATATTGAAGGTCTGGGTCGCCAGCTTTATCCCGAATTAGACTTATGGAAAACAGCCAAACCGATTCTTGAACAATGGATGCAAGAAAAAATGGGCTGGCAAGCTGCACTTAATAATATAAAGAAAGAAATACCAAACTGGGCTGAAACACTTCCGAAGCTACCGAGCCTAATTAATGATATTGCTCAACAAGCACAAGATGGTAGCCTAAAAATGCAATTATCATCTCATGACTTAAAACAACTAAAACAAGAAGTACGTGATGCCAGTTACCGAAGTGCAACAGCAATCAGTGGTGCTGCATTTATCATTGGTGCAGCCGTTATTAAGGGTTTAGATGGCTACGCACCGTCCATGTTTGCAGGAATTCCCGTATTAAGCTGGATCTTTGGTCTCTGGGGTGGCATTCTTCTTTATTCAAGTTTAACTAAACTATCGAATAAATAACTACTTTTTAACGTAGTTACGCTACAAGGGATTTTAATTATGAAGTCAGAGATCACGCAATTATTTGACCAAATTGATAATGTGCCACAAGTACCCGAAGTCGTTCGCACCTTATTGTCTCAAGTTAATGATCCTGATATTGATTTTGTCGCTATTGCTAAAAATGTTGAAAAAGAACAAATTATTGCAATAAAAATACTGCATTTAGCCAACTCTGCTTATTACGGATTGCCAAGAAAAATTGGTTCTATTAATCAGGCACTGGTTATTCTAGGAATGACAGAACTGAAAAAGCTTATTATTGCTACCGGTCTTATTAACACTATTCCGGACATCCCAAACTTTAATCTCGAAGACTTCTGGATTGATAATTTCCGTACAGCAACCTATGCAAAATGGATTGCTGATAAAGCAAAACTTCAAGATAGCGATATGATCTTTACTGCTGGTTTAATTAATGGCCTTGGTAATATTCTTATTCACTTAGGTAATACTGCTGCTGCAGATGAAATTAGCTACCTTATAGAAGAAGGCATGTCTCGCCTCAAGGCTGAACAACAAGAGCTTGGTTTTAGCAACCAAGAAGCCTGTGCCGAACTTTGTCGCCTATGGTTATTCTCTGATGACTTAACAACAACGGTGGAACAATCCGGCGAACCGCTAAACTTTGATCAACCCTATTTACCATCTTGTGCCATATCTATTGCTCGCTATATTAGTGAATCAAATTACAGCGAGAAAACAATGCCTGAAAAATTAGTCGAGTTCCCGCGTGAAGAATGGGTCAAACTCGACTTAAAAGAAGAAGATATTGAAGACAGCATGGCTGAAATTCTTACCCTTGAAACAGGACTTGAAGGTCTATTAGACTAACTCAATTCCCCATCCCATTTAACACTAAATTAATAAATCCCCATGTATAAATATATAGGTCTCGCCCTCGGTTACTATCTTTTAGGCTTCTTTGGTGCTTTTCTAGGCTACTTATTCGGGAGCAGCATTGACCGTGCTCGCGATTATGGTTTGGGTGGAATAAACCCGCTTAGCAATGCCCAGCGTAAAGAAGTCTTTCTTGAAACCGTTTTTGTTTTAATGGGAAAGTTGGCTAAAGCAGATGGTCGAATTTCTGAAGATGAAATTTCTCATGTAGAACATTTTATTAAAAAGAATGGTATGTCGACAGAACATCGACAGCAAGCTATTGAGCAATTTAAACGTGGCTCAGAAACTGACTTCGACATCACCAGTACATTAGATCAATTTATGACGAGCTGTGGTCATACATCGAACCTGAAACAAGTGTTACTCATGTATCTGATTGTCATGGCACTTGCTGATGGGAAGCTTGATCCAGCAGAACAAAGCCTACTAGAAGGGATTGCTGTTCATTTAGGTTACAGTCAAACAGAGTTTAGACAACTGTTAGACATGGTGCTTAATCAATCTCATTTCTCTCAAGGTCAAACACGCCAAAATTCGACCTCTGTATTGAGTGATGCCTACAAAGCCTTAGGGGTGAGCAAAGAAAACAGCGATCAAGAAATCAAACGTGCTTATCGAAAACTAATGAGTCAATATCATCCCGACAAACTGATCGGACAAGGCCTACCTGAAGATATGATTGCAGTGGCTACAGAACAAGCAAAAGAGATTCAAGTTGCTTATGACCTAATCAAGAAACACCGTAGCGCATCTTGAATTTCATGCCTCTCGCCCCAAGTTATTCTCAGGTAACACCACAATAAAGGAGCTAGCATGATACAAGTTGCATTAGCCATATTACTAATCCTAGCCATCGTTTATGTCATTAAGGTATTCAATAAACAGAAACGACTTTCAATAAAAGAACAAGAATTGGAAGAAGCTGAAATGGATAGTGATGTACTCGATATTGATAAAAATATTGCACAAGAACGTGCACATCAGCGTGATATTCAACAAGATATCAACGATCTCAAAAAAGGAAAATAAGTAATGAACTCTAAGTTTCTCCCTCCTATTATGATCATTGCCATAGCGATAGTATTATTGATCATGTCTGCTGGTATCAATGACGCTGGTAACCGAACTGTCGTGCAATACCCTACGGGTAAATTACTCGTCAAGTTCACACCCGGCATTTATATGAAGTGGTTTGGTACTGCAACTGTGTACCGTGATGTACTGACCTATGACTACGACAAAATCAATGATGGTGGCACATCAAGTATGAATCAACAGGGTATTGATGTTCGTTATCAAGATGGTGGTACGGGTACGGTATACGGTAAAGCGCGTTTTTCATTACCGAATGATGAACAAACCATGTTAGCGTTACATAAAGCCTTTCGTAGCAACGCCGGTGTTGCCAGCAAACTTATCAAAACCGTAACTGAAGAAGGCATGAACTTAACAGCAGGTTTGATGAGTAGTGAAGCAGCCTATACAGAAAAGCGGAGTATCTTCACCCAATGGGCCAGTGAACAAATTTCAGGTGGTAAATACCAGACAGAATTAAAGCAAATATCAACCGTTGATGAAAGCACTGGCAAACGTGTAGTGAAAAATATACCTGTCATCACCTATGGTGACGATGGTCGCCCCGTTCATCTGAAAAGCGACTTAAAAGAATACGGTATCGTTGTGAATGGTTTCCAAATTACGGATTGGAACTTTGAACAAAAAACATTGAACCAAATATCTACTAAACGTGAAGCAACAATGGCAATCATTACCGCCAAAGCGAATGCCGAACGTGCTAAACAAGATGCACTTACCGCTGAAGAACAAGGTAAAGCAAATGTCATGACGGCAAAATATGAAAAAGAAGTAGAGAAAGAAAGAGCCGTCGTTATGGCAGAGCAAAATAAAGAAGTTGCCGTAATTAAAGCTAAACAACTTGTAGATGTTGCTGAACAGCAAAAGCTCGAAGCAGAACAAAAGAAATTAGCAGCGGCTGAATATAAACAGGAACAAATTCTTCGTGGTGAAGGTGATGGTGAGTATAAACGACTTGTTATGGAAGCCGATGGTGCCTTAGCTCAAAAATTGATGACCTATGAAGCTGTTATGAACCGCTTTGCTCAAGCAATTGAAAAACAAAAATGGGTGCCTGAAATTCAAATGGGTATATCATCAGATAGCAGTGAAGGCGGTAGCAATGCAGCCGCTTTAATCGATATGTTGAGTGTTAAAACAGCTAAAGATTTAGCCTTAGACTTAAGCTTGCCTAAATAATCATTCAACTCGGAGATACAGAACAGTCTGTATCTCCGAGCTACATTTAAAATAAGCCGCTAATTTCACCATTATCACTAAGATCAATCCGCTCTGCCGCAGGAATTTTAGGCAAGCCAGGCATGGTCATAATATCGCCACATAATGCGACAACAAACTCAGCACCTCGAGATAATCGAACATCACGAACGGTAATGGTGTGTCCTGAAACTGCACCCAATTGAGTTGCATCACCACTAAATGAATACGGCGTTTTTGCCATGCAAACAGGAATGTCACCATGCGTTTCACTAAACTTGGTTAATTTAGCTAATACCTTTTTATCTATTGCAATATCTTTAGCACCATAGATTTTTGTTGCAACAGCAGTAATTTTATCGAGCAAGGGTTCATTATCTTGATACAGAAATTGGCACTCTGATGTCGTCTCATCCAACATGGCAATAACTTCTTGAGCAAGATCTTCAGCACCAGCCCCACCTTCAGCCCAATGCTTTGCAACAATGGCTTTAGCACCAAATGATTCAACCATTGCTTTGACCAATTCAATCTCAGCATCTGTATCTTGATCAAAATGATTAATCGCCACAACACAAGGTAAAGTAAACTGATCTTGCAGGTTACTTAAATGCCGTTTTAAGTTTTCCATACCTTGCTCAAGGGCCATTAAATCTTCATTGACTAACGCTTTTACATTCGCGCCACCATGATATTTTAAAGCTTTAACTGTAGCGACAATGACAGCTACATCAGGTTTAATTCCTGCTTTACGGCACTTTATGTCAATAAACTTCTCAGCACCCAAGTCAGCCCCAAAGCCAGCTTCAGTCACCACATAGTCACTCATTTTAAGCGCCATTTTGGTTGAAATGACTGAGTTACAGCCATGAGCAATATTCGCGAAAGGTCCACCATGAACAAAGGCAGGATTATTTTCTAATGTTTGTACTAAATTAGGCTTTAAGGCTTCTTTAAGCAATGTTGCCATCGCTCCTGCAGCTTTAATATCTTTAGCCAATCGAGCAGTGCCATCGCGAGAATAACCAATTAAAATATTGCCAAGGCGTTCTTTTAATTCTTTCAATGAACTTGATAAACAGAAAATAGCCATCACTTCAGAGGCGACAACGATGTCAAAACCATCTTCACGGGGGAAGCCATTACCTACACCACCAAGGCCTACATTAACTTGTCTCAAGGCCCGATCATTCATATCCATCACTCGACCCCAAGTGATTTTTCGACTGTCTAAATCTAAGGCATTACCATGATGAATATGATTATCAATCATCGCTGCTAATAGATTGTGTGCCGCACCAATTGCATGTAAGTCACCCGTGAAGTGAAGATTAATATCTTCCATTGGTACAACTTGGGCATAACCACCTCCTGCCGCACCACCTTTCATGCCGAAACAAGGGCCCATTGAGGGTTCACGCACACAGACCATTGATTGCTTACCAATACGGTTCAATGCATCACTTAAACCAATTGTCGTTGTTGTTTTTCCTTCACCGGCAGGGGTTGGGCTTACGGCTGTAACAAGAATTAACTTACCATCAGTTTTATCAGACACCTCATTCATCACATCCAAAGACACTTTAGCTTTGTAATGCCCATAAGGATCAAGCTGAAGTGGATCTAAACCTAAACGCTTTTGAGCAAGCGGAATGATTTGTTCCATTTTTGCTTGTTGTGCGATTTCGATATCTGACATAATTTTTCCAGCTGACTAAAAATTCTTGACTATTATACTCAAGTTTAAAAATAACTCACTCTTCAAATGTAAATTACTCACCCCACCGAGGTGCAAGTTGGTGATCAATTTTTGCTTGGTCTAAAATTCGAGCGACAACAAAATCAACAATATCTGACAACTGAGTTGGTTTAAAATAAAAACCCGGGCTAGGCGGTAAAATACAGACTCCTAAGCGTGCTAATTTAAGCATATTTTCTAAATGTATTGCTGAGAATGGTGCTTCTCTCGGCACCAGAATCAACTTTCTGTCTTCTTTTAACATGACATCTGCGGCACGGTTAATTAAGTTATCACTACTACCAACAGCAATAGATGACAATGTGCCCATCGTGCAGGGACAGACGATCATCGTTCCAACTTTATGTGACCCACTTGCCAGCGGTGAGCTCCATTGTTGCTCGCCATATACTTTTAATAATTCAGGATCACATTGAAACTCTTCAACTAACATTTTCTGAACATCACCTGCTCGTGCCGGTAACTTCCAATCTAGTTCATCAGAAAAAACGATACGCGCTGCTGCTGAGATCATTAAATGAACAGTAATGCCCTGTCCCAACAAGACTTCAAGTAGTCGTTGACTATAGGGAGCACCTGATGCGCCGGTCAGTGCCAGTGCTATTTGTGTATTATCTGTCATCGTTTTGCCAATGCGGTTAATAATCGTTGATGAATGCCACCGAAGCCACCATTGCTCATAATCAGTATTTCATCACCTTCTTTTGCTTCGTCACACACTCGCTTGATAATGTCATCAATACTGGTTTCAACTGTCGCTTTTTGCCCTAGGCTGTGTTGAACATCACTTAATGATAAGCCGCCCTCTGCTTCTTCAAATAAGATAATATTATCAGCGGCCTGTAATGATTCAGCCAATGTGTGTTGGTGAATACCCATTTTCATAGTGTTAGAACGCGGCTCTAAAATAGCGGTTAATTGTCGTTTGCCTATTTTAGCCCGTAAGCCATTAATGGTTGTCGCAATCGCCGTTGGATGATGAGCAAAGTCATCATAGACTTTCACGCCTTGCTCTTCGCCCCGCAACTCCATCCGTCGTTTAATACCTTTAAACCGATGTAATGCCTCGCAAGAATGTTCAATAGTGACACCAACATGTCGTGCGGCGGCAATCGCCGCAAGAGCATTGCTTACATTATGCATACCTAACATTGACCAGTTTACAGAGCCTTCTATCTTTCCGTCCAAGACAACATCAAACTGGCCTCCATCATCGCTTATATTCTGTGCTTGTAGCTGGCCGTCATTTAAGCCTATTGTCTGTTGCGGAGTCCAGCTTCCCATCTCGATCACTTTTTCAATAGCACTCTCATTTGGAGGCGTAATCAACATACCTTCTGAAGGTACTGTACGAACGAGGTGATGAAATTGTTTTTGTATTCCCGCTAAGTCATCAAAAATATCAGCATGATCAAACTCAAGATTATTGATAATTAATGTACGTGGATGATAATGGACAAACTTAGACCGTTTATCAAAAAAGGCCGTGTCATATTCATCAGCTTCAATAACAAAAAAAGGCGTTTTTCCTAAACGGGCAGTTTCACCAAAGTTACCCGGCACCCCACCAATTAAAAACCCTGGTGCCATGCCAGCATCTTCTAATAGCCATGCTAATAAACTACTTGTTGATGTTTTACCATGTGTACCTGATACCGCTAAAACCCACTTATCTTGCAATACATTTTCAGCCAACCATTGTGGCCCTGAAATATAAGGCAGCCCTTTATTCAATACATATTCAACAGCAGGGTTACCACGAGACATAGCATTGCCCATCACTACCAAATCTGGTGCTGGTTGCAAATGTTCTGCTAAATAGCCTTGTTGTAATTCAATGCCTGCTTGCTCAAGTTGGTCACTCATCGGTGGGTAAACATTCGCATCACTGCCGGAGACCGTCATCCCCAACTCACGTGCCAATAAAGCAATGCCGCCCATAAATGTGCCACAAATTCCTAAGATATGAATATGCACTAGGCAACTCCTGACATAACAAGGCCAGCCACTAACAAGGTGACCACCGTGTAGGCAATTGTTAACATTGCCGCTGTACTCGCTTTAATCTCAAGTGATTGCCTAAAAATATGGGCCATCACCATCAAGCTCCAGAACATAAGGCCAACCATTAATAGCATGGCATAACTTGTCGGCTGTAGTTCAGCTTTAATTTGATAAAACCACCAAATGATCGGCATACCAATAATGGCAATACATGAACCCGTTCCTGCTAAAGCGGTCAGAGTTTGAATATAGCGTGCCTGAAAACCTCGTAGCTTAAGTAATAATCCTGTTGCAATCATCATCACTAATACATCCGCCAAACTAACAAATAAGCTTGTATGTAAGTCACTGTCTAATTGATTAACAGCAATGCCTAGAAGCAAATAAACAAATAGCGTGATCCTCAACAAAGATTGGGAAACAGGCAGATCAGATGGACCCGCTTTAAAGAGACATAAATCAACAAATCGTAAGGCAATATTCATGAACACATCATACCTTGCTAGTCATCAACAACAAAATTTTAGGGCAATAAAAAACCCGATAATGACATGTCACTATCGGGTTATCTTTCTATTTAACTAACGTCTGTTATTCATCATAGAATAGTGGTCTAAACATTAGTCATCAAGTGCTAAGCCCCAAGGGAATTTGCCGACTTCAATTTCCATTGTTGATTTGCTCGTAGCCGTATCAACAACAGATACCGTATGACTCACACCATTTGCAGTATAAAGTGTTGAACCATCACGGCTTAATACTTCACCCCAAACACGTTTACCCACATCTGCCGTTGAAATAATCTCTAGTGTTTGAGCATCTAACACAGCCACTTTCCCAGCACGACCTGTTGTCATATACACCACTTTGTCATCAGGACTTAATGTCAGTGCCATTGGCTTTGATTTTTCTAAATCAATTTTCACTTTTTTAACCAATTTATATGTTTTAGTATCAATAATAGCGACTTCATTACCAATCTCACTGCTCACATAGGCAAGGCTACCATCACTATTAAACGCCAAACCTCGCGGGCGTGCAGCCACTAAAATATTCGCCACAATTTTATGCTCTTTCGTCTCAATGATATGTACCATATTCATTGATTCACTGGTTACTAGTACAAGCTCACCATTTGGAGAAACAGCCACACCTTCAGGTTCTAAGCCAACTTTTATCTCATGAAGAATCTCACCTGTTGCAGGATTAACAACTGTTGCCTTTGCATCATCTTCATTCGATAGATACAAATTACCGTTAGGATGAACATCAAATGTTTCAGGATCTTCACCAGCTTCCAACCGACCAATTATTTCTAAACTAGCAACATCAACCATCGCAATCGCATTTTCTTCACTAATTGCAACATATAATGTTTTTTGATCTGGCGACAAGCCAATACCACGAGGACGATCACCAATCTCTAATGTCGTTTCTAATTTTCCTGTACGTGAATCAATCACGCTAACTGTATTGCTCTTTTCATTGGTAACAAATAAGCGATACGTTGGATCAGCCCATACTGTTGTACTCATCAATACCAATGATGAAAGTAGTAATTGTTTTAATTTCATTTTTATAATTCCTTATTTACACGTTCTCAAACCTAAACTATCTAAACCACCTTTCACACCTCGTAATGGCGCTTCGGCAACAATTTTTTTATTTTCGACCATCAATACTAATTGACGAAGTTGACCAGTATCTCGAAATGTAGAGCCGGCACCTTTTTGACCATCAAAGGCAATATCATTTTTCAAATAGTTCAACATGACACCAGCATCCATACTTTGTGTTCTAGCAACTGTATCTGACAGCAATTTCACCGCCGCCCATCCCGCCCATGAGTCATCATCCATAATTACACCATGCGCCTTAGTAAAGCGGCTATTCAGTTGGCTTGCAGCGAACTTTCTAAAGTCCTCATGCCAGCCTTGAGCATGTGCGTTTGACTCAGGGTTCTTCTTCAACATTTGAGCCTCTGCATCTTGCTTCATTTTATTGCTGGCAGTAATACTCAATAAATTAGCCACACATGCAGATCGCAATGCATCATCACCTGAATTCAAATTAAATACAGGTACACCAGAAAACTGCTCTGATTGTGCAATAGATAAAATCTGCTCAGAATCCGTTGCTAATAATAGCGCAGTCACAGAATCTAATTTAGCCAATTCATCGACAGTAACAGTTTGCACACTATATGTCTGACCTAAGAACTGACCTTGTAAATTTGCTTCTGATAAACCTTGTTGCACTCCCAACCAGACACTTCCATCGCTTGGACCAACATAATGTAATTTAACATCAAGTACATCTGCTAATGATGCCTGACTCACAAGAGTTACAAGGGCAAAAAGCCATATTTTCATCAATTTCATTTCCTTCTCCGTTCTTAATCTAGCGAACACAATACTATGTTTTTCCTAATCCACAATCAGGAAATTCCTTGATAATTAATCCCAAATCATTCACAACGTCAAAAGCGCCACAAAACAAAGCGTATAGTTCATGCTAACGCCTTAATTAGAGTGGGGGAAAACCACTCTATTAACGCTTAAATTTAGAATTATTAGTGCATAATTTTATATTTAGAATAGATATGAGAATTTATCTTTCCTAACCTTCAATATC
>JAQRMU010000062.1 GCA_028598975.1 Gammaproteobacteria bacterium | reverse complement strand
TTGAAAGTGAACCAATTTGAATTGGTTGCCAAGATCAGTTATTTTGGTGTGTTTACTAACAGTTTTTTCTATTTTCAGGTGCTGAGTTGAACGAAGATTTCCCTAGAATTAAACGCCTTCCGCCCTATGTCTTCAATATCGTTAATGATTTGAAGGCACAAGCACGTGCGCGAGGCGAGGATATTATTGACTTTGGGATGGGTAATCCAGATAAACCTGCACCACAGCATATTATTGATAAATTGACAGAGGCGGCCCAGCGCCCAGACACACATCGTTATTCTGTATCGCGCGGTATTCCTCGTTTACGAAAAGCGATTTGTGATTGGTATCAACGTAAATTTAACGTTGAATTAGATCATGATTCTGAAACAATTGTTACGATTGGTTCAAAAGAAGGTCTAGCACACTTGGCATTGGCTACTGTCGGGCCTGGAGATGCAATTTTAGTCCCTAACCCCGCTTATCCAATACATCCCTATGGTTTTGTGATTTCAGGCGCTGATATTCGCCATGTGCCACTTGTGCCAGGTGGTGATTTCTTCGCTGAATTAGAAAAGTCAGTGAAAGACTCTTGGCCCAAGCCTAAAATGTTGGTACTGAACTTTCCAGGAAATCCAACAACACAGTGTGTTGATTTAGAGTTTTTTGAACGGATTGTTGCCTTTGCTAAAGAGCATGAGATTTGGGTTGTTCATGATTTAGCCTATGGTGAAATTACCTTTGACGGTTATAAAGCGCCCTCTATCTTACAAGTTCCGGGTGCAAAAGATGTAGCTGTAGAATTTTATACCTTATCTAAAACGTACAATATGCCAGGCTGGCGTGTTGGTTTTATGTCGGGTAATCCAACACTGGTTGCGGCATTAGCTCGAATGAAGTCTTATCTTGATTACGGCATGTTTACCCCTATTCAAGTTGCTGCGATTGCAGCTTTAGAAGGACCTCAGGATTGTGTTGATGATGTTGTTGAACTTTACAGAAACCGTCGAGATGTATTGTGTGATGGGTTAAATGCAATTGGCTGGGAAGTTGAAAAGCCTAAAGCAACCATGTTTGTTTGGGCGAGAATCCCAGAGCGATATCGAGAAATGGGTTCGCTAGAGTTTACGAAAAAATTATTACAAGAAGCGAAAGTAGCCGTTTCACCAGGCATTGGGTTTGGTGAGTATGGTGATGATCATGTGCGCTTTGGTTTGATAGAAAATGAACACCGAACGCGTCAAGCAATCCGCGGGATCCGTGATATGTTCAAAAAAGATTCAGGAGTATAGTTTAAGTGCAATCAGTAAAAGTTGGTGTGCTAGGTTTAGGTACGGTCGGTAGCGGCACAGTCAATGTATTGAGCCGTAATTTACAGGAAATCACAGGTCGTGCAGGCCGTGATATTGAAATTACACATGCTGCAGTGCGTGATTTAACGAAGAAAACAGACTGTAGTACGGATGGTATTACGCTTACCGATAATGCGATGGACGTGGTTAACAACCCTGACATTCAGGTTGTCGTTGAGCTAATTGGCGGTACAGGTATTGCCCTTGATTTGGTGACAACAGCGATTGAAAATGGCAAGCATGTTGTTACTGCAAATAAAGCATTAATTGCACTTCACGGTAACGAGTTATTTGCTAAGGCCCAAGAGAAAGGCGTGACAATCGCTTTTGAAGCGGCTGTTGCTGGTGGTATTCCAATTATTAAAGCAATGCGTGAAGGCTTGGCCGCAAACAGTATTGAATGGTTAGCAGGTATCATCAATGGTACGGGTAACTTTATTCTGACAGAAATGCGCGATAAAGAACGTGACTTTGCTGATGTCTTAGCTGAAGCACAAGCGCTGGGTTATGCCGAAGCCGATCCAACATTCGATGTTGAAGGTATTGATGCTGCTCATAAATTAACCATTATGGCCTCAATTGCATTTGGTATCCCATTACAGTTTGATAAAGCCTACACCGAAGGCATTAGCAAGATTGCTCAAGAAGATGTGAAATATGCTGCAGAATTAGGCTACCGCATTAAACATTTGGGTATTGCTAAAAAGACAGAGCAAGGTGTTGAGTTACGTGTTCACCCAACAATGATTCCGCATCGTCGTTTGATTGCGAATGTTGATGGCGTAATGAATGCGGTATTGGTTCAAGGTGATGCTGTCGGACCAACATTATATTACGGTGCTGGTGCGGGTTCAGAGGCGACAGCCTCAGCAGTTGTTGCAGATATTGTTGATATTGTTCGTGCAGTAACAACCGATCCTGAAAATAGAGTGCCCCATTTAGCATTCCAACCGGATGCATTATCAGATACGCCTATTTTGCCAGTATCGGAAGTTGTAACATCGTATTACTTACGTGTTTCAACAGAAGATAAGCCAGGTGTACTTGCTGACATTACTCGTATTTTGGGTGAGCAAAGCATTAGTATTGAAGCTATTTTACAAAAGCAGCCTGAAGAGCAAGGTGGGATTGTTCCTGTCATTATGCTGACACAGGAAGTTGTTGAAAAGAATATGGATGCAGCGATTGCACAAATCGAAGCATTACAATCAGTTACTGATTCTGTTATGCGTATTCGCATGGAATCATTAGGATAACTACGTCATTCCCGAGATCTTTTATCGGGAATCTAGATATACAGCTTTGGATTCCCGCTTAAAGCATGCGGGAATGACAATAAAATTAAGTTTAAAAGGAAAATAATATGCCATTTCGTCCACGTTACACTGGCTTAATCGAACGTTACCGTGACCGCTTACCGGTAAGTGATGATACTAAATTAATCAGCTTAGGTGAAGGTAATACACCTCTACTTAAACTCAATAATATTCCTGATGTATTAGGAAAAGATGTTGAAATCTACATCAAATACGAAGGCTTGAACCCAACAGGTTCATTTAAAGACCGTGGCATGACGATGGCAGTAACAAAAGCGGTTGAAGAAGGTAGTAAAGCGATTATTTGTGCTTCTACTGGTAATACATCTGCTGCCGCTGCTGCCTATGCTGCACGTGCAGGAATCGCTGCATTTGTACTGATTCCTGATGGCAAAATTGCACTAGGTAAATTAGCTCAAGGTATGATGCATGGCGCTACTGTTATCCAAATTAAAGGTAACTTTGATGAGGGAATGCAATTAGTTAAAGATGTAGCTGAGCATGCGCCTGTAACGATTGTTAATTCAATCAACCCATACCGCCTACAAGGTCAAAAAACAGCAGCATTTGAGATTGTTGAAGAATTATCTCGTGCACCTGATTACCACTGCCTACCTGTAGGTAATGCCGGTAACATTACTGCCCATTGGATGGGGTACAGCGAATATTTTGCTGATGGCATTATCAGTGACCGTCCTAAAATGCTTGGTTACCAAGCTGATGGTAGTGCACCCTTTATGCGAGGTCATATGGTTGATAACCCTGAAACAGTGGCAACCGCTATTCGTATCGGCCATCCACAAAGTTGGGATAAAGCCTTAAAAGTGCGTGAAGAGTCTCAAGGTTGGTTCGATGAATGTACTGATGAACATATCCTTGCTACACAAAAATTACTTGCGGAACATGAAGGTATCTTCTGTGAACCCGCTTCTGCAACATCATTAGCGGGTGCAATTAATGATATTAACAGTGGCAAAATTCCTGAAGGTAGTATGATTGTTTGTACGTTAACAGGCCATGGTCTAAAAGATCCTGATACAGCAATCAAACAAAGCACTTCACCATTAGTAACCGTAGATGCAACATTAGACGCAGTACGCGATGCTATTTTGAACAATATGGCTGATTAAAATTGAAAATGGCTGATTGTTCCCAACAGAGCAATCAGCCTATTAATTAGGAGCAATAAATGAGTGAAGATAAACAAGTAACAATAGAAGAAATCAGTGCAGCTAAAGTACCGCACGATATTTTCTTAAGCAACTTGATTATGAATCATATTTTATTGTTTACGGGTATTGCTGCTTTTGGCGGTCAATACATAAAATTTTTGGCATTAGTACCACTCTTTTCCTTTACCGCACTTGCTATTACATTTTATCGTGCCAGCAGAGTAAAGCGTGAGGATAGTGAGTTTGTTTATATTCATTGGCAAATAGCACGTCGCTGGAGTGTGCTTTTTACGGGTGTTTTGACGCTATTATGTACCGTTTCATTCCTTGGCTGGTTAGGACAAGAATATGCAGGGATGATGAAAGAAATGGTCTATGCATTGATTGGTGGCTTAGGTATTTTGCCCACTCTGCTAACGGTATTAGTTTTGGTTGTGATTGAGTCTGACTCTCTGCATCATGCCAGGATGGGAACACTACCTGAAAGTGCTAAAAAACGTTTTCAGCTTGAAGATTAAAGTTAAAGTCTAGCAATAACTTTTTCGCGCCATTCATCAGAGAGTTGATGAATCTCTGATGCTAATTTCATCACCTTGTCAGCATCAACAAAATCATCATCAAAATACGCGTTAAAGAGTGTTTTTACCGCTAATTTCTTAGGGTGTTGATAAATACGTTCGACCTGATCCCCAGCCTTAATTGTCCCAGCTTGTAATACTTTGAAGTAAATCCCAGTGTGACCATGTTGAATAAACAACTTTGGCATTGTGTTTAATGCGAAAGCGATACCGAGTTTAAAGCAGGGGACTCTAGGTTGTGTGATTTCTAAAATACAGTCACTAATTTTTAGCTGGTCGCCAATGCATAAAGAGGACTCATCAAAATTTTCGATGGTGAGATTTTCACCAAATTGACCATAATGCAACTCGGGTCGACCAAGTTCACTGCGCCAATACTCATATTGTTCGGCTGAAAAACCATATACCGCTTTATGCCCGCCACCATGGTTTTCAAGATCAACCTGCTGATCACCCTCTAAATTAAACCGTGCAACATCAATATTGCCATCAACAGGCTTCTTAAAAATGCTCGTCCAAATACGTGTGTTATTGTATTCGACCTCTATAGGTTGAGAGACATTGACAGAGAGTAACTTCATATTACTCACGAATCACGACTGAATGAATAACAATATTACTTTCAAAAAAGACTGAAAAGTGAGGATATTTCCATGTTGTGATTGCCGGTTCGCCAACAGGACCTAGCTTACTTTCAGCTTGCCCATATTTTTTCTCAACGTCGTTCATTGACATTCCACGTGTCGGGCGAAGAACGCCTTCAGTAGAGTTAGGTGTTGAATAGCTAGGCGTTGCAATAGAAAGAACATCTGCATAGCTTGGTAAAGAGGTCGATAGTAATAGTGCACCTGCAATGATTAAACTCATTTTATGCATGATTGACTCCTAAATTATTTATTAATACTTCTATTATGAGACTTTTATATCATTCAAGCACGTTTAAGTTCTCATTCTGGCAAAAAAAGTTCAACTAAGGTGTTGAGATAACGCTGTCCTCTTTCTGTAGGACGTATTCTATGAATATCATAGGTAATTAATTCTTTTCGTTCTGCCTCTGCTAATGCTTTACTGATATGCGAAATGGGCAGGCCAGCACGTTGATAAAATAATGAGGTTGGGAAGCCATCTGTCAGTCTTAATGCATTGAGCATAAATTCAAAGCCAATATCTTTTTTAACAACATACTCTTCTGTCAAAACAACATCAGTTGTACTCGCTGATTCAATATAGGCTTGCGGTTGTTTTTGTTTTGACTTACGGGTGATGGATTGTTTTGCCGCGTCACTAATTTTGCCATGTGCACCAGCGCCAATACCAAGGTAATCACCAAACTGCCAATAATTTAAATTATGTTGGCACTGCTGATTGTTCTTAGCACAAGCCGAGACTTCATATTGTTGATAGCCAGCATCGCTTAAACGCTGTTGATTGGCAACTTGCCAGTCAATAATAGGATCTTCATCCGGTAATGTTGGTGGCTGTTGATAAAACAAGGTATTGGGTTCTAGAGTCAATTGATAGTAAGAAATATGGCTAGGCTCAAGAGAAATAGCGGTTGTTACATCATTTGTAGCGGTTTTTTCAGTTTGATGAGGAAGACCAAACATCAGATCTAAGTTGAAGTTTGCAAAGCCTACTTTGTGCGCTGTTTCGATGGCTTTAATTGCTTGCGAACCCGTATGAATTCGTCCCAATGCGGTTAAAGAGTCATCATTAAAACTCTGCACACCAATGGATAAACGATTAATACCAATATCAAGATAATCGGAGAAACGGTGCGCTTCAAATGTGCCCGGGTTGGCTTCTAAAGTGATTTCCACATGAGGACTAAGGGGTAATAAAGCACGAATAGATGAGAATAAGCGCTCATAGGCTTTGGCAGAAAATAGGCTGGGTGTGCCACCGCCAATAAAGATAGTCTGAATTGTACGTCCCCATACTGAGGGAAGTTCTTGTTCTAAGTCTCGGATAAGCGCATCAATATAAGCATCTTCAGGTAAGTTATCTGGGGACTTGTGTGAGTTGAAGTCGCAATAAGGACATTTACGTACACACCAAGGAACATGAATATAAAGGCTAAGCGGAGGCAGTGCCGTAAAATTAAACATAATTAGAGTGGCACCAAGTTAGTGGGATAAATTCAAATTAGTGAGGCAGTAGTTTGTCAATTTTATTAACAAGGATCCCAACTGCGCCAGGGATAGCAACACGAGGATCACCTTTTATCTCACTTCGAAACTCTTTGACCAATTTATTCTCATGGGTATCAAAGACCCGAGCGATAATATAAGAAAAGAGATAGGTTGGTTTGTGTAAACGACCAATTATTATGTAATCAGCACCATGTGCACGGCCTAATTCAGCAGAGCATGAAGCACAGTCAAATAAGTAGCCCGTGCCTTTATCAGCCGCATCTTTAGCCTCATCAGACACGGCAATAACTGAAAAACCGTCTTTATTGTTCAGGCCTCTTTTTAGAAATGATTCAATATCACGGAGTTTTTGCTGCTCTTGGGCATTAATTTCGGCCACTTTTTGCGGATCAGATAATTTCATGGTGAGATCAAGCAACTCAAAATCTGGTACTGCAATTTTACTTTCAGCCCATGCTAAATTGATAGTTAATAAGGATATTAGGATTACACGAGCAAAACAGATTTTCATTTTTGGAACTCCTTCATAAACTGACGAATAGCTTTACCACGATGACTAATGGCATGCTTTTGTTCTGCTGTGAGTTCAGCTGCACTACAGTTGGCTTCTGATACCCAAAAGATCGGATCGTAACCAAAGCCGCCATCACCAGAAGCCTCAGTCATGATATGGCCTTGCCAATCAGCTTGGCAAATTAATGGGGTTGGATCTTTTGAATGACGCATCATCACTAATAAACATTGATAACGAGCAACACGCTCTTGATCAGGCACAGCTGATAAAGCGGCTAACAGAGCATTAAGGTTATCTTCATCACTGGCATCAGTACCGGCATAGCGTGCGGAGTAAATTCCTGGTGCACCTAGTAAATAATCCACCTCAATGCCTGAGTCGTCAGCAATAGCAGGTAAGCCTGTATGTTCACAGGCATTACGTGCTTTAATAATCGCATTCTCGACAAATGTTAATCCTGTTTCTTCAGCTTCAGGAACATCAAATTCAGATTGAGGAATAACCTCAATATTCATGGGTGAAAACAATTGGGAAAACTCGCGAAGCTTGCCCTTATTTCCACTAGCGAGAACGATTTTATTCATTGCTAAGATATCCTAGTGTGCTTTAGCTATCTAAAGCTTCACGTTGTTTGATGATTAAATCAGCGATGCCTTCGCCAGCAATAGCCAACATAGCATTAAGTTCTTCAGGATGGAATGCATGACCTTCAGCCGTACCTTGAACTTCAATATAAGCACCTGCATCATTCATCACGACATTCATGTCTGTTTCAGCATTTGAGTCTTCAGCATAATCAAGATCAAGCACAGCTTCGCCGTTGTAGATACCAACAGAGATTGCGGCGACTTGACCAAGTAATGGATTCTTCTTGATTTTTTTCTTCGCAAGCAATGAATCAATCGCATCTTGTAGAGCAATAAAAGCACCTGTGATAGACGCTGTTCGCGTGCCACCATCAGCTTGGATAACATCACAATCAATAGTGATGCTACGTTCGCCTAAGGCTTTTAAATCAATCGATGCACGTAAAGAACGGCCGATTAAACGCTGAATTTCTTGAGTACGACCACTTTGTTTACCACGTGCTGCTTCACGAGCCATACGTGAGCCAGTTGAGCGAGGAAGCATACCGTATTCCGCTGTTACCCAACCTTCACCTTTGCCACGTAAGAATTGTGGAATGCGTTCTTCAACCGATGCAGTAC
Source organism: Gammaproteobacteria bacterium (assembly GCA_028598975.1). Lineage (GTDB taxonomy): Bacteria > Pseudomonadota > Gammaproteobacteria > Nitrosococcales > Methylophagaceae. Next base: position 9,122 of record JAQRMU010000062.1, on the reverse strand, counting down.
ACAATACTTTTGTGTCGCCCATTTCGATTAAAACTGAACCTTCAGCATGTTTAGTATAATTACGAGTGATAGTAACTTGACGTAATTCGTTGTTTTGACGACCGCTTGGGCGCATAGAGACTTCCTTCAAATAAGCGAAAATAATTGCATCATTATACGTGGCTTACGCCCATGTTAATATGTTCGTTTATATCTTTAGTTCAGGAATGATTGTGACACAAAGCATGACCGCATTTGCTCGCCGAGAAGAGCAGACAGAACAAGGTGATTTAACATGGGAAATTCGTAGCGTTAATCACCGTTATCTTGAAACATCGTTGCGTCTTGATGAACGATTCCGTCCTTTAGAAATGAAAATAAAGAAACTATTTTCAGAGAAGTTAGCACGAGGCAAAGTTGATGCAACGTTGCGTTATAAAGCCCCTGAAGCACAGCAGTCATCACTTAATATTGACCACGATCTTGCAAAATCAATCATTGGCCATTGTGATGATTTAGCCATGCTAACAACGCGTCCAGCACCTGTTGATATGTTGAAAGTATTGCAATGGCCGGGTGTGTTGCAGGCAGATAGTTTAGATCAAGAAGCACTTAACCAGTCTGTTATATCGAGCTTATATATCGCAATCGATGAGTTAATTGAAACGCGGGGAACAGAAGGGGCTGCACTGCAAGAAATGATTGAGCAACGCTGTACGGAAATTAATACGATTGCTATTGATGTACGTGAACGCATGCCTGAGATATTAGAACAACAACGAAATCGATTAGCAGAGCGTGTTGCTGATATGCAGGTACAACTTGATCAAGAGCGCCTAGAGCAAGAAATGGTCATATTGGCGCAAAAGAGCGATGTAGCAGAAGAGTTAGATCGTTTACAAAGTCATGTCACAGAAGTTCAAAATGTATTACAACGTAACGAACCAACAGGTCGACGTTTAGACTTTCTAATGCAAGAGCTTAACCGAGAAGCCAATACACTAGGATCAAAATCAATTAATACAGAAACGACACGTCATTCTGTTGAACTCAAAGTGTTGATAGAGCAAATGAGAGAACAAATTCAAAATATTGAATGATGTTTTAGCTTGTTTCAGGGTGTTTACTAATAATGCACTATTGTTTCAAAATAGTGGTGACATAAATGGTGACATGATTTTGAAAAATGACAAATTTAGGCCCAAAAATACAAATCATGTCACCAAACCAGCTTGAATGAGTTGCTAAATTTAAGAGGTAAGTATCTCATAATCTCAATGTGATTATATGGCCACAAATGTTGTGACGAACTTTAATATGTGTTTATATGGTCACATTAAGGATGGTTAAGTAATGTTATATCGAGAAAAAATAGGGTCACAGCTTAAATCGACACGAAAAGACAAAAAGATGTCTCAATCTGAGGCGGCTGATTGTATTGGCATTGATCGGTCTATTGTTTCTAAAATTGAAACGGGGCGCTATACGGGATCGTTAAAGCTCTATGAACGTTATTTGGCATCGATGGGATATGTGTTAACCGTGGAGACTGAAACCCCTCAGCAGACAGATTTTGACACCTTAAATGAACTGTTTAAAGATGACTGAACTTAATCTTCCTTCATCTGTTGAGCAACTGTCTGTTCAATATAATCAAAGAGAACAGGCTAATGAGTTAGGTCTTCTAACGCATGGAGCGCATCATTCTTTTCAGTATACCCAACAAGAAATTCCTATTTCACTGACGATGAAGTGTCGTAATGATGCTTATAATCATGGTGCTATTCACCCTATTTTCAGCCAGAATTTACCTGAAGGTTTTATTCGACGTTATATTTCAGAGAAGTTAGCACGGTATGGAAAAATCAATGATATGTATTTTCTTGCCTTGCAAGGTGCTAATGGCATTGGTGCGTTAGACTTTGATGCGGGAGTGAACTTGCCAAGTGTAGAGCAAATAACACTCAATGATATTTTATCTTGGCAATCTAAAGATAAGCTATTCCCTCAGTTGTTAGAAAAATACTATCTGCGTGGGATATTGTCAGGTGTTCAGCCAAAAGTGATGATCAATACGGAGATGCAGAGCCGTGTTGCTGTGCAGCAGCAAGATTTGATTGTTAAAACCTATGATGAAGAATTTCCGCTCCTTACGGTAAATGAATATGTGTGTATGGAAGCAGCAAGGCATTGCCAGTTAGCACCACCAAAAACGTATTTATCAGAAAATCTTGAAAGTTATGTTATTGAACGTTTTGATAAGATTGATGGCAAGCGACTAGCCTTTGAAGACTTTGCAACATTAATGGGTAAGCAAGGGGATGAGAAATATAATTCTAGTTATGAGTCATTGCTGAAAGCAGTTCGTTTGTATACAGGTTCAATTGTTCAAGTGGAAAAAGCATATAAACTTATTGTCTTTAATTGTTTGATCGGCAATGGTGATGCCCACCTTAAAAACTTTGCATTACAATATACATTAGGTGAAACAGATATTGTTTTAGCACCGCCTTATGATATTACCCATACGATTATTTATGACAGTATTGATAATCATATGGCATTAAGTATGAAAAAGAGTAAGGTATTTCCAAATAGACATATTCTTATTGATTTAGGCATAGAAGCCGGAATTAACCGGCCAGCTGATATAATCGATTTTATAGCAGATAATATTCGTGACACTATTGCTCAGTCGCAAGAGATAAAGTTAGTAGAGGGTTTGCAAGCATCTATTGAAAACTCATTGGCAGTTGCTGGCTCTAATGGGCCTGTAAAAGAAGTATACCGCCACTTAAAGAAAAAGAAGCATGAGTGAGTGAAATTTTGATGCTGAAACGAAACGAATGAGTACATAAATTATTAGTGGTGACATGATTGGTGACATTGGTTGTATTTTTCAGATTCACGTATATCCAAGTTTATGATAAATATAGTTTTATTGATTGCAATCAATAAGTAAATTCAAAATATTGAATGATGTTTTAGCCTATTTAATACTCGTTCGACAAACAGGACAAACACGTAGTTTTTTATTGATCTTAGTTGTCGCTACTTTTCTGTCATAGTGGTCATAGCAATTAGGACAGAAAAAGCCTTTTTCATTGGCAAAGACATAGCAGCCTAATTTAACGTCAGGTTTGTTTGATGTTGATGCTTGAAGCTGAGTGCTGTCACCTGCTAACCGCTGGATAGTGTCTAGCTCGGTTGAAAGCGCGCTTAATAATTCTGATATTTCAGCATTGTCGTCACATTGCTTATTGGCAGATAGTTCTTGTAATAGTGATTGTGAGCGGGTGATTGATTCTAAAAGGGTCATGATGATTTTTCCTGCTTAAGAGCGTGTTCAACAATTTTACGTGTGAGTTGTGGTGCTAAATATTCGATAAAGGCATAACTAAAGCCGCGGAGGAAGCTTCCACGTTTAATGCCAAGATGAGTTGTGCTTGGCTTAAATAAGTGGCTGGCATCGAGCGCCTGCAGTGGGGCATCTTTAATGGGGTCAAAGGCCATGCTGGCAATAATGCCAATGCCGAGCTCAAGTCCAACATAGGTTTTTATCACATCGGCATCTGTTGCTGTGAAAACAACATTAGGCAGTAGGCCTTGTTTTGTAAATGCTCTATCTTGTTGTTCTCGCCCTGTAAACCCCATCACATACGTTAAGATTGGATAGCGAGATATTGCCTCAAGAGTGAGTTCCTTTTCTAATAAGAGAGGATGGTCTGGCGGAACAACAATAGATCGATTCCAATCATAGCAAGGCAAAATGGCTAATGACTCAAATTGTGCCAAGCCCTCGGTTGCAATGGCAATATCCACACGACCTGTTGCAGCCATTTCTGCAATTTCGGTCGGCGTTCCTTGCACCATATTCAAATGCACATGAGGGTAATGTTGTGAAAAAGTCTTAATTGCATTGGGGAGGGCATAGCGAGCTTGAGTATGAGTCGTACCAATTGAGAGTATTCCTAGTTGGTCATCTCGACTATCGGCAGCTAATTGGCGAATGTTTTCGACATCAAGTAAAACGCGATCAGCCATTTCGACAACGCTACGCCCGACAGGTGTTAAATCGGTTAAGCGCTTACCGTGGCGTTCAAAAATTTGTAAACCCAACTCATCTTCAAGTTGCTGAACTTGGTTGCTGACACCAGGTTGAGATGCATGTAAGACATTCGCTGCGGCAGAAACACTTAAACCTTGGCGAGCAATTTCTCGTACATATTTCAATTGTTGTAATTTCATAGCGCTATTCTTTATACGTTTTAGTTATAACAATAGTTAATAATATTCATTGATAGAATATTATTAACTGATAAAATTGTCACCCTTTAACGCAATCAGAGTGAATAATAACTAAAGATGGAATGGGGATATACACTAGCGGGACTCTTTGTCGGCACCATGATCGGAATGACGGGTGTGGGTGGAGGATCATTAATGACACCTATTCTAATCTTCGGTTTTGCGGTACAGCCAGCAATTGCGGTGGGAACTGATTTGTTATTTGCTGCAATTACTAAATCAGGTGGGATTTGGGCGTATTGGAAACATGGTGTTGTACATTGGACAGTTGTTAGACGTTTAGCATCAGGCAGTGTTCCTGCGTCATTGATTACGCTATTCTTCTTAAGTCGCTCAGGTGTTAGTGAAGGCCAACATAGTGAATTGATTACCGCAGCACTAGGTATAGCACTAATCTTAACGTCAAGTGCATTATTATTGAAAGGGCCTATTACGGGTATTTTACGTGCACGGACGGGCCACCCTATCGTGAATGCTTTATACCGTGTTCGCCAAGATGAAAAACATAAAGCCATAGCAACGGTTGTTACGGGCGCATTTTTAGGTGTGATGGTAACGATGTCATCTGTAGGTGCAGGTGCGTTAGGCGCGGTAATACTTTTATTCTTATACCCAAAAATGAAAGGTGTCGAAATTGTCGCAACAGATATTGCGCATGCGGTTCCACTCACCGCTATTGCTGGATTAGGACACTCAACCGTAGGCACTGTGGATTGGTCCTTGTTATCATTCCTTGTCTTGGGTTCATTACCTGGTATTTATATTGGTAGTCATTTAGGCGTGAAAATATCAGATCGTATAATGAGACCATTGTTAGCAATTTTATTATTACTAGTGGGGGTAAAATGTCTATTGTAATTGAAACACACGATCTCACTTTGTTTGGCTGTCCGATGCATTACATTAAAGCGCGTGAATTTCTTCGTTCGATGGATATTGGGGAAGTTGTTTTATTTGAAGTCAATAAAGGCGATGCGGTTGATGAAGTATTAACGAGCCTACGTTACGATGGACAAACGTGCGAAATTGAGTCTGAACAAGAGTCGACCGTACTAATTAGAGTAATAAAAAGAATATGACAGAGATTAATAAGGCATTAGCCATCAAGATTGAAGTAGTAAAACAAATATTGGCCGATATTACAGCTAATTATGAGTTAACTACATTAGCATCAAGTTACGGTGCCGAAGATATGGTACTGATGGATTTGATTTGCAAATTTGCACCAGAGATTGATATCTTTACGCTTGATACAGGACGCTTGCCAAAAGAAACCTACGATGTAATGCAGGAAGCGAAAGCGCATTACAAGCGTGACGTTAAGGTGTATTTCCCTGATGCGGCTGAGGTTGAAGCTTTTGTAACAGAGCAAGGGCCAAATGCATTTTATAATAGTGTTGAGTTACGTAAGCAATGCTGCGGCATTCGTAAAGTTAAGCCATTAAAACGTGCGTTAGAAGGTAAAAAAGCATGGCTAACTGGTATGCGTCGTTCTCAAGCTGTTACACGTAGCGAGTTGCCCGTATCAGAGTGGGATGAAACATTTGGCTTGCAAAAATTTAGCCCATTAACAGATTGGTCTAATGGTGATGTCTGGGCTTATATTAAAGCCTTTGATGTACCGTATAACAAATTACATGATCAAGGTGTGGCTAGTATTGGCTGTGCACCTTGTACACGAGCGATTACAGCAGGAGAAGATATTCGTGCCGGTCGCTGGTGGTGGGAAAATCCAGAATCAAAAGAATGTGGCCTTCATGTGAAAGCCTCAACGTTAGAGAAATAATATGACTAAAAAACTAACACATTTACAACAGTTAGAAGCTGAAAGTATTCATATCATGCGTGAAGTAGCGGCGGAGTTTGATAACCCCGTTATGCTGTATTCCGTAGGTAAAGATTCAGCGGTAATGTTGCATTTAGCAATGAAAGCCTTTGCACCGGGAAAACCTCCATTTCCGTTACTTCATGTTGATACAACATGGAAGTTTAAGGAAATGATTCAATTTCGTGATCAGCGTGTAAAAGATCTAGGATTAGAGTTATTAGTTCACAGTAATCAAGAAGGGATTGATGACGGTATTAATCCTTTTGATCATGCTCGTTATACCGATATCATGAAAACGGATGCCTTGAAGCAAGCCTTAGATGAATATGGTTTTGATGCTGCCTTTGGTGGTGCGCGTCGTGATGAAGAAAAATCTCGTGCGAAAGAGCGTGTTTATTCTTTCCGTGATAAAAATCATCGTTGGGATCCAAAGCAACAACGTCCAGAATTATGGAACACGTATAACAGTAAAGTAAACCAAGGCGAAAGTATTCGTGTGTTCCCTCTTTCAAACTGGACTGAGCTTGATATTTGGCAATATATCCATTTAGAAGGTATTCCAATTGTGCCTTTATATTATGCTGCAGAACGTCCAGTTGTTGAACGTAATGGTCTGAAGATCATGGTTGATGATGATCGTATGCGTTTGAATGAAGGCGAAGTTCCGAAGATGGAACGTGTTCGCTTTAGAACATTAGGCTGTTACCCATTAACGGGAGCGGTGGATTCTAATGCTGAAACCTTGCCAGAGATTATTCAAGAAATGTTATTAACCACGACATCAGAACGTCAAGGTCGAGCAATTGACCATGATGAATCAGGTTCGATGGAGAAGAAAAAACAAGAGGGTTACTTCTAAAATGAGTACCGAAAATAATTATCAAACAGATAGCCTGATAGCTACCGATATTGACGCTTATTTAAAGCAGCATGAAAACAAAGAAATTTTACGTTTTCTAACCTGCGGTAATGTTGATGATGGTAAGAGTACCCTTATTGGTCGACTTCTTTACGATTCAAAAATGATCTATGAAGATCAATTGGATTCAATTACAAAAGACAGTGTTAAATCAGGAACAACAGGTGAAACTGTTGATTTAGCTTTGCTGGTGGATGGCTTACAAGCTGAGCGTGAGCAAGGTATTACCATTGATGTTGCTTACCGCTATTTTTCAACGACTAAACGTAAGTTCATCATTGCTGATACCCCGGGTCATGAACAATACACACGTAATATGGCAACAGGGGCATCTAACTGTCAATTAGCTGTAATCTTGATTGATGCACGTTATGGTGTGCAAACTCAAACACGTCGTCATAGTTTTATTGCCAATTTATTAGGTATTAAACACATTGTTGTCGCCATTAATAAGATGGATATTAAAGATTACAGTGAAGATGTATATAACGATATTCGCAAAGAATACAGTGAGTTTGCTCGTGAGTTAGAAATGGAAGATGTGCATTTTGTACCGCTTTCTGCACTTGTTGGTGATAATGTTGTTAATAAAAGTGACAATATGCCTTGGTATCAAGGTGACACATTGATGCACTTATTAGAAAATATTCAAGTTGCTACAGATGCAAATACAGATGATGTTCGCTTCCCTGTGCAATATGTAAACCGTCCGAATCTTGATTTCCGAGGTTACTGCGGCACACTTGCATCTGGTATTTTAAAGCCCGGTGATGAGATTACGGTATTGCCTTCAGGCAGTGAAAGTAAAGTTAAATCTATTGTTACCTATGATGGCGACTTAGATGAAGCTATTCCGGGGGAGGCTATCACTGTTACCTTAGAAGATGAAGTTGATGTTAGCCGTGGCGATATGCTTGTTCATCGTAATCATCAACCACATGTTGCTAGTCACTTTAAAGCAACCGTTGTATGGATGACTGAAAAGCCATTAATTGCAGGTAAGCAATATAACTTCAAAGTGGGTGTGAGTGATAGTACTGGCGTTTTAACCTCAGTAGACAGCCAGATCGATGTAAATACCTTAGCAGAAAATGATGCAAGTGAATTAGCGTTAAATGAAATTGGCCAGTGTGAGTTTTCATTAAATAGACCTGTTGTATTTGATGCCTATAAACGTAACCGTAGTACTGGATCTTTTATCATTATTGACCGCCTCACCAATGTGACTATTGGTGCAGGTATGATTACCGAAGCTGTATCAGGAACACAGGCGCAACAAGTGACTAATGCGGGTGAATTCTCCGATTTCGAAGTGGAATTAAATGCCTTAATTAGAAAACACTTCCCACATTGGGATGCTAAAGACTTAGGTAAAATACTGAAATAAAAATAAAGGATAAGTAGGACTGTTTTCAACAGTCCTACTGTATTTATTGGGAGCTAAAGATGGTGGTATGGAAGGGCTGGGGTTTAGCGATTATTGGTTTATTTTCCTCTTTGTTCTGCCAATTGAATTATTGGTTGAGCACTTCTATGGTGAGGGCCAATATAAGGCACTATCATGGCCGATTCCTTTAGCGATCTTGCTAGGTGCAATTCCAACAACTCTAGTTGGAATGATGCTCAATAATAAGCCTGCTAGAGTTTTGATAGATCCTGAGACGAATGAGAAAGTTGAATTAAAACGAGAACATTCACTATTTTGGATCCCGATGCAATATTGGGGAGTAATCCTAGTTGTTTTAAGTGTATTAATCTATTTAAGAAATATCGGTTTTAGTTTTAACTAAGCCGAACTTGGGATAGTAATAGCCTGTTTCCAAACAGCTAACTTCTGCTCAAAAGTCATCACTGCATGGGCGGGGCTGGTGGAGGGAAGACGACATCTTGCTATATTTACCTGTTGCTCACTCAATGTCATTAATACGTGACGATTAAATACTTGCTCAGCTTTTGCACCATTAAAGACTATCTTTTCAATATGAGGATGGTGTTGGAAAAACAGGCTGAAGTCATTGGCGATCATGCTGGAGGCATCAATACTCTGATCTAAACTTCCTTGTCGTTGACACGTGTTAATTGCATCCC
>JAQRMU010000061.1 GCA_028598975.1 Gammaproteobacteria bacterium | reverse complement strand
TTTATATGGCGTCCCCAAGGGGGTTCGAACCCCTGTTACCGCCGTGAAAGGGCAGTGTCCTAGGCCTCTAGACGATGGGGACCTAAAACTGTTTCTTTCGGTTATCTGGTGGAGCTAGACGGGTTCGAACCGTCGACCTCTTCACTGCCAGCGAAGCGCTCTCCCAGCTGAGCTATAGCCCCGATGGGCCGTTACTCCCGAAAGGAAGCGCACATCATAAGGATTTGGATTTAGACTGTCAACACATTATTTAAAATAATTAATGAGTGAAGTAATTATTGACGGAGAAATAATACTATTGATAGTGATGTTATCTATAGATAAAGCAAATAAGTGGTTGATGTGTCATGTAAGGCGCTATATTTAGTATAATAACAGCATGTAGAAATTTGATGAATTTGTATTTCTATGCGATAAATTGTGGATTGTTTTTTATTCGACTTGAACTAAATTAGATTGAGGTCGTACTTTGAGGATGAACATGCGCAAACTGATTTTTGTACATTCCATCATATTATTCTGTTTTTCTCCATTCTCTATGGCTGATATTAACGAACAGCAGTGTAGAGTTGCTAATAATGATGCTTATCTGCCGGCGGTGGCTAATTCAGAAGAAACACCGATTGATGTTAAGGCGGATAGTGTTCAATTAATTGAAGAAGGTACATCTGTTTTTACTGGTAATGTTGAAGTTACTCGTTCCGGACAAGAATTAAAATCTAACCGTGCGACATATAATCAGTTATCTGGAAATATTACTGCGAATGGTGATGTGCAAATCCGAGATAGTGACATTATTCTTAGTGCAGAGCAGGCGGAGTGGTCATTAGCTGAAGATGAAGGACGTTTACTTGATGCTGATTATCGTTTGCGTGAAAGTCATGCGAGGGGTACCGCGAGTCATGTCTACCGACAAGGTACCGAGAAAACAGATTTAAAAGGTGCAACATATACAACCTGTGAAGAGGGAAATAACGCATGGTTGCTAGAGTCTACGAAAGTGAAGTTAGATCATGTGAAAGCAGTCGGCAAAGCTCGGGATGTTGTGGTACGTTTAGGTGGTGTGCCTGTTTTCTATACACCTTATATAAGCTTTCCTTTAAATGATGAGCGAAAATCTGGGTTTTTAACGCCAATGGTTGGTAATTCTGATGAGACGGGGTTTGATCTTCGTACTCCCTATTATTGGAATATCTCACCAAATAAAGATGCGACAATAACACCGCGTTATATGTCTGATAGAGGTCTAATGTTAAATGGTGAGTTCCGCTATTTAAGTGAACGATATCAGGGTAAGCTTGATGCAGGATTTCTTGCCAACGATGATCTGCAAGGTAATGGAACGACTGTAAACCCTCATTATCAAGAAGATCGTAAACACTTCTCTTTACAGAATAAGGCGCGGTTATCATCTCGCTGGCATAGTGATATTGACTACAATTACGTATCAGATTCCGACTACCTTGAAGACTTCGCTTCTAGCTTGAGTTTAACGAGTACAACACATCTTAACCGTCGTTTAAATGTTGCTTATACAGGAGATAATTGGAATTTTACTGGTCGCTTACAAGGTTATCAGGCCTTAACTGGCATTAGTAATCCATATCAACGCTTACCCCAACTATCTGTTAGAGGTTCATTTCCTGAGCAGGCGATGGGGTTAACATATGGCATTGCGGCCGAATATGTCTCCTTTGAACATTCAGATAAAGTGACAGGACAGCGCTTTGATATTGAACCCTCAATTAGCTTGCCTTTGCAGTCAGCGGCTGCCTTTATAACGCCACGAATTGCATTAAGTCATACCCAGTATAATTTAGATGAAAATGTCGGTACGTTTGTTGATGATAGTCCAACAAGAACATTACCTATTGTCAGTGTTGATAGTGGGCTGTTCTTTGAACGTGATTTAACATTTTCTAATAATGGTTATATTCAGACGCTTGAGCCTAGAGCCTTTTATCTTTATATACCAGAGCGTGATCAATCAGATATTCCAGTGTTTGATAGTAGTTTACGGACATTTAGCATGGGGCAGTTATTTGCTCATGACCGTTTTACAGGGAGTGACAGGGTCGGAGATGCAAATCAGGTCTCATTATCATTAACGTCTCGAATAATTGATCAAGAAAGTGGTAAAGAGAAATTACGTGTAAGTCTTGGCCAAATTCGGTACTTTGATGACCGGAAAGTAAGCTTACTTAATACTTCCCCTGAGACACAATCTGATTCTGATATCATTTCAGAGCTTGTAGCATCTATTGCTGATGAATGGACTGTTCGCGGAGAAATGCAGTGGAACCCTCATGGTGATACAAATAATATGTCAGCCTTGGCAATTAACTACCGTGGTGAGCAAGGTCGCCTATTAAATATTTCTCATCGTTATCGTCGCGATGGCGCGAATGGTAGTGATGGCTTAGAACAGGTGGATATCTCAACTCGAATTCCATTTAATAAACAGTGGAGCATTGTTGGACGGTGGTATCGTTCACTCAAGGATAATCGCACTTTGGAAGGTCTTGCTGGGCTTGAATATGATAGCTGTTGTTGGGCAACACGCTTAGTCGTGAGAAATTATATTAACGATTCAACAGATCAAGATCGAAACCTAGCCATTTTCTTCCAAATTGAATTAAAGGGTCTTGGTAATTTTGGTCAGAAAACGGAAGCGTTATTAGAGAAAAGTATTTTAGGCTATGGCTCATAACTCTTTTCGCGATTATTATAGATTACAAGCATCTTCAGGTAGTTTGGGTATATAATCGACAGCTTTTTCACTGAATAGCATTTTATCCGCTATATTCAGATGGTTTAACTTAAATGTGTTGGAATTTACATGATTAGATTTTTATTGTTTACCTTGATGATGGTGGGCACCGCTTGGGCTGAACCATTAGATAGAATTGTTGCAGTGGTGAATAATGAGGTGTTGTTAGAAAGTGAACTTGTTGATATGGAAAGGACGATTCGCCAACAAATTCGCCAACGTAATTCTGCAATGCCACCATCAGAAATTTTACGTAAGCAAGTGCTTGAAAGATTAATTGTGCAACGTGTACAAATTCAAACAGCATCACGTGTTGGAGTCCGTGTTGGAGATGATGCTTTAAATGCAGCATTACGCCAAATTGCTGGAAATAATCAGTTAACATTACGGGAGTTTCGTGATGTTCTACAGGAAGACGGCTTAGATTTTAGTGACTTCCGTGAGTCCATCCGCGAAGAAATGATTATTAGCCGACTTCGTAAAGCAATGGTAGAAGATAAGGTAGTTGTGTCTGATCGAGAAATCGATAATTATTTAAAGATACAAGCAGTACAAGGTGGTACTGAAACGTCATATCAATTATCCCACATCTTAATTAGTGTGCCCGAAGCTGCATTGCCAGAAGAGGTGCAGTCTGCACAAGACAAATTGACTAAAGTACAAACACTACTTCAAGCTGGTACTGACTTTTCTGAAGTTGCTGCAGGTTATTCTGATGGACAAAATGCACTTGAAGGTGGTGATTTAGGCTGGCGTAAGCAAGGTGAGCTACCTTCATTATTTGCTGATGCTGTACCTTCGTTAACGGTAGGGCAAGTGAGTGAGCCTTTGCGTAGTGGAAGTGGTTTTCATTTGGTCATGTTAGCAGATAAGAAAAGTGAAGAAACTCACTTAGTGAAACAAACATTAGCCAGTCATATTCTGATAAAAACAAATGAACTAACTACTGACGAGGATGCAGAAAAACGTCTTAATACTCTTTTAGAACGAATTCTTAATGGCGATGATTTTGCAGAACTTGCGCGAGCACATTCTGATGATACGGGATCGGCAATTGCAGATGGGAGTCTTGGCTGGAGTAGTCCTGGAGTTATGGTTCCTGAATTTGAAGAAAAAATGGATGCTTTAGGCAATGGAGAAGTTAGCGAAGTATTCAAAAGTCGTTTTGGCTGGCATATCATTAAAGTCTATGATCGTCGTGAACAGAATATGGCTGAGGAGTACAACCGTAATAAAGCGCGAGCACAGATTAAAAGTCGAAAGGTTGCTGAAGAGCTTGAAAGTTGGTTACGTCAATTAAGGGATGAAGCGTATATCGAGTACCGAGATCTTTGAGTACCTGCCCTCGAATAGCACTGACAAGTGGGGAGCCAGCTGGAATAGGCCCTGATCTGTGTATCTTAGTTGCGCAACACCAGCAAGCATGTGAACTCGTCGCTATTGTCGATCCTCAAGTGATTATGGAACGTGCCGAGCTTTTAGGTATAGAAATTCATTTAGAACTTGCCGATTTATCACTGCCTGCGAGCATTCCTGAAAAGGGAGTATTACGCTATTTACCAGTTAAATCCGTTGCTCCAACTCAAGCTGGCTGCTTAAATCCTGATAATTCACGGTATGTGCTAGAGACATTACAATTAGCACTTGATGGCTGTTTGCATCATCAATTTGATGCAGTAGTAACCGCACCCGTGCATAAAGGAATTATCAATGAAGCAGGTGTTAGCTTTACCGGACATACTGAATTCTTTGCTGATGGGGCTGATGTTAAGCAAGTAGTGATGATGCTGGCAACAGACTCTTTACGAGTGGCACTTGCTACGACCCACTTGCCACTTAATGAGGTAAGTGCGGCAATTACACAAGGCTCATTAAGCCAAGTTATTAACATTATTGATAATAGTATGAAGCAGCAGTTTGGGTTGGTATCGCCACGAATCGCTGTATGTGGACTTAACCCCCATGCTGGAGAAGATGGCCACCTAGGTAGAGAAGAGATAGAGGTCATTTCACCTGTCATAGAGGAATTGATAGAAAATGGAAGCAATTTATCAGGACCTTGGCCGGCTGATACGATCTTTGTGCAAGATAAATTAGATAATTACGATGTCGTTTTAGCGATGTACCATGATCAGGGCTTACCCGTTTTAAAACATCAGGGTTTTGGTCGGGCGGTTAACGTAACGCTTGGCCTACCTTTTATACGTACCTCAGTTGATCATGGCACTGCCCTAGAGCTAGCAGGGACAAGGAAAGCAAAAATAACAAGTTTACAAGCTGCAATTGATATGGCCCTTAGTATGGTAGAGAGTTAATAAAATAATATGAGTACAAAGTCTTATCCTAAAGCACGAAAGCGTTTTGGTCAGAACTTTCTAAATGACCAAGGTGTTATCGATGATATTGTTGCTGCGATTGATCCACAGAGAGGAGAGCATTTAGTTGAAATTGGTCCTGGACGTGCAGCATTAACATTGCCGCTACTACAAAACAGTGATCAACTTGACGTCATAGAATTGGATCGGGATTTAGTTCCTTTGTTAAAGGCACGGTTAACAGAATTTGAACATTTATCGATTCATGAAGCTGATGCATTGAGTTTTGACTATAGTTCTTTAGTTAAAAATAAAGAAAAATTACGTGTCATTGGAAACTTACCTTACAACATCACAACCCCACTTTTGTTTCACCTTCTTGAGCAAGCTGAACACATTGAAGATATGTGTTTTATGTTACAAAAAGAGGTAGTTCAACGTATTTGTGCACAGCCAGGTGGTAAGCAATATGGGCGTTTAAGTGTGATGGTACAGTACCAGTGTCAGGCTGAGATGCTCTTTATTGTGCCGCCAGAAGCTTTTGAACCCATTCCAAAGGTAGATTCTGCCATTATTTACTTACGTCCTTTAAGTGATTTTGTTGGTGGTGAAATATGTATAAAATCACTAGGAAAACTTGTTACACAAGCGTTTTCTCAGAGACGAAAAACAATAGCAAATACCTTGAAAAAAATGGTGACAAAAGAGATGTTGCTTGCCGAGGGGATCCAGCTAGAACAACGTCCTGAAACGGTTTCAGTCAATCAATATGTCAATTTAACTCGTGCTTGGATTCAAGCTTTAAAGTCAGAATAAAAGGTATATAAGTAAATACTTTTTTTATGTTTCAAAATGGATGTTTTGGATAAAAAACGGCAGTAAGATTGCAAAATCACATATTTCTGGCTTGACACGTTGTTTTTGCTGTAGTTATATATACGTTCCCCATCGAACAGGCAGACTTGTTCGTCTGTCGGGGCATAATAATTAATAATGAGAGGAATTACATTGTGAATAAATCTGAATTGATCGATGCGGTAGCAAGTGCTGCGGATATTTCTAAAGCAAAAGCGGCTTTGGCTGTTGACGGTATGACAAGTGCTGTAACAGGTGCATTAAGCGGTGGTGACCAAGTTACTTTAGTAGGCTTTGGAACATTCTCTGTTCGTGATCGCGCTGCACGTACAGGTCGTAATCCACGTACTGGTGAAGAAATCCAAATTGCAGCTGCAAAAATTCCTGCATTTAAGGCTGGTAAAGCTTTAAAAGATGCTGTAAACTAGCTTTTTTTTCTTGGGGTGTTTAGCTCAGCTGGGAGAGCATCGCCCTTACAAGGCGAGGGTCGGGGGTTCGATCCCCTCAACACCCACCAAGAAATGGAGCGGTAGTTCAGCTGGTTAGAATGCTGGCCTGTCACGCCGGAGGTCGCGGGTTCGAGTCCCGTCCGCTCCGCCAAATATTGAAAAGGCGCATTTAATAATGCGCCTTTTTTTTTGCTTTTTTTTGATAGTGTAATACTTCTTTTTTTTATGTAGGTTCTTTATCTATGTTGCATTTCATTCGTGAACGAGCCCAAGGCTGGGTTGCTTGGTTTATTGTTGGTTTAATCAGTATTCCATTTGCATTGTGGGGCGTTAACTCTTATTTAACAGGGCCATCTGATATTGTTGTAGCGACAGTTAACGGAGAGTCTATTCAACAAGCTGAATATCAACAGGCGATGCAGCAATACCGTGATCGAATGAGAAATGTGATGGGAGATGAGTTTGATCCTGCCATGTTTGATTCACTTGAAGTAAAGAAAAGCATTATTGATGGACTGATTGAGCAAAAACTCTTGTTATCTGTTGGCCAAGATCTAGGACAACGCATAAGCAATGGGGCACTGCTTCAAATGATTCGTTCTACACCTGCTTTCCAGAAAGACGGTCAATTTGATGCGGATACCTATTCGATGATGCTTGCACGCGTAGGGTTGAGTCCTGAACGATATGAAGCAGAGTTATACACAGACTCAATACGCCAAGAGATCAGTAATAATGTTCAACGATCAACGATCACTACTGAATCAGCTTTGAATAATGTACTACGTTTAGAAAAGCAAACGAGAGATATCGCCTATGGTGTTGTTCCAGCTTACTCTCTGTTTGAGCAAGTCTCTGTGACAGATGATGAGGTACAGTCTTATTTTGATACACATCAAACTAACTTTTTAGCACCTGAGCGTGCTTCTGTTGATTATGTTGAACTTTCTGTTGAGTCATTAAGCAAAGGTATTGCTGTTGAAGAGTCAGATTTGCAGGCTTTTTATCTTGAGAACCAAAATCAATTTGTTGGCCCAGAACAACGTAAAGCGAGTCATATTCTTATAGAAGGTGATGATACTGCCGCTTTAGAATTATTGGATACCATAACTGAAAGGCTTGAGCAGGGTGAAGACTTTGCTGCACTTGCTGTCGAATTTTCTCAAGATTCAGGTTCATCACAAGATGGTGGTGACTTGGGTTACTTCCAACGTGAAGTAATGGATGCTGACTTTGAACAAGCCGTCTTTACGATGGCTAATATTGGTGATGTGAGTGAACCGGTTAAAACTGAGTTTGGTCATCACTTAATAAAATTAACAGGAATCAAAACACCTGAAGGAAAATCTTTTTCTGACTCTAAGGCAGATGTAGAACAGCTTTATCGCAAACAGCAAGCTGAAGACTTATTTTATGAGCAAGCAGAACAACTTGCCGATTTAAGTTATGAAGATCCAGATAGCTTAGATGTTGTTGCTGAGGCGCTTTCTCTAGAGATAAAAACGAGTCAGGAATTTATCCGAGAAGGTAATACAACAGGAATTGCTAAGGATCAGAAAGTAGCCGACGTGATCTTTAGTGAAGATGTTTTGGTCAATGATCTTAATAGTGCTGTAATTGAGGTGAGCAAATCACATTTAATTGTAGTACATAAGAATAAACATGTTTTAGCGAGTCAATTAGCGTTTGAATCTGTAGCACCAGCGATTACAGAGCAATTACGTTTTGAGCATGCACGTGATCAAGCTGCGGAACAAGGTGAAGTCATTCTTTCTAAACTTAAATCTGGTGAAGATGCCTTAAGTTTATTTGCTGAAAATGAATGGCACGCAACGCAAACATTACCTCGTGTTAGTGATGATGTGAGCGATCAAGTATTAAGTCGAGCATTTTCAATGGCTAAACCAAGCTCAGAAGCACAATATATGGGCTTTACAGCAAGTAATGGTAATTACGTGATTTTAAAATTATCAGCTGTTACTGAAGGTGATTATGCAAGTGCATCAGATGAGGAACAAGATGGATTATATTCTCACCTATCTCGTACTTATGCTGATAGTGAACTTCAATCATTCATCAATAGTGTTAGAAGTGATGCTGATATAGAGGTTTTTGAACAGTATATGTAGCATATTGTTTTCACCCTGCAGATGAAATAGTTAGGGCTAAATTAGATGTAACAAAAAAGGCGCTTATAGCGCCTTTTTTATTTAAGCGGATATCCAGCCCAAAAATAAGTTGGCACTCCAATGTTTATTTAGCTTGATTGGCTATTCTAACTAAGCTATTGTTAGCTTCTAATGCGTAGTCATAGATTATAGTTTAGCAAATATTGCTTACTCTAATTATTGATGACTAGAGACACGAATAAATTTATTTGGCTGACGGGAAAATATCAATGTGGAAGGGAACTCTCTGAAATGGATATTACGGATATTGTGAGTAGTAAATCACATGAATAGTCACTGGCTTTCTGTTGCTCCCAAGTGGATATATATTCTTACAATCATATTGTTAGGAATACTAGCAGCGATACTTTATGACAAGTCAAAAGGTGTTCCTCACGAGGTTCACACCAAGATCATTGTTTCTAACTCAGAGTTGTTGAAATTAAATTCACAGTTAAAAGAGACCCTTCTTAGAACATATTTTGGTCTTCAGACTAATCTTGATGAATTAAGTACCGTTTCACAAAAATTATCTCAGGTTCAAGATGACTATTTTCAAGGGCTTAATCATGAAACTCAGCTCATGGTTACCAATCCCTTACAAGAGCTTGCTAATAAGATCTCAGCAAGGCAAGGCAGTATTGATGCCTTTATTATTCATTTTGAGATACTAACTAGTTCATTGCACGGTATCTCGGCTAGTGTAGCTGAGCTTAGATTGAAGGCGAGTGAGTTATCTGATACTAGAAATAATGAGGTTTTAATTAACCAAATTGATAAGCTTATTTCGGCTATTTATAGGGATAAAAATAAATCAGGTTTTAATGTGAAATCTGAGTTGGATGTCTTACTTTCGCTTCAGCCTTTAGTGCCTATTTCGTTAACATCGCTATTCAACAATATAGTTAAACATACGCAAGACCTAATAGAAGATAATAAAGAGGTGAATCGTTTATTTAATGAAATATTAAATGACGATGTTGCCCTATCTATCACCTTGATTACAGAGCGATACAATAGTTATTATGCTGACAAAGAAAATGAAAGAGAAATGTATCAACGACGTTGGGTGGCATTAACAACGCTAATGTCATTATTTGTCGTTGTGATACTTTATCGTTTAGCAACCACAACAAGTCGGTTAGATAACACGGTTAGGCAACTCAATTTTCAGCAATATGCAATAGACCAACATGCCATTATTTCCATTGCAGATGTTCAAGGCGATATTACGTACGTTAATGAATTATTCTGCCAGTTGTCTGAATATAGTGAAGAGGAGTTGCTTGGTCAGAATCATCGGTGTGTAAAATCTGACGAGCATGATACTCAATTTTTTAAAGATATGTGGCGAACGATTGCTTCAGGAGAAGTGTGGCATGGTGAAGTTAAAAATAAAAGTAAATCAGGTAAAAGCTATTGGGTGAACTCAACGATTGTTCCTTTTATGGGAGAAGATGGACAACCCTTCCAATATATTTCTATTCGCACTGATATTACGAAACGCAAGCAGACAGAAAAAATCCTCGAAAATGAACGCAAGTTCCACACAGGTATCACATCAGCAATGGCTGAGGGGGTCTATGCTCAAGATGCTGACGGGCATTGTACTTACATCAACCCTGAAGGTGAGCGGTTATTAGGCTGGGATACTGATGAGCTTATAGGCAAGCATATGCATGAGGTGACGCATTACCAATATGAAGATGGTCGTCCAATGCCCGTACAGGAGTGTTCAGTTTTTAATTCATTAAAAGAGAGGACTGCTTTCCATACTGATAAGGAAGTTTTTTGGCGCAAAGATGGCTCGGCAATGCCGATTTATATTTCTGCTGTGCCTATTTATGATGGTGATGACTTTAAAGGTGCAGTGGTTGCCTTTCAAGATATCACTCGACGAAAGCAGCAAGAGGAAGAACTGGCGACTGCTGTGACTACGGCAGAAGAAGCGAGTAAGTCTAAGAGTATGTTTTTGGCTAATATGAGTCATGAGATTCGGACACCTATGAATGCAATCATTGGTATGAGTTATTTAGCACTACAAACGGATTTAGATGATAAGCAACGAGACTATATTGAAAAAGTGAATAAAAGTGCTGATGATCTACTCGACTTGTTAAATGACATTTTAGATTTCTCAAAAATTGAAGCACAAAAACTTGAGCTTGAGAATGTTGCCTTTTCACTGGAGCGAGTCTTACACGATGTTACCGATATGCTACTCATTCCGGCAGGAAAGAAAAAGTTGGAACTTCTACTTGATATAGATGAAGGCATTCCTCCGGTACTTATGGGCGATGCACTACGACTACGTCAATCATTGCTCAATTTTGCTAATAATGCGATTAAATTCACTCATCAAGGTGAAGTTGTGATTAGCGTAAGGCTCAAAAAACTTACACACTATGCCGCTACCTTGGAGTTTTCAGTAAGAGATACTGGCATTGGAATGAGCACCGAGCAGAAGGATAATCTATTTCAGTCTTTTTCTCAGGCAGATATCTCAACAACACGAGAATATGGTGGAACGGGCTTAGGGCTCGCCATTACGGAACAACTTATTGCATTAATGGGTGGCAGTATCCATGTGGAGAGTAGCGTTGGTCAAGGTAGTACATTTAGCTTCATTATAAAACTTCAAGTTAGTCATGAAAACCTAGGTTCGGACCATACAGTAAAAGTATTACACCAAGGCCGAGTGGAAGTTCTGGTTGTTGATGATAATGAATCAAGTCGTGAAATAATCGAAAAACAACTTCATGCACAAGGGATTGATGTCACGATGGTAGCTAGTGGGGCTACAGCGTTAGAAAAATTAAAAAACAAATCCTATGATGCGGTTATTATGGATTGGAAAATGCCTGGAATGGATGGGGTAGAAACCTTAGGTGAGATAAGTTTACTTGATATCGCCGTTCCTCCCGTCGTTGTTATGGTCACGGCTTATGATAAAAATGACTTAGAAGATGAGCTTTATGAACAGGACTTATCAGTAGGTGGCATAGTATCAAAACCTTTTAGTTCATCCACATTGTGGGATGCGCTTAATGAAGCGTTAAGTTCCGGCTTAAAAACACCGACACAAATAGAAACAAAACCAACACTAGAGAAACTGGAGAAGCCTTTACAGGGGCGACATATCTTATTGGTTGAAGATAATGAAGTGAACCAACATTTGGCATTATCATTATTGAAAATTCATGGGATGACGGCAGATCTGGCTGAAAATGGTCAAGAAGCACTCGATCGGTTGGCTGAAGGAATAGGACGTTACGACTGTGTATTAATGGATTGTCAGATGCCAGTAATGGATGGCTATATGGCAACCCAATTAATTCGAGAGCAATATGAGAGTAAGCTACCCGTGATTGCAATGACGGCTAATGTGATGAGTGAAGATATTGAACTTGCTAGAATGTCGGGTATGGATGATGTTATCGCCAAGCCAATTGATGTTGCCGTTATGATGGAAACAATGGCGAAGTGGATTGATGGACAAAACAAGCAATCAGAAATAAAGACGAGTGAAGTAGAGGCTGATAAAAATCCATTATCTACAGAACATATTAATAGTGAAGAGGGGATAAGGTTGTTGGCTGGAGATAGCACTTTATACTATCAAGTGCTCTCGAGATTTAAAAATAGCTTTATGGGTGCAGGCGATGAATTAACAACATTCTTTGCGAATAATGATACTGATAGCGCCATGCGCCTTGCCCACTCTATTAAAGGGACTGCGGCAAATATTGGTACAACCTCATTGCATGAAATTGCAAGCAATATAGAGAAGCAGTGCCATATACAAGAACTTACTTTGGCACAGGATTACTTGCCTGCATTTATCACCTCTTTGAATGGTGTATTAAAAGAGATTGATACGCTTTTATTGGCCTATGATAAAGTCGATAAAACACAAATGGTAAAAAAAGATAGCATGTCACCTGAGCAAGTAGAATTATTTATTCAGAAGCTACGGGAGCAATTGGAGGGGTATGATGCTGATGCTGAATCAACCTTTGAGTTACTACAAAATAGTGTTGCTACGGTGAAGAAAAGCCATGCTTTAGATGGTGTTGGTAATGCGCTTAAACGGTATGATTTTGAACAGGCATTACTAGAGTTGAATACACTATACCCCAAAAATGAAGCAGAGTGAGGCAGGCTGAAACCAATGCTTATTAGGATTTTATGATGGCAGGTAATAAAAAAACAGTATTAATTGTTGATGATGCTTTAGAAAATATTGATATTCTTAAGGCGATTCTTGCTCCTTATTATATTATTAAGATCGCTACACGAGGCGAGGTGGCACTAAAAATTGTTGATAAGCAAGCCCCAGATTTAATTCTCCTCGACATTATGATGCCTGATATGGATGGGCATGAAGTCTGCCGACGTTTAAAGTCTGATCCTCAATCAGCTAATATTCCCATTATATTTGTTACAGCAATGGCGGAAGCGCATGATGAACAGGCTGGTTTTGATTTGGGTGCTGTGGACTATATTACCAAACCTATTAAACCGGCATTGGTTATAGCACGAGTCAAAGCACAGCTTGAATTAGCAGATCAACATCAAGCGTGTGAGATGATGGTTAATATTAGGACTAAAGAGTTAGTGGAAAGCCAAAAAGATGCCATCATGATGCTGGGGCGGGCAGGACATTTCAACGATACGGATACAGGTGTTCATATATGGCGTATGGCTGATTATGCTGGCGCATTAGCCCGAGCAGCACATTGGCCGGTTGCAGATG
>JAQRMU010000060.1 GCA_028598975.1 Gammaproteobacteria bacterium | reverse complement strand
ATGAAATAGAGAGAAGTATTCACCCCCTTTTAATAAAAGAACTTGTGAAAAAGTTTTCCGAAGATACACAAACTCAAGGGCAACTTATATTTACAACGCATGAATCTAATTTGTTAGACCAAAAGACCTTTCGAAAAGACGAAATATGGTTTGCTGAAAAAGATAACGAAGGATGCACTGATTTATATTCTTTAAGTGATTTTAAAGAACATAATACAACTGATATTAGAAAGGGATATTTAAGTGGACGGTATGGCTCAATTCCATTTTTAGCTAATCTAAAAGATTTAAATTGGCACGAGTATGATACTAAAAAGTAGATTATTCAAAAGAGTTGAACCATCAAGAGATGCAAAACTCATTATTATCTATTGTGAAGGAAAAGTGCGGGAAGATAATTATTTTAATTACTTTTCAGAAATAAGTTCACAAATTAGACTTGAAATTGAATCTCCTGAACAGCATGATGATACATCTCCTACAGGACTACTAGAAAAAGCTACCAAGCAATTAATTTCACCTGAGGAGGGTTCACATCTAAAATATGAAATCTTAGATGATGACGAGATATGGTTTGTTATTGATACCGATAGTTGGGGAGATAAAATTAGTGAGCTTAGGGCATACTGTAATAGGCAGATAAATTGGAATGTTGCACAGAGCAACCCGTGTTTTGAAGTATGGTTATATTATCACTTTCACGATTTTAAAGAATTCGATGATATGAATGTTGCTAAAAAATGGAAAGCCTTTTTAAACACCGAAGTCGCCGGGGGATTTGATAGTAGAAAGCATCCCAGTTTAATACGAACGGCTATAAATAATGCAACAAAAAAATTTATTGCAGAAAATGAGCAAATGAACATAGGTTGTACAGAGGTATTTAACCTATCAAAGGGAAGTCCATAACTAATGAATAGGTCGCGTTCCTCTGGCGTGTACTTTAATAACTGTCTTAGCTCTAAAGACACAACATCCATTAAGTGTTTGCGATCCATGTAGACGTGCACTGCAAGATTGTTTTTTTTACTAACAGGTAAACTGGCAGGAAGTTTAAGCGCGATTGCTTGCACACTGTCTCGCCATCCTGTCTCTGCGTTTTTATCTAGCCATTGCTCATGGTAAGAAGAAATCAAGTGATCTGCTTCTCGAAAGAACTCTTCATATCGTTCAAAGCTTGGCTTCCAATGAAGAAATATCATGGCTTTTTCAATAGCGTGAGAAAGCGTGATAAACGAGACATGGAAAAGTGTGTCTCCGTCGTCACAATTGTGAAGTAAGTGTCCATTTCTTTTTTGATATTCCGAGAAAGAAATCCGTTCTTCAGCTTCTTCTTTAGAGGGGATCTACAGCAATAGATAACCGAATGTCCGGCGTGGCGGGTTGTTAGGATTAATTAAATCTATTGGGATTAGTTACCTTTTGGCAGGTGGCCCGTTATAGTGTCTTCTAGCGACTAGTCATCAGGCATGAAACGTACTAACCCGACGCGATGGATATTCGGTAAACCATCGACAATATAGGGTTTAGGAATTAACGTGATGAACTACTCAATCCTCACCAAAATTAAGGGCTACCTAATGAAACAGAAGACGTTAAAGCTAAATGTATTACCCCTACTTATTGCAGGCGCTATCAGTATGCACTCAGCAAGCGCCATGGCGATTGGTGAACTGGTCAATTTAGGTTCGTATTCAGGCGATCCTCAAGGGATTGCAACTTATTCAGGCGATCCTCAAGGGATTGCAACTGCAATCAATGATGATGGTACTGTCATGGTCGGGGGGGGGTGGGATTCAGGCTCTTCAACAGCATGGCGTTTTACAGCCTCAACAGGCTACGAAAACTTAGAGATAAACAGTGTGGGTGGTATTAGCAAGTCTATCGCCTATGACGTTAGCGAAACGGGGGATGTGGTTGTAGGTGGCGCGACAACATCTGCCGGTGACTTTGCGTTTCGATGGACGGCGGCCACAGGGCTTGTGGACATTGGTGTGCTTCAAGGCGGTGATAATGCAACAGCGTATGGCGTAAATTATGACGGCTCAAAGATCGTGGGCGAGTCTGAAATCTCTATCAATAATGACGGCTATATTAATGGCTATCATGCCTTTCTTTGGTTTAATAACTCAATGGCGGATTTGGGTACTTTAGGTGGTCGAAACTCTGTTGCTTACAGTATTAGTAAGGACGGTAATGTGGTAGTTGGTGAGTCTGAAACAGGTTCGACTCATTCCACCAAAGGTCATAAAATTAAACGGGCTTTTAAGTACCACACGACTAACGACAGCAGGATGGTTGATTTAGGCGTGTTGGCTGCTGGTGGAGGAGAAGGGAGCTCTATTGCAAATGGTGTGAACTTTGATGGTAGCGTGATTGTGGGTGCGTCAGAACATACGCTTGGCAATCATGCAGTACAGTGGACATCTGCTGGCGTTCAAGATCTTCATGGGGCTGCAGGAGAGTATTCAGAGGCCTTTAATGTCAATGATGCAGGTGATGTTATTGTTGGCTCAATGGATACTTTGGCGGGTGCAGGAGAGGTGCGTAGAGCATT
>JAQRMU010000006.1 GCA_028598975.1 Gammaproteobacteria bacterium | reverse complement strand
CTTAGAGTTTTGCAAGAGGCTCTCTATACCCTAAATACTTTAATTTGTAGCATTTCCCGCTTCGTCATTCTCATGAAAATGGGAATCCATGGGCAGTGAAAATAGCCACTATCGTTGGCTCCCCGTTTCCACGGGGATGACAGGAATTATTCAATCTACCGTTCGTTTATTTAATTCGCTTAACGATATCTTTTAAATCAGCCACATCAGAATAATCAATCACCAATCGACCTTTACCACTTGCAGAGTGTTTTACAGAAAAGCGGTCGCCAATCTTTTCACTAATTAGGTATTCAATTTTATTGATTTCTTCCAATAAGGCTTCTGAAGGGTGTGGTTTTTCTATAGCAGGTTTTAATAAACGTCTAATTAATTGCTCGGTTTCACGTACAGATAAGCCTTTCTCAACGACATCACCTGCGGCTGTAGATTGAGCTTCAGCTTCAAGGCCGAGTAAAGCGCGGGCATGACCCATCTCCAAATCACCATTCTCTAATAGACGTTTCACATCATCATTTAAATTACGTAAACGAAGTAAATTAGACACTGCTGTTCGTGAGCGTCCTACCGCCTCTGCAGCCTCTTGATGTGTCATTGAAAACTCTTCTCTCAACCGATGCAAAGCATTTGCCTCTTCCATTGGGTTTAAGTTCTCACGTTGAATATTTTCAATTAAAGCCATCGCTATGGCACTGCGATCAGAGACATCTCGCACCAGTGCAGGTACCGTCTCTAAACCAGCTAGCTGTGATGCTCGCCAGCGACGTTCACCAGCAATGATCTCATAACGACCGCCTGTGATAGGTCGCACTACAATCGGTTGAACCAATCCTTGCGCGCGAATCGAGTCAGCTAACTCATCTAAAGAGTCTTCCGCCATATCAACACGTGGCTGATATTTACCCGGTTGAATCATATCTAATGGAAAGTGTTGCAAGCTATCATCTAAGTTCTCATCGTCATGAGAAACGTCTGTTAGCAATGCATCTAGCCCTCGGCCCAGCCCTCTCTTTTTGCTCACAATTTCATTCCCATTTAGTTATTTTTTTCACGTCGCATAAACTCACTTGCCATTGCCATATAGGCAATTGAACCACGCGATGATCGATCATAATTTATGACTGGCAAACCATGACTTGGTGCCTCTGCTAAACGAACATTTCTAGGAATGATTGCATGAAATACTTTTTTATTAAAGTGGTTAATCAACTGTCTAGATACTTCATTCGCTAAATTATTTCGGGCATCAAACATGGTCCGAATTAAACCTGTTAGCTCTAACGCCGGATTAGCTCGTTGCTTCACTCGCTCAATTGTTCTCAATAATGATGACAAACCTTCCAAAGCATAATATTCACACTGAATAGGAATAACAACGCCTTTTGATGCAACCAAAGCATTCAAGGTCAACATACTTAATGATGGCGGGCAATCAATCAAAATGTAATCATACTTCTCACGTGTTGATTCTAACGCTAAGCGTAAGCGATGCTCTCTGAGTTTTACATCCAGCAACTGTATTTCTGCCGCCGTCATATCAGCATTCGTCGGCATCACATCAAATGATAGACCTTCTGGTGCCACAATCGCATCTGCTGCTTTTGATTTTGTCATGATGACATCATAGCTACTGACAGCTATCTCTTCTTTATCAACACCACACCCTGTTGTCGCGTTACCCTGAGGATCTAAATCAATCAATAATACTTTTTTGTTACTCGAAGCAAGCGATGCAGCTAGATTAACTGTCGTTGTCGTTTTACCGACCCCTCCTTTTTGATTTGTAACTGCGTAAATATTGCCCATTCACTTATCCTTTGATAATCCTAACTAGGTTCCGCTGTCCTTCACATCCTGGCACATCCAATGTCACCACATCTTTCAATTTAAACTCACCGCTTATTGCCTTAAGTTCTTCTTCAGGCCAAACACCTTTCATCAACAATAAGCTGCCAGCATCATCGCAATGTCGGCCTGTTAAATCAATAATAGTCTCAACTGTGGCGAAAGCGCGTGCCGTTACCATTGCAAACTTTGGCAAATTTGCCTCTTCAACTCGGGCGTGAACAACGGTCACATTTGACAAACCTAGCTCCGCTTTAGCCTGTTGTAAAAAACGGGTTTTTTTAGAATTGGTATCCAATAAAGTAACGGCCATATCAGGGTAGGCTATCGCGACGGGAATGCCTGGCAAACCTGCACCTGTGCCAACATCAAGTAATGAATCACCCTTTAGATACGGCAAAATGGAAAGACTATCTAAGATATGACGGCTGACCATTTCTTGGGGATCACGAATTGAACTCAGGTTATAGACCTTGTTCCACTTATCGAGTAACTTAACATAGGCATGTAAACGTTCACACTGTTCAAGACGTAACGTTAAACCTAATTCCTGACAACCTTCAGTAATCTCTTGCAATAACTCTCTAGCCATTCAAGGCCTCACCACTGCTTCGCTTTAAATGTACCAATAATATAGAAACGGCGGCTGGTGTAACACCTGAAATTCTTGCTGCTTGACCTAAATTATTAGGACGTGCATGTTCAAGTTTCTCTCGCACTTCATTAGATAAACCACGAACTTGTTTATAGTCAATATCATCAGGCAATGCTGTATCTTCATGGCGCTTCAAGCGATCAATTTCATTTTGTTGACGAGTAATATAACCAGCATATTTAGTTTGAATTACAACTTGCTCAGAGACATCTTCAGCAACAGGACTGTCCTCTCCCAACAAGGTTAATAAGCCTTGATAATCCACACTCGGACGACGTAACAACTCTATTGCTGAGTTTACTTTATTCAACGGCTCGCCTAAGACTTGTTCAGCTAATGTTTGGTCTACTTTTTCTGGACTAAATTTATAAGCCTCTAGGCGGCGAGTTTCTTTTTCTACCGCTTCTCGTTTTGCAGTAAATACTTCCCAACGCTCATCATCAACCAAGCCTAGCTCTCGACCTTTAGGTGTTAAGCGCATATCTGCGTTATCTTCACGTAATAACAATCGGTACTCAGCACGACTTGTAAACATACGATAAGGTTCTTTCGTTCCCGATGTAATCAAATCATCGATCATCACGCCAATATAGGCCTCATCACGACGTGGGAACCATGGTTCCATTTCTCGTGCTTGCAAACCGGCATTTAGACCTGCAATCAAACCTTGAGCGGCGGCTTCTTCATAACCTGTTGTGCCGTTAATTTGTCCGGCAAAAAACAAACCTGCCATATGTTTCGTTTCTAACCACGGCTGTAAATCACGGGGATCAAAAAAGTCATATTCAATCGCATAGCCCGGGCGAGTAATATGAGCATTTTCTAAACCTTTCATTGAGCGAACAATTTCATACTGCACATCAAACGGCAAGCTTGTTGAAATACCATTTGGATACACTTCTCCGCAATTCAACCCTTCCGGTTCGAGAAAAATTTGATGTGAAGTTCGATCTGCAAAACGAACAACTTTATCTTCAATCGATGGACAATAACGTGGACCAATGCCTTCTATTTCACCACTATACATTGGTGAACGATCTAGGTTATTTCGAATAACATCGTGAGTTGATTCGTTAGTGTGCGTGATATAACACGAAATTTGATCAGGATGATCTGATGCCTTACCTAAAAAGGAAAATAGTGGTGCTGGTGAATCGCCTGGCTGTTCAGCTAAATCAGAAAAATCAATACTATTGGTTGCAATACGAGGTGGCGTACCCGTCTTTAAACGATCAACTCTAAAAGGTAAGGCACGTAATCGCTTTGCTAATGAGTTTGATGCCGGATCGCCTGCTCGCCCACCTTGATGATTTTCCATACCGATATGGATTAAACCACCCAAGAAGGTTCCTACCGTCAAGACAACTGATTTAGCTGAAAAGCGTAAACCTGCCTGCGTGACAACACCAACAACACGATCATTTTCTACAATAAGATCATCTGCTGTTTGCTGAAACAAAGATAAGTTTTGTTGAGATTCTAAAACAGTACGAACAGCCGCTTTATAGCGAACACGATCAGCTTGAGCACGTGTTGCCCTAACAGCTGGACCTTTACTGGCATTTAATATGCGAAATTGAATACCACCACGATCTGCTGCTTGAGCCATAATGCCGCCCAAAGCATCAACTTCTTTAACAAGATGACCTTTACCAATCCCCCCAATTGCTGGATTACAGCTCATCTGCCCCAAAGTTTCGATATTTTGTGTCAGCAACATGGTTTTTACACCCTGCCGCGCAGAGGCTAATGCGGCTTCGGTACCCGCATGACCACCCCCAACAACAATAACATCATAGTGATCTTGATAACTCATAAAACAGTTCAATCGCTCGCAATTCTTAATTAAGCTAAGATATTAACATGTAGGCACATTTTTTGAGACACCACCCTCAAAATGAGCTTACCTTATCGGTACGAGAATTAGGCTAACAATATGAAAAAAAATACAGGAATTATGCGAATTTTTTATGCGTGTATTTACTCTTGGCAGGGCTTCAAGTCAGCACTTGTTAACGAAGCCGCTTTTTTGCAAGAATTTATTGCCCTCATCCTACTTAGTGGCCTTAGCCTTTATCTTGATGTATCTAATTACGAACGCCTTGCTATGATTGTGAGCCTCCTACTCATTTTAATAGTAGAGATTCTAAACTCAGCGCTTGAATGCATTGTTGATCGTATCGATACAGAACATCATATTTTATCGGGTCGAGCTAAAGATTACGGTTCTCTAGCTGTTTTATTAAGTATTGTCATGGCCATCATCGTTTGGGCCGTCATTTTGCTTTGATCATCAATTTCGGTAAGCACGCAGCATCACAATGGCACCAAGAATAACCATAGGCAATGACAGTATCTGGCCCATCGTCAACCAATCTAATGCTAGATAGCCATACTGCTGATCAGGGATTCGAACAAACTCAACCATAAATCTAAAGAAGCCGTACCCGATTAAGAACACCCCTGAGACAGCACCGGCTGGTCTTGGTTTTGCTGAGTACCACCACAAGATTATAAAGAGTACCAGACCTTCCAATATAGCCTCATAAAGCATAGATGGATGACGAGCTAAGGGCCCACCATTTGGAAACACCATTGCCCAAGGCACATCACTTACTTTTCCCCAGAGTTCAGCATTAATAAAATTACCAATACGACCAAAAAAGAGGCCAACAGGGACCATAGGTGCAATAAAGTCACTCACATTTGCGTAGGACTTGCCCGTTTTTCTCGCAAACAACCAAAAAGCAGTTAATACACCTAATAAGCCACCATGAAATGACATGCCACCCTGCCATACTTTTAATACATTCAATGGATGATCCAG
This sequence comes from Gammaproteobacteria bacterium, assembly GCA_028598975.1. Lineage (GTDB taxonomy): Bacteria > Pseudomonadota > Gammaproteobacteria > Nitrosococcales > Methylophagaceae. The sequence goes on along the minus strand of JAQRMU010000006.1, from coordinate 3,522 downwards.
ATTATTAGGCAAATCATAAAATAAGGTATAACCCAAACGACCACCAACAATGACACCTATCGCACCATAAAATAATAAGTCTTCGACTTGCTCGACAGTCCAACCATAACGCTCTGCACGGAGCCGACCTAACCACCATGCACCAACAAATCCAGCCAAATACATCAACCCATACCAATGGATTTGTAATGGGCCTAATGTAAGCGCAACAGGATCAATATTTGGGTAAATCATTCAATTTCTCATTTGTCATAAATGTGACCGAGATCATAGCAATAATAATAATAAATAGGCAGGCAATTACGCACCACTATGTACCAATTTTCAACTAAGCCGCACCAACATGGATCTTTAATTTGTATAAAAAATACACGTCCTTTTTATATCCCATTGTTTTCATTGAAGTTAAACGCTGGCTCCTTTTTTGCACGACTTAGTTGCAGTTGTGTCTATAACATGTTGTTTTAATGCGACACACCGCATGTTTCCTTAGCAATTTCAGTCCGTTAAGGTTTACGCAAGATATTAGCTTATGCTAAAAATGTCGGAGGTCTGAATGCAGAGTGTTACATAAAAGCAACATCACCATTCAAACACTACTCAATAATTAAGAACGTATAGAGGAATAAAAAATGAAATTAAAAACAATCTCAACACTATGTTTTGCTGCAAGCACAATGCTTGTTGCTTCATCAGCAATGGCATGGGAAAGTGAAGACGGCGCATGGTCAACAAGTGCAAATGTAGCATTATCATCTGAATACGTATGGCGTGGTGTTGGACAATCAGCTTCTGATCCAGCAATATCAGGTGGCTTTGATGTTGGTCATTCAAGTGGTTTATATGCCGGTATCTGGGGTTCTAATGTAGATTTTGATTCAGATGCTTCCGTCGAACTTGATTACTACGCAGGTTTTTCTGGTGACTTTGGTGACTCTGGTGTTTCTTTTGATATTGGTGGTCTATATTACGACTACCCAAGTGAAGATGAACTTAATTTCTTCGAAGTTTACGGTTTTGTTAGCTACAGCTTCTTAAGTGCTGGCGTTTCATACTCAATGGACCTGTTCGATACAGAAGCAGAAGATGACCTTTACTACCAATTAGATGCTAGTTATGACGTTGGTTCAATAAGTCTAGCTGCAGGTGTTGGCCGTTATGACTATGATGCCTCCGCTTCTGAAGACTACACAAATTGGTACATCGGCGCATCAACTGAACTAGCCGGATTTGGTCTTGATGTAACTTACCATGACACAAACTTAGACGGTTCAGACACTGATACTGTTGTATTCACAATCTCTAAATCAATGTAATTATCCTTGGCCACTTCATCTCTCTCGAAGTGGCCATTTTTTTGAGGAATAAGTTATGAAACAAGTAGTAGCGATAATCAAACCGTTCAAACTTGATGATGTCCGTGAAGCTCTATCTGAAATCGGCGTTCAAGGTTTAACAGTTTCTGAAGTAAAAGGTTTTGGTCGTCAAAAAGGTCACACTGAGCTATATCGTGGTGCTGAGTATGTTGTAGATTTTTTACCTAAACTTAAACTAGATATTGCGATTGATGATGAATTAGTTGATCAGGTCACTGAAGCAATCATTAAAGGTGCTAACACTGGAAAAATCGGTGATGGCAAAATCTTTGTTTACCCACTAGAGCAAGTGATCCGTATTCGCACAAGCGAAACCGGTTCTGACGCTTTATAAGATTGGAGTAAAAAATGGAAACTGTAACAAATCAAATTTTCGAACTCCAATACGCTATGGATACCTTTTACTTTTTAGTATGTGGTGCATTAGTTATGTGGATGGCTGCTGGCTTCTCAATGTTAGAAGCAGGCCTGGTTCGTGCAAAAAACACAACTGAAATCCTAACAAAAAACGTTTTATTGTTCGCTATCGCGTGTACTGCTTATATGGTTGTTGGTTACGACATCATGTACGGTGGTGGCATCTTCTTAGACGGTATTGCTGGCGGTGACAACTTAACTGCTGATGCATTAGCGGCTTCTGCTGAAGCGGGTTTTGATGGTGGTTCTGTTTATTCATCAGCATCTGACTTCTTCTTCCAAGTTGTGTTTGTTGCAACAGCGATGTCTATCGTATCGGGCGCGGTTGCTGAGCGTATGAAGTTATGGGCATTTGCTGCTTTTGCTGTCGTTATGACTGCATTCATCTACCCAATGGAAGGTGCATGGACTTGGGGTGGTGCATCTGTATTCGGCATGTACTCTCTAGGTGATGACTTTGGCTTCCTTGATTTTGCTGGCTCAGGTATCGTACATATGGCCGGTGCTGCAGCTGCTTTAGCAGGTGTTATCTTATTAGGTGCACGTAAAGGTAAGTATGGTCCTAACGGTGAAGTTCGCCCTATTCAAGGTGCAAACTTACCAATGGCAACATTAGGTACCTTCATCTTATGGATGGGTTGGTTCGGCTTTAACGGTGGTTCAGTATTAAAACTAGGTGATATGGCAAGTGCTAACGCAGTTGCAATGGTATTCCTAAATACAAATGCTGCAGCGGCTGGTGGTGTAATTGGTGCCTTAATCGTTGCTAAAATGATGTTTGGTAAAGCTGATTTAACTATGATTTTAAATGGTGCGTTAGCGGGTCTTGTTGCTATTACAGCAGGTCCAGATACACCAACACCATTAATGGCTACAATCATCGGTGCTGTCGGTGGTGCAATTGTTGTACTATCAATCGTAGCAATGGATAAATTCAAAATTGATGATCCAGTTGGTGCTATTTCTGTTCATGGTGTAGTTGGTTTATGGGGACTGCTTGCAGTGCCATTAACTAACACTGATGCTAGCTTCACAGGCCAATTGGTCGGTGCGGCAACTATCTTCATTTGGGTATTTGCAACAAGCTTTATTGTTTGGTCAGTACTGAAAATGGTGATGGGCATCCGCGTCTCTGAAGAAGAAGAGTACGAAGGTGTTGATTTAAGTGAATGTGGTATGGAAGCATACCCAGAGTTCACAAATAACACTAAGTAAACTCTAGTTTAGAAAAAATAAAAAGGGCGTTACCGTTTATCGGTAACGCCCTTTTTTTGTCGGCTATTTTTAATATGCACCACAGAGACACGGAGCGCACAGAGGGGTAATAATAAACTCTGTGTTCTCCGTGTCTCTGTGGTTAAAATTTTATAAGCTCTGTAGGAGGGGGGTTATCCCCGAATGGGCTGTTAAACACTGCCAGCCTATTTGCTCCTTGTAAGCTCTTCGCGGCTGAAGCCGCTCCCCTACAATAGGTTTAAATTTTGTACTAAGCGTGCTTTGTTAAAAACGAGTCCAACTTATTAGCAAACTTCTGTCGATCTGCTTGATTCAAGGCTGCTGGCCCTCCAGTCTGAACACCACTCGATCGCATTGTTTCCATAAAGTCTCGCATTGTTAGTCTAGCCTTAATGTTATCCGTGGTATACATCTCACCGCGTGGGCTCAATGCATGAGCACCTTTTTCGATTACTTCTGCCGCAAGAGGAATATCACCCGTTATAACAAGGTC
>JAQRMU010000059.1:1387-4094 GCA_028598975.1 Gammaproteobacteria bacterium | reverse complement strand
TGATAAGCTATACCTGCTTGAACTTGAATGTGTTGTTTGCCTTGGATAACGGCAACGACTTCTTGGTTAAGTTGGTCGGCAGCTTTTTGTGCTTTGGTTTGTAGTGTTTTTATTTGTTTTTCTGTTGTTGCTTGCATGGTTACTTCTCCTGTTATATTAATTGTGTTGTCTTTATGGTGAATTCGTTTCTTCGCCAGTATAACCTAAAACCTCAGCATAATCTAGCTGATATTAATTGTGTTGTCTTTATGGTGAATTCGTTTTCTTCGCCACTATAACCTAAGACCTCAGCATAGTCTAGCTGATATTTTGAATCCCAAATCCATACATAGAGGTTTGACGTGGGCTGAATCACAGAGCAAGTTGTTTACAACGTAAGAGATAGGGGTTACGAGCTAAACCCACTGTATGAAGAAGAAGGGGCCGAACGTGTTGGCTGTTACCCTTGCTTTCTTGCTACCCGTAAAAGGCAAGAAAAAGAACTCAACACCAAGTTTGGCGAACACCAACTATCAATAATCCAAGGACTTGAAAAGGAAATTGGTCAGAAATATGAAATGTTTGACACTGACCAGGGAAGCTGTGAAGTGTGCAACATCTAAAAACTGGCGAAGAGTTGAGACTGCGTGATGGGGTTTCTCACCCTCCTTTTGGGCACTTCTTAAGTGCTATTCCTCGTGAAGAGATTGCTTTTGTTGAGGTTGGAAGAACAAAAGATTGTAACGAGAATGTTGAATACACTCTAACTTGTAATCTTTATCTTAAGCAGGGTGTTATTCGCGTAGAGCCTGACTGGTGCGGTTACAAAGAGCTGCGTTCAAGTGAAATTGTCTCATCGTTATTATTGCCATTGATTTTTCATGGCCTTATGCCTGTTACGATGATAGATGATGGAGAACGCTTAGATCCTATCCCTGATCGTGCCGCGATACTATTCAATACAATATTTGAATTGTCTGGTTATCCACGACAGGATAATAAAGAGGCTTATATTACTCAGCTCTCAGATGCTTTAGAGATTGCAGAATCAGGCTTGCGCGGTGTTAATGCCTTTGCTGAGTGGGATAAACGCTCAAAGGATCGTATTGCTAATAAATACTAGCAGTATGAATACCAATAGGATCACCTAGCTAATTAACTTTACGGCAGACTAAATGACTGAAGAAAACACAGGCCAAGCTCTAGCAGCTCTAAGGCGAACAGAAACAAAGCCATGCGCATGGTGCAGTGATCCTATGAGCGGCTTATCTATCAGAAAAACATGCTCTGACAGATGCAGGCAAGCCTATAGTCGTGATCAGCGGAAAAAGAAAAAAGAAGCCGCAGAAGCAAAAGAAGCTCAAAAGGAATAGCTAAATGGATGATGGTAAAACGTAGTTATCCACAATTTTTGTGGATAACTACGGCATTAAATTTATAACTGAATGATTAGTGAAAAAAACAAGGATGGTTAAAAATGAACAAGCTTAAATTCTGGATATGGCCGTTATTGCTATTCACATTAATGACAACGGCCAACATCATCTATTGGTTAATTTTCGGCAATGGTGAGCATAATTTATCGATCTGGCTCAACATTGTTACCGCTGTTTTGTGCGGGTTAGCTTGGTCAAACGGGATTAAGCTGGGATTCATAAAGACCGACAAAAAGACCTAATAAAAGGGCTTTTAATGTTGTTTCTATCTTTTAAGTTTGATACAATGAGACCTGTTAAGCGACTTATTAAGAGGTTTTATTATGGAAACACACGATATTCTTTCAGACGTTAGCGCGGGCATTTCTGAGCTGAAGAAAAACCCTATGGCTGTCGTTGAGCAAGGCGAAGGATTCCCTGTCGCTATTCTCAATCGTAACGCCCCAGTGTTCTACGCTGTGCCTGCGGCAGCGTATGAATTATTAATGGATAAACTCGAAGATATGGAACTGGCTGAAATTGTCCGTCAGCGTGAAGGTCAACCATCAAGAAAGGTGACACTTGATGAGTTATAGCCTCCGTATTTCTCAGGATGCAGAAAAAGAATGGGGTGATCTTGATAAACCTATTCGTGAACAGTTCAAAAAGAAGTTAGAAGAAAGGCTTGATGCTCCTAGAGTTGAAAAAGATCGCCTCAGTGGAATGAAGGACTGTTACAAAATTAAGCTTCGCAGTGCTGGCTTTAGGCTCGTCTACCGTGTTTATGATGAAGAACTTGAAATACTTGTTATTGCAGTTGGTAAACGTGAACGTAATCGAGTTTATAAAACGGCTGCAAAACGACTATAAACAAGGAAGGTAAGGTATGGCTAAAAACTCGAATGATGTAAAAATTGATGACTTACATATTGATGCTCTTGAGCATATCAATAAGCTAGAAAAAATCATTGATGAACTAAAAAACCTTGGCAATCATTCACTAAACAACAATAACGCTTTGTTAAATGTTCAAGAGCATTTAGCCATGCTTTCAGAACGATAAAAGGGGTTTGTTATGGGTTCTAATGTCGAAGAAATTTTAGAGCTGTTTAAGTTTTACTCAGCAAGTGAGTTAAAGTCATTACAGACTAAATTCACAAAAATGGGTAAAGGTATTCATCGTGAGGCCATCGATGGGAAAATCAGTGCTATTTTCACTTTTGAGCAAAAAGAAGCATTAAAAAAAGCAGCTGGTATTTTACTTGATGCAAAGCTTTCTATTGAACATGCAAAAGAGATCAAGGCTCGTGCTG
>JAQRMU010000059.1:0-1287 GCA_028598975.1 Gammaproteobacteria bacterium | reverse complement strand
CTTGATCGCCAAATAGCAATAACCAGCCTAATTATCGCTATTCTCGCCTTTCTTTGGGCGCTATTTTCCCAGTTTAAAGATCTCGAAACCAATCTAATGTGTGGGTCTGCAGTTGTTATTTTGGGCCTCATAGCCAGAGCTAAATTAAAGCATCACCGGAAGCTGCTCGAACAGTTAGAGAAGGCCTAAAACGACGAAAGCCCATCAATAATGACGGGCTTTCTAGTCCTCGAAAGGATTAAATACTTCTAAGGCCTCTACGGGCTACAGTTAGAATTCTATTCTTAGATATCATAAGTGTCAATCTTTATTTATTGTCAAAAGCGTATTTGCGCTAATTGATTTAATTACTGCTTTTTGGATTTCAGTTACAGTTTCCCGCGGAAGGTAATGATCAAAAATACCGTCTTTGTCTTTCATTTTGAACAATCTATTTCGGCTTACTTGTTGTATTGTGTCCGCCTTTGCCCACCTGTCGCGTTTATCGTAAAAATCAGTGACTCGAAATAAATCAGGCGGCAGGGGAACGTGTACACCATCTCTAATTGAAGATCGAAACTCCGTGGATGAAATAGCTACAACTAGACAGCCTCTACCTAGCTTTCCGTTTAACACAACAACCATTCTGCTCTTAATCATTTCTGGTGGAATTCGACCATCATAATAATTACGTTCATCGGCCACACCATTATCTTTTTTATACGTGCCAAAGTTGCACTCTAATACTTCCCCTACTTTGGGAGCATAACTAATCGCCATATTCTTCCTTTAATTACCTTTATACAACTTCTGCAGCGCAACAGTTCTATCTGGCCGCTTTACTCCACCGCGACCAGGAAGAAACCCGGCAGCATCAACGCTAAATTGTCGAACACCTAGATCAGCCAAATAACTCTGCACTGTGTCGAGCTTAGACCAGGAGCGCCTGTTCTGGCCATTAGTTGACTTGAGGTATTTCTGTACCCGCCCGTATTCGACTGACAATTCCCACTGGCCGCCTTGAGCAACGGCCGAGACAGATCTGATTACACCATCATTAACCAACTGCTTAAAGGTAGCATGTGTTATAGCATTATTATCCATTCGTGACACACTTATTTATTAATCGTTACCACAGTTAATAATAGCTTATTAAAGTATTAATTAATATAAACCTTCGCTATTTACCCAGGGCAAGAGCATTTAATTTTCAGCCCCAATCAACAACTCAGCCCTAAAATCATCGTCAAGAGCAGCCATTTTTAATTTCCGTTTCATACTTGCCTTACGGGTTTCATTGAGCTTTAC
>JAQRMU010000058.1 GCA_028598975.1 Gammaproteobacteria bacterium | reverse complement strand
GCATTGTTAGTCTAGCCTTAATGTTATCCGTGGTATACATCTCACCGCGTGGGCTCAATGCATGAGCACCTTTTTCGATTACTTCTGCCGCAAGAGGAATATCACCCGTTATAACAAGGTCGCCAATGCCTACCCGTTGCACAATCTCATTATCGGCCACATCAAAGCCCTGAGTAACTTGAAGGAAAGTAATGAATTGAGAAGGAGGAACTCGTATCGAATGGTTTGCTACCAAAGTCATTTCGACCTTCGTCCGTTCAGATGCTTTAAACAGGATATCCTTAATAACAACTGGACACGCATCAGCATCTACCCAAATCTTGATAGCCATCTATTTTTGCTCTGTTCTGGTTGATGATGCACTAATGCATCACTGAGTTTTTTCTATTTTTTCTACTCTAAAAAGCCAATCAAGAAACCGTTCGACAGCATGAGGTTCATCCTGAGCCTCATCCAGGTTGATATCCTTGCTACTTTTCTTTAATGGCTCAAACTTTACGTCAGGAGGAGGAAGTAAGCCCAGCTTATTACGTGCAAAGTAGTTAGCATTTTTTGCAGAAAGCTTATACCACTTTTCTGCCTCCTGCTGGTCGACCTCTAGGCCTCCTAGGCCAAACTCATACATAACACCTAGGCTGTATTGCGCTAAATCATTATTTTGATTGGCAGATTTTTTATACCACACAACGGCGTGTTCAGCATTTTGTTCAATGCCTTGGCCATTATTATATAAATTTGCCAATGCATATTGTGCATATGCATCCCCTGACTCAGCCGCTATTTTACAATTAATATAATTTTGTTCATTGCTGACACTATCATCAACACAATGAGCACTAGCGGTATTAATAGTAAAAAACATAATTAATAAAAAAATAGTCTTCATTATAAACCCATATTTTAAGAAATAATGAACTGTAAGTTTAACCTAAATTACCATAAAAAAACTAAAATTTCTTTTACTAACAAACATCTTTATGATGTTTTAAAGGTACTTTGTTATTTTTCAACAGGCTTACGGCTTCTACGCTGACCAGAATGTCTCGCTGAATTACTATTGCCAGAACGGGGGCGACGGTTCCGGTTAGACGCTGGTTCTTTTCTCTGATTATTATCTTGGCTCGGTCTTCTTGCTTTTTTAGGCTTGCTCGCTTTTTTACGTTCACCCAACTTCGTAATCGGCACTGTGTGTACTGGCACAAAGCCCACTTCAACATCACGTACCAAGGTCTGACGGATTAGGTTTTCAATATCTGCTAAGAACTCAACTTCATCAGCACTAACCAAAGAAATAGCCTCTCCTTCAGCACCTGCTCGACCTGTTCGACCAATACGATGCACATAATCTTCTGGCACATTAGGCAGCTCAAAGTTAATCACATGAGGTAAGTCGCTAATATCGATGCCACGTGCTGCAATATCGGTTGCCACTAATACGCGAATCTTATTTTGTTTAAAGTCAGCCAAAGCTCGTGTTCGTGCTCCTTGGCTTTTATTACCATGGATAGCGGCCGCTGTGATACCAAACTGATCAAGCTTTTTAACTAAGCGATTACAACCATGTTTAGTTCGCATAAACACGAGTACTTGATTCCAATTATTTGTACCCACCAAATGAATAAGTAACTCCGTCTTTTTCGACTTATCCACTTCAAACATGGACTGCTTAACACCTTCAGCCGTTGTTTTCTGCGGGCTAATTTCAACTTGAACAGGATTCTTTAAAATACTATTCGCTAAGGTACGAATCTCACCAGAGAAGGTGGCAGAAAATAATAGGTTTTGGCGTGTTTTAGGCATTAATGACATGATCTTACGAATATCTTTAATAAAGCCCATATCCAGCATGCGATCAGCTTCATCTAATACCAATATTTCAATATCAGAAAATTTCACGGCATTTTGATTATAAAGATCCATTAATCGGCCTGGTGTTGCCACCAACACATCAATACCGCGACGTAACTTCATCATCTGTGGATTAATTTTTACACCACCAAACACGACAGCTGATCGCAATGACAAGTTTTGTCCATACAGTACGACGCTATCATGAACCTGTGCGGCTAACTCACGTGTAGGCGTTAATACCAAGGCACGAATATGGTTCGGTCTCACTCGAGTGCCGTCATTAAGACGTTGCAACAAAGGTAAGGTAAAACTGGCTGTCTTCCCCGTTCCTGTCTGTGCTGCAGCCATCACATCATTGCCTGTCAAAACAGCTGGGATCGCCTCAAGTTGAATCGGTGAAGGTTCAGTATAGCCTTTTTGTTCGACAGCACGAAGAAGAGGATCAGATAGACCCAGTGAAGAAAATGACATAGTGTAGTCTCAATTAACGGTGATTTATCGACAGCGAAAATAATGATTCGGTCGAGATAAAAGGAAGTAATAACTGACTATTATATCAGCTATCTCTATCCTACTTTCCAAGAGACTCTGTTAGCACATTAATTTATACGGCAAGGCGACTTAGCACTGTCAATTTTGTCATGCCAACAAATGAGAACCCTAAAAAGGCATAACGTCGCCATACAGTGTTATACATACCGATTTCCTTAAACTGCTAAACCCGCGCTATAACCTGATGACCATGCCCATTGAAAATTATAACCACCTAAATGACCCGTTACATCAAGCACTTCACCCGTAAAATATAAGCCTGCTTGCTGCTTCGCTTCCATGGTTTTTGAGCTAATACCACCCGTATCAACACCGCCTAATGTTACTTCAGCAGTACGATATCCTTCTGTTGCTGAGGGTTTCACAATCCAGTTATTAATAGCATCACCAATCACCATTAATTGTTTATCGCTGTACTCAGCTAAAGGACTATCAGCAGTGTTTGACCACCATAATGTTTGTAATTCACTCACTAAGGCTTTTGCTAGCTTTTTAGTTAATAGCGTTCTTAATAATAATTTCCCTTGTTTCTTTTTGGCTTCAACAAGCCATTTAGCAACATCAAGATAAGGCAGTAAATTTATACTTATTTCATCGCCTTGTTTCCAATAGTTAGAGGTTTGCAATACAACAGGGCCACTTATTCCTCGGTGGGTGAATAAAAGGTTTTCGGTAAACGTCTGGCCATTACAACTGAGATCAACTTCCAATGCTAAACCCGATAATCGCTCACAAATAGCCTTAACACCATCACTAAACATAAAGGGAACTAAGCCTGCTCGCCGATCCGTAAGTGCCAAATTGAATTGCTTCGCAATCTCATAACCAATCCCACTACCTCCTAATGAAGGAATTGATAATGCGCCTGTTGCAACAACCAGTGAGTGGCATTCTAGTTTATGTACTGAGTGATCGTGTGTAACTGAAATCTGGTATTGGCTTCGGGCATCGTCATGTTGGTATTTATCTGAGTGCCCCTTTAACTCTAAGGTCTCAACTTTGTTAATCTCACAATGTGTTTTTATTTCAACGCCTGCTTGACTACACTCATCCAGTAGCATGGTTAAAATTTCTTTTGCTGAGTTTTTGCAAAACTGTTGGCTATGCTTTCGCTCTTCGACTTCAATACCATGACGCTCAACCATGGCAATAAAATCCCATTGGCTATAGCGTTTTAACGCGGCTTTACAAAAATGTGTGTTTTCAGAAATAAAGTGTTCAGCTTCGACTATATGATTGGTGAAATTACATTTTCCACCTCCCGACATCAGGATTTTTTTACCTACTTTATTGGCTTTTTCAATCACCAAAACACGTCGGCCTCGCTGGGCAGCCGTAAAGGCACACAGCAACCCAGAGGCACCGGCACCAATGATGATGACATCATAGTGTGTTGAACTATATCGCAATGATTGTTAACCCACTCAACACTATTACTTCTCACACTCACATTGTCGTGGGTATGACTTACTTCTTCTGATGATAGGAAACAATACGTTCAACTTCATTTTTAGAGCCTAAGATGACAGGAACACGCTGATGAATATCATGGGCTTGAATATCCATAATTCGTTCATAACCTGTTGAACTTAGTCCACCTGCTTGCTCAACAATAAAGCTCATTGGGCTTGCTTCGTACATAAGGCGTAATTTTCCACCCTTAGTCGTTGGTTTATTATCAATGGGATACATAAAGATGCCGCCACGTGTCAGCACGCGATACACTTCGGCCACCATTGATGCTACCCAACGCATATTAAAGTTTTTCTCACGACCACCATCAACACCTTGGATACATTCTTCAACATAGCGCTGTACAGGCTCTTCCCAAAAACGTTGATTCGACATATTAATAGCAAATTCAGCGGTATCTTCTGGAATAGTCATATTAGGATGAGTCAGAATAAACTCACCGACATCACGATCAAGCGTAAAGCCATTAACACCATTACCTGTAGTGATAATCATCATTGTTGTTGGACCATAAACACAAAAACCTGCACAAACTTGCTCGGTGCCTTTTTGCATAAAGTCTTCAACGGTTGGCTTGGTCACACCGTCTGGACAACGTAAAATGGAAAATATTGTGCCTACAGATAGGTTGATATCAATATTTGATGATCCATCTAGGGGATCAAAAGCAATCAAGTACTTACCTTTTGGCATATTGTCAGGAATTTGAATGATTTCTTCAATTTCCTCTGATGCCATTGCTGCCAAATGACCTGTCCAATTAAGGTGATCAACCATCACATCATTGGTAATGATATCGAGTTTTTTCTGAACTTCGCCTTGCACATTTTCAGATTCAGCAGCACCGCCTAATCCAATAATGCCGCTACGGTTTACTAAGTGTGAGATCTTTTTACAGGCACTGACAATATCATTCATCAACTCCGAAAACTCACCCGTTGATTGTGAATGAGCACGTTGTTGTTCGATAATAAACTGAGTAATCGACTTACCTATATCTGACATGAGTAATCACCTTCATATATAACGTCATTCTCGCGAATGCGGGAATCCAACGATTGAACCAAGTATATCAAACCTGCTTTAAAATATACCTTTCATCAGCGGACAACTTTTTCTACATAGTCTTATCAATATTTATAGGCTTTCTGGATTCCCATTTTCATGGGAATGACGATTTCCTCACCCTTAGTAGATATAAAAACCTAATTCATCAACAAATACTCGGATACAAATCTTCCCAAGCAGAATTGTTTGCTTCTATTAATTCTATTTTCCAATCACGTTTCCACTTTTTTAACTGCTTCTCTCGTGTGATGGCTGAACCCATTTCTGCACAAACCTCATACCAAACTAGGTTATGAACTTTGTATTTTTTAGTAAAACCTGCAACTTCATTATTCTTGTGTTGCCAAATCCGTTTAACAAGATTAGAGGTCACACCAATTATATAATGTTCCGTTCTTTTTGCTTGCCAGCATGTAAACACAGGGGTATTTCATCCGTAATTATCCCAATATTTGAACCCCTTCCATCATTCCTGAGAATACAGGGATCCAACGATAGTGGATATTTACACTGCCCATGGATCCCCGCGTTCGCGTGGATGACGAAGGAGGCTTTAAATCTTAACTAAAATCTCACCCATACCAATGCCACCTAGATCACCAGCATAGCGTTGTACTCGTGAAAATGATTCGACACTCGAAAACGTGCTATCTAACTTCTTGAAAGAGTTAAACAATAGCGGTAAAAATGCCAGAGTATGTGAGCCACAATCATTAAAATTAGCACCCAGCCCTTTTGATGGTGTTTGAGTTAATAATACTGTGCCACGCTTCATGCCATAGCCTAAATGGGCACCGACATCCCCTAATACAGCAATCGTACCTGAGATCATGCGACCCGCACAGTAATCACCCGCATCACCTTCAATCAAGATCATGCCTCGACGCATGTGATCACCAGTCCTATCACCCGAGTTACCTGTAATAATCACCGTGCCACCTGTCATACCATTTTTATAACCTGGACGAGCACCACCGACAAAGTCGCCAGCATTGCCATTAACTTTGATCTGGCCTGACTTCATTTCACAGGCAGTATAAACACCCGTATTGCCGTTTACCTCAATCTCACCGCCATCTAAGAACAAACCTAAATAGCCGCCGACATTGCCTTCAACGTTAATAGTGCCTGATGTCATGTTTCTACCAATGAAATCGAGTTTATCCGTACTGTTTACAAATTTAATATCTGTAACATCATCACCAGAAACTTCAAATAAGCTATCTACACGCTCCGTTCCATTGCCAATCACTAATTCAATCGCCGCAATATCAGATACCACTTTATCTGCCAGCAAATCTGATGTCAGTGGAGAACAATCAATACGTTGTGCAGGTGCAGATTTAAGCGTAAAAATTAAAGAACTCATGCCATAATCTCCTGCAAATGGAAGTGGAAAGGACCAAGCTTACCGCCATAGTTACCCGCACTAATTCGACGGATGCCATTTTCAACACCTAAATCACAAACTGCTTGAATGCCTACTCGCATCGCCTTATCGATATCTTCTTTAGTCAAACCATCAATTACAATTTCCATCACCGACTCAACTTCGGGTGATAAATCACTTTTTGTTTGGCCTTTTAAAGTTGGACAAAACGCATCATTAGTTGAGGCATTTAAGGCTTTAAATTTAGAGCCCACTTTTGAACCAGAGCGTACCACACCACCCGGGAATGGCATGATGACATTGGGTATCTTTTTCATTTCTTCAATTGCAGCTTCACAGGCTGCTAATGCTTGGGCTTGCGACTCAGCTAATACTAAGAAGTTACCACCACCCACTGATGCCTGAACACCTGTTTTTTCTTGTGTTAAGAACTCACCATCCATCACCGGCACACGCCAATAACGTTTGCCATCAATCATTTTTGAAATCTGAAAGCCATCACCAAAGTAACGTAAGTTTTGACCTAACGCCATTTCAGTTTCACTGTCCAACCCTGAAAACAAAGCTGACGTAGGAGAAGTAAGTACACACTGACCAGCACGAGTTTCAACTTGTTTTGCTAAACCTTTGCCACCCATAGCAAAGATTAAGATTGATACACCAGGTCGACCATCAGGTGTTTCACTTGGATCAAGTTCACGCTCAATGCCTGCTTCACAACCACAGGCAATCACCGATGTTGCAAACCCTGTAAAAGCTTGTGCTGAAATCATTGCCCATTTTGCATTGAGTGCAGTGATGATTAAACGTGTTCCTTTCATTGGAAAGGCTTCTGCGAACGTTTCATCAATTGTTACGCCGTTAATAATCATATCTTGCCTCCTGCATGTAAAGGCTGCACGGTTAGACTACCTCGACCATCATCAACAATTTCATCATCACTCATTTTGAAGTTACCCATTTTCTGAGTGTGGTACTTATCAAAGTAAGGTTTTAATGCCTTCTCAATACTGTTGTCATATTCTGGTTTAACCACATGCGTTGTACCCCATGTCACCTCGATCAGTTCACCGTCTTTCACCACCATTGTGCCGTCTTTGAACACATAATCAGGTTTACTAAACATCTTTTCACGATCTGCATCATCGGTATAAATAGTAATATCTGCCGCACCACCTACACTTAGGTGACCGCGATCAGCAAGACCGACTAATTTAGCCGCCCCTGCACGTGTCATAATCGCGATTTCATACAGTGAATATTCGCGTTCTAATGATGCCAAATGGCTCGCTTTTTGAGCCTCTGGATGCAAGGTAGACAAAATATCATCGCGGAATGTTTTATCCATTAACAGTCTAATCAGATGTGGATAACTCGTGAATGGTGCACCATTTGGATGATCCGTTGTTAAGAATACTCGCCAAGGATCATCAACCATTAAGAAAGTCTCTAAACCAATCATCCACTGCAATGCATTTACATAACTTTGATCTTTGTACTTAAATGGCACCACACCACAACCTGCATCACACTCAATATCCATACACACCCATTTATTAGGGTGAGCATGTGGTGTTGCAGAAAACTGGCGCATCGCATCACCTGATGCTGTTACTGTTTGACCAAATAAAATCTGGCCCACATCAGCAGTGATATTTTTATGCTTATTAATCACTTCGGCAATTTGTGCTGAACCTGAAGAGAACTTAAAGTCACCTTCCGTACCATAACTATGGAACTGAATATGCGTCATATGCATTGGCAGGCCGTTAATGCCTTCCATTGTATCAATCGTAGTATCTAGATTACCCGGCACACCTAAGTTACACCCATGAACATGAAGTGGATGAGGCACACCCAGCTCTTTCACGGCTTGAGCAAGTCTTAATAAAATATCACGAGGTGTCACACCATAAAATTGGTTTTTCTCATCTAAATCAAGTTTACGTTGGTTAAACTTAAAGGCATTGATGCCACCCGGGTTAACCACTTTAACCCCAATTGCTTGGCTATGAGTCATTGTCCAAGCAACATAGTTATTAATTGCTTCTTGATCACCATTTGAGGCCATCATACGAAGTAGGAAATCATCACTACCCAACATGACATAACCACCTTTATCGATGATCGGTGTATCACCCATTTCCATATGTGCTTGGCGGGCATTAATTGGCAATATCGCAGGTTCAAAACCCGCTGTATAACCCATCTCTGCATAGCGATAACCCGCTGTTAATGTACTTGGTGCAGCATGACCACAACCACTTCTCATTAACTCTGTTCTAGCAACCACATCTGCTGCATGATCTTCCGGTAGCATCGTTCTAGCTATATTAACTTTACCGCCACCAATATGGGTGTGCATATCTATCGCACCCGCCATAACAACTTTGCCACGCACATCAATTTCTTCATCAAACTGTCCGTCACTTGGCGCTCTTACAATGCGACCATCACGGATATAAATATCTTTGACTTCATTATTGATACTATTGGCTGGATCGTAAACTCTACCGCCTGTTAATTTAGTTAACATCTTTTATTCGACCCCTATTAAACCAATTTTTCAACGGCTGTCAGCACATCAAATGTGCTTGGCAAACCACTGTCACGTAATTTTCTTAATGGTACTGCGACCGAGCTATCACCACGGAAAGCACGACCAGCATGATCAATACCCGGCACACCAACAGGAATAAATACGTCTGGCTCTTGCTCAAAAGTCATTCCTGAACGACCTATCACTACTGTCGTAGCATTTGATTCTGGTGGTGTTCGTTTAACATTAAAGCTCGACACCCATAACAATACATCCACTTCATCATTTGCCAACATCCGTTTGCTATCCGACAAATACGGATCGTAATCTGGATAGCCACGGCTAAAGTTAGTTCGCATTGGGTAACCAGCCTGCCATGAGGACACGTTATAAACTGTCGTGCTGCCTTCCTTACCGCCTAAAGCTAAACAGTTACTACGTGTATCAGCATTAAGCTCTTTAACCATTTCACACGCCATTTGAACCGTTGCTTCAGCATGTTCCATATCAAGACTACCTGCTGACCATGTCACTACTGAATATTTTGCTTGTTTCAGTGTTTCTGCTAAATCTGCTAAATCTGATACAGCCAAACCACCTACTTGCTCTGCCTGAACGGCTTTACCATTGACCAAGGCACGCAATACCGACATCACTTCTGGTAAGTCTTCATTATCACAGGCTAATACGTGTGCTTTTTTTCCTTTCGGTGACGTTGAGGCATCACCAGAAGGTGTTTTACCCAAATAAATCACTTGGCGTGACTCAATTTCCTGATCGAACATACTTTCCTTGTTCCACAGCATACGCTCATAAAAACGAGGATAATCAACTTCTATATCACTACCCACTACCAACAACACATCAACTCGGTTACGAACTTCAGTAAGCGTGGTCATCATCCAGCCAGTATCTTGTAACACTAATAAGTTACGAAATGCCGCATCTGAGTCCATACTATCAACTGTTGCACGTGATTTATCTGCCAAAGCCATCGCTGAACGAACACCATTTAAATCAGTTGCCAAACCACCGATAACAGGCTGTTTACTTGATCGTAATAAACCAGCAACATGGCTGACAGCTTCGGATAAGGAAACCTCTTTACCATTCACTCTCGGCGATAAATCAGTAATCGGTGTTTCAAACCCTGCTTTAGTCACCGCATCACCATTTTCAACAATAGATACCGTATTGCCTTCTACCTTGATGCTTAAATCATCAGAAGCAATACCACAAAACGGGCTAGCTACTTCTTGCCAAACGCCTGTATCGGTCATTTCTGTCATCTTAATGTCCTTCGTCGTACTTAATATATTTAAATCATGATTCTGAAGAGATTTACCTCTTCTTTCGTTAACTCAAAATCTTAATAATACCTTTTGGTATCAAACATCTGAGCATACGCTAACTAACCGAGCTTAACACGTACTAATAGCGAATCTATTTTATTTTTTCGTAACTGACTTTTCATTGCATCCGCCTTTTTTCGTCCAATAATTGGACCAACCTGAACACGGTGCCATGTATCTTTATTATCAATAGTTACTGTTTGTACTTTTGATTCAATACCTAAAAAGGCAAGTTTGGCCTTATACGCATCAGCATCAGAAGATTTTCTAAATGATCCAACTTGCAGTAAATACTTTGTTTTATCAGCCACCTTTGCTGTTTCTTCCTGAGGTAGTTTATGCTGAACTGGTGATGTAACAATGGCTTTTTGTGGTCTTTCAACGACTTCTTCCATTTCAGGTAATAAACTATAAAACTCAAAGGTTGGTTCAACGGCTTTAGATTTTTTTTCACTCGTTGGTTTTGCTGCTGTATTACTACTTTGTTCTGGTGTGACATTATCATTCAAATGCACGAGAAACATAACAAAAAGGCCAACAAAAAAACTAATTAGCATCGGTCCCCAGGGCAGAGACTTTTGTTGAGTTTGATTACGAGTATTTTTTCTTGCTGCCACTTACATCGTCTCCGGTGAAGATACACCCATCACGGTAAGGCCGTTGGTAATAACTTGTTTTACAGCAGAAATAAGCGTTAGTCGCGCTTGGCTTAATTCAACATCATCAACAATAAAGTGATGTGCATTGTAGTAAGTATGGAAATCACGAGCTAAATCCATTAGGTAATGTGCTAATAGATGTGGCGTATGGTTCACTGCCGCTGACTCCAATAGTTCGGGATAACGTGCTAATGCCGTAAACAGTGCTTGCTCATGCTCTTCAGTTAACCGGCTTAAACCTTGTTCGCCTTGGGCTTGATTCCACGTTAAACCTCGCTCATTCAATTGTCTAAACACACTGCACACACGAGCATGAGCATATTGAACATAATAAACGGGATTATCATTACTTTGGGACTTGGCTAATTCAAGATCAAAATCCATATGCTGATCGGCACCACGTAAAACATAGAAAAAACGAGCGGCATCTTTACCAATTTCTTCTTGTAACGCTTTCAAGGTGACAAATTGACCACTTCGTGTCGACATGGCTACTTTTTCAGTACCTCGGTACAAGATAGCAAACTGAACCAATAAGACTTTTAGTCTATTTTCATCTTGTTTCATCGCTGTTAGAGAGGCTTTTACACGTGGGATATAACCATGATGATCACTCCCCCATACATCAATAACGGTATCAAATCCGCGATTAAATTTATTTAAGTGGTAGGCAATATCAGAAGCAAAGTAGGTTGTTTGACCATTATCTCGAACCACAACACGGTCTTTCTCATCACCAAAGTCGGTAGATTTAAACCACCAAGCGCCTTCTTTTTCATATAAAACATCTGAGGCTTTTAGCGCTTCAATGGCTTTATCAACATCACCCGACTCCATCAATGAACGTTCAGAGAACCACTGGTCGTAATCAGTACCAAAATCAGCAAGATCAGACTTGATTCCTGAAATAATTGAATTTAATCCTAAATCAAATACATTACGATAATCACTTTCACCCAATAAGGATTTTGCATTGATGATTAAAGCATCAATATGCTGCTCTTTATCACCACCATCAGGTTCATCGGTAGGTACATTGGCAAATACATCAGTAGGTGTTCGGCGTAATTTATCACCATATTTATCTTTCAATGCTGTTGCAATATCTAAAACATAATCGCCTTTATAACCATTACTTGGGAAGGTAAAGGTTTCACCACATGCTGCTAAATAACGTAACCACACACTGGTTGCTAAAATATCCATCTGGCGGCCAGCATCGTTCACATAATATTCACGATGAACATCAAAACCAACTTCCATCAATAATTGACTAACAACCGAACCATAAGCAGCGCCTCGACCATGGCCAACATGCAATGGACCTGTTGGGTTTGCTGATACAAATTCAACTTGTACTTTTTTTCCAGCACCTAATTGGCTTTTTCCAAATTTAGAGCCTGATTGCAATACATCCTTAACGATTTTTTGTGCAGAATCTGATGACAAGGTGAAATTAATAAATCCTGGTCCGGCAATATCTACTTTAGTGATGAAATCAACAGTGGGTAATGCTTCAACAATATGTGTTGCGATTTGGCGAGGGTTCATCTTTGCTGGTCTTGCCAACATCATGGCGATATTACAGGCAAAGTCACCATGAGCTTTATCTTTTGTTCGCTCAATTTGAATATCAGGTCGTTCCATTTCAGGGAGGATATTTTGATTAATTAAGTCGGATAAAACGTGATCAAGCAATGTGATTAGCTGAGCTTTCAATGTTGATAACCCTAAGGTATGAATAATCGTTGTATTTTACCCGATCCTTGGCTGATGTTCATATATTGAAAACAAACAAGCTAAGAATTAGAAGATGAAGCAAGCATCAGTAACATAATAAATAGGTTTTTAAAGATTATGATGTTAATTATTTATGCCTGTTGATATGTGGATAACTTGTTTTTTACATTTAAAATCAAACAACTAAAGTAGTTACTCTAGAGATATAAATACATAAGTAGGTTTTTAATAAGTTGTGGATAAGTAGCTAAGTTATCCACAGAAAAACTTATCCACAGATTATTCATCTTCTTCTTGCGCCCTTATACATGAGTTATAGTGTCATTTTTTAAAGGATTTTTTTTCTATTACATAAGATCTAATGGGTCAATATCAATCGACCAGCGGACTTTTCGGGATAATTTGAGAGATGAAATAGCATTAATCGAATGATCTAATAATTGATGTATTGGTTTTCGTTGTGGGCAAGAAAGTAATAATTGAGCCCTAAAGCGCCCTGCGCGCTTTTCCATTATGGCTGGAACAGGCCCCATTACAATGACCTCTTGCTGATGTTGTGTTAATAATGCGTGGACATCGGTTAAAAACTGCATGGCAAGCTGCTCTTGTTTATCTTCAGCTCTAATAATGGTCAGATATGCAGCAGGCGGCATCGCCATTAATTTTCGTTCTTCAAGTAATTTATTTGCTGAGTAACTATAACCTTGCTGAATTAAATCTTGCCAAAACTCATGCTGAGGTTGATTGGTTTGAATAAACACTTCCCCCGCTTTTTTACCACGACCAGAGCGCCCTGTTACTTGAACAATTAATTGGGCTAGGTTTTCAGTTGCTCGGAAATCAGCACTTAATAATCCCTGATCAGCATCCAAAACCCCAACCAAGGTGACATCATGAAAATCATGTCCTTTGGCCAACATTTGAGTACCTACTAAAATCTTAGCGCCTCCTTGGCGAATATCAGCCACGATATCTGCAAACGCATTCACTCGTTGAGTTGAATCTCGATCAATTCTTAATACAGGTGTTGTAGGGAAGTAGCGTTGTAGACTTAATTCTATTTGTTCCGTTCCTGCACCATAGGTCTTTAAATTTTTATCCTGACATTTAGGACATTGGGAAGGTAAACGTTGAATAAGGCCACAATGATGGCAACACAAGCTGTTACGGCCTTGGTGAACAATCATTTTTGCATCACAATGAGAACAGCTTGCTTGCCAATTACATTCATGACACATAAGGACAGGAGCAAAACCTCGGCGGTTTACAAACAATAAAACCTGGTTGTTATGCTCTAATTGTTTTTTAATGGCTTTATATAAAACACTAGAAACACCATTATCTGCTTTAGGTCCTGCACTATCAATTAGGTGAACTTTAGGCAATGTAGCACCTGTTGCTCGTTTATTTAACTCAATACGTTGGAAGCGCTTTTTTTCAACATGATACAAACTTTCTAATGATGGTGTGGCACTGCCCAAGACGATAGGGATATGTGCCCGTTTAGCTCTAATTAAAGCAACATTTCTGGCATGATAACGAAGGCCATCTTGTTGTTTATAGGACGCATCATGTTCTTCATCAATGATAATTAGACCAATTTCTTTTAACGGTGTAAAAACAGCCGATCGTGTTCCAATAATAACGTCTGCAATACCCTCTCTTGCTAACAACCACGATTGTTTTCGCTCTCCATCTGAAATTGATGAATTTAATACCACAATATTAACGGCTAAACGTTCTTTAAATCGTGTTACAAATTGGGTTGTTAGCCCGATCTCAGGGATTAAGATAAGGACTTGTTTGCCTTCTTTGACTACTTTTTCAGTGAGTTCAATATAGACCTCTGTTTTACCACTTCCTGTAATACCCTGTAATAGATAAGGGCTAAATGTTTTATATGAATCCCATATCGTATCGACGGCTAATTGTTGCTCTTGGTTTAAATGACAAGGAGTAGAAAGAGAATGAGTTATAGAAGGTTTTTTAATATGTTGTGACTGTTCAATAATCTTCTTTTTTTCGAGTGAAACTAAAGAGGAACGACATTGGCCTAGCTGATGATAAAGTTCACTTTGCACTACTCCATCATTATTTTCTGCTAATAAATCTAGTATTTGTTGCTGTTTTTTACCTACTTTAACCTTTGATTGTTTTGGGCCTATTTTCCATACGGTTTCCATTTGAAATTCTAATGCTTCGCCATGACGTATTTTCTTTGGCAAGACAGTTTGAAAACAATCGCCTAATGGATGATGGTAGTAGTCGCTTAACCATTGCGTTAAAGAAAGTAAATCAGCAGGAATTATAGCTTGTTGATCAAGACATTCTAAAATAGGTTTTAATTTTGAGGTATCGACAGTGTTATCAATTTCTGTGGCGCTTACTACTATTCCAATCAGTTCTCTAGAACCAAAAGAAACACGAACACGTAATCCTGCTTGCCAATGAGTTAATGATTGATCGGAAAGGTAATCAAAATTTAATCGTAAAGGACATGGAATAGAGATTTGAAGAATGCTGGTCATATCTTGTAATAATACATTATAAGTATTTATAAAGATTATGATGTTGATGATTGTTTTCTGTGGATATGTGGATGAGCTGTTTTATTTAAGATTAATCAACACTTTAAGTTTATTTTGAGCTGTGGGTAAATGTCATTGTTAACGTGTTTTATCTTGTGGATAACTAGTCTACTTATCCACAGGTAAAGTTATCCACACCTTATGATCTGATTTATAAGCCCGTTATACGGTAGTTATAATATCCCTTTTATTCTTCATAATAGCTGTCGTCTGAATAATTATTATTTTAAGGATTGATATTTACGCTATCCTATTGCGATAAGTTTTGGAGATATATATCGCGTGAAATTAGCCATCATTGTTGCAACAGATAAAAAAGGATTGATAGGTAGAGAGAATGATCTGCCATGGAAATTATCAGCAGATTTACAGTATTTTCGTCGAGTTACAATGGGAAAACCGCTTATTATGGGACGGAATACGCATGAATCTATAGGTCGAGCTTTACCTGGACGAAAAAATATAATTGTGACGACTAACATAGACTATCAAGCAGAGGGGTGTTGTGTTGTGCACTCTGTTGAAGAGGCTATTGCAGCATGTGATGATGTTGATGAAGTGATGGTGATGGGCGGTGCGTCGTTATATAAACAGTTATTACCCCAAGCAGAACGCTTATATTTAACGCAGGTACATGCCAGCCTAGAAGGTGATACATGGTTTCCAGACTGGCAGAGGTCTGATTGGCAAGAGATAAACAGAGAAGATTATTCTGCTGATAATAAGAATGAATATCCTTATAGCTTTATCGTTTTTGACCGAATTTAATCGGACGTTAAAATACGTAGTGCCGCTTGAGTATGTTCTGCCGCTTCATGACCAAGATCGGTTAAATAACCCCCATCTTTACTATCGACTAAGCCCTTTTCATGAAGACGTTCGATAGCATTTACTAAACCTTCACGTGCAGTGTGGTGTACTTTAATACCTTCTTGAGTGCTGTCTAAGTTATAACGCAGTAATAACTCGATTTCATCTACTAAAGCTTGCTGGATTGGCATGACTGTTACCTTGTATTTAGTGATTAATAATGACTATATCCTACTCTGATTAATCATAATTACTATTGCTAATTTTCAGGTCTAAAATAGGATATTAGTAATTTGCTTACATTTTTTTATAAAGGACAAGGGTTAGAAATAGAGATCTTTGGATAAGTAAAAATGAAAAATAGAGTAGATGAATTAGTCTTTATTTACACAAAATGTAATGAATAATACTAAAAAACAAATATATACCGATCAATAATCGCATTGATTATATATGTTTATATATAGTATGCTTATGATTTAAAAAGCATTAAATTATGGAAAATTTAAAAAGCATTAAATTATGGAAAATAATAATAAATCTCGCGGTTTCACCTTATTAGAACTAATGATTACGCTATCAATAGCGATCATGTTGATAACAATCGGCCTTCCTAGTTTTACGAATCTAATTCGGGACAGTAGGATGACGGCCAATGCCAATGATATTTTAACGGCGCTTAATTATGCTCGCAGTGAAGCTGTAACGCGTAATGTACAAGTTACAATC
The DNA here is from genome assembly GCA_028598975.1 of Gammaproteobacteria bacterium. Taxonomy (GTDB): domain Bacteria; phylum Pseudomonadota; class Gammaproteobacteria; order Nitrosococcales; family Methylophagaceae. Next base: position 24,091 of record JAQRMU010000058.1, on the reverse strand, counting down.
TTAAAACAAGGTGGTGCAAGCAAAGTCTGGGATGGAGGTTGGCAAATTTTTACTGACCTTGATAGAGATGGAGTACTAGATCTAGATGATACCTTGCTAAAGGTTCATGAAGCGATCAGTGCTAATTACACATTAAGAACCGGTGGAACCTTTGCAAATTGGGTTGCTTATTTACCTGATGGGCTCAGTGTCGGTTCGGGTAGTAGTTTAGGAAATGATTCATTTAAACTATGTGATACAAGTGAAGATAAGGCGTCATCAAGGAAAATTCTTGTAAATAGAGTAGGTCGAGCACGGGTTGAGGCTGGAACAGTTAATTCGGCTGATTGTACATAATGTTTAATCAAAAATATAAAGGATTTACCCTTGTCGAGGTGTTGGTCACGGTTGTGATTATGGCAATGGGATTATTAGGTTTAGCAGGCCTTCAAACAACGTCATTACGTTACAACCTTGATGCGGAACAACGAGGAACAGCCGTTCAATTAGTCTATGACATGTCTGAACGAATGAGAGCAATGACGAATAGGGAACTTTTGTCTGGTCTTGAAAAATATACTGAGGAGGGAGTAGAAGAAGCATCATGCACCTCTTATTCGGCTAATGCTGTTGCTGGGTGTACTCCATTACAAATGGCCTCACATGATAAGTTTGAATGGTTGGGTGAAATAAGTAATTCATTACCGGGTGGTGAAGGATATATTAGTGTCGCCGCAGGTATTTATACAATTACCGTTACTTGGGATGATAACCGAGATGGAAATACAGATGCGAGTGATGCCTCTTTTTCAGCGAGATTTCAACCATGATAAATCCTATACATGAGCAAGGCTTTACACTTGTTGAGGTTATGGTGGCATTTACGATAGGTTTATTTTTAACGGCGGGTGTAACGCAGGTTTTTCTAACAACAAATAAAACAAATAGAACCCAAGAAAACGTATCTCGAATGCAAGAAAATTCCCGTTTTGCAATGCATTTTTTGATAAAAGATATTCGCCAAGCAGGTTATAACTCATTATTTTGTGGTGATAATGATGTGCTAAATAATGCATATAACCATTTAGATTCCTCAGCAGCGGCCTATGATTTTAGTGATTTATCTGAACAAGCTGTTGATGGCGATGATAATGTTGGTGCCAATGGTTCTGATTTAATTCGCATAAGCGGCCTTGCTTCAATGAGAGCAGGGCTTGATGTTCAATCAATGATGACAGCAGCAACAGCAAAATTAAAAGTGACTGCGGACAGTAGCCTACCTGAATATGGAATAGTGTTAGTCACTGATTGTAGTTATAGCGATATATTTCAGATTACAAACGATCCATCAACAAACGTGAGTGCCAGTTATGATGAGCTTAAGCATGGTAGTGGCACCGTTCCCGCTGATGAAGGGCCTGGAAATAAAACCCAAGCACTTACAACAAAGTATGGTATAGGTGCGAAAGTCTATTTCTTGGCTGAAGGGAGTGCTGGGGTGCAACCAGTAGTCTATGATATTCAAAATGATAGTAAAGGCGTTCCAGGCTTGAGACTTGATGGTGATCAACTCGTCGCAAATATTGAAAATATGCAAATTCTATATGGTGAGCGATTAGCTGGAGGGAATATGTATTATGTTCCAGCTGGAACAGCGGGTTTAGATATGACAAAAGTAGTGAGTGTTAAAGTAAGCTTGTTGGTGCGAAGCCCAGATGATAATGTTGTAACTGAGCCTCAAACCTATTTTTTTAATGATACTTCTACAGTAGCGACGGACAATAGATTACGAAAAGTTTATACATCAACGATTACGGTGCGTAACCAACTTAATTAAGAAGAGCGAAATAAGATGAAAAAAAATCGAGGGTTTACATTAATAGAATTGATGATTGTTGTAGCAATTGTTGGTATTTTGTCTGCAATAGCTTATCCCAGTTATCAGTCTGCACTAAGAGATTCACGGCGTGTAACAGCGGAAGGTGACCTTATTGAATTAGCAAGCTTTATGGAGCGTCATTACACCGTAAATTCAACGTATACAGGTGCGGCATTACCCTTCACTACATCACCTAAAAATAGTGACAATGTTTATTATGGTTTAGGCGTAGCGATTACTGCCTCTGGTGCACTCTTTACATTAACCGCTACAGCCAGTGGCGCCCAGGCGAGTGATTATTGTGGTGATTTGACCTTAGATAACACTGATACAAGAGGTGCAGCTGTAGCGGGTTGTTGGTAATAAGTTAAAGCTAAATGGTAGGGAATGTTTTAAATGACAGGGATTTTGAACAGTGCATATCCAAAACAGCAGCAAGGTGTTGTACTCGCTATTACATTAATTATGTTAGTGATGGTTACTCTTCTTGCTGTAAGCAGTATGCGAACAACAATAATGGAAGAGCGTATGGCGGGAAATACCCAGGATGGAAATATCGCATTTCAAATGGCAGAAACAGCACTTAGACAAGCCGAAAGTAACCTTCAAAAGGACGATGATGCTATTTTGATTCTATCTGGAGAAGCCGCTACGGTTGGCTTAGGGCCTTGTGAAGTGGCATTAGATAGCATTTTAGACTGGGATGCCGAAGGAGCCGTGTCACCCTGTGATTATGTAGGAACAGCAGATGATGATGGTGTATCGAGGCCGCCACATTATTACGTTGAGTTTATGTTTGCCCCCTCTGCAACCACATTGGGTGAGCCCGAGATTCGAGATTGTTTCTATAGAGTAACAGCACGAGGTTATGGTAGAAGCAGCACTAATTACGCAACCTTACAAACAACATATAAATTCTCAACCTGTAGTTAGGGAATAAAGCGGTACATATAGTATGGATAATCAAGTTACGAAAGATAATGTTTTTTTAATGAAACGGGGTTTTATTAAACTAAAAGTAAATGTGGTATTTATTACAGCCTTATTTTTTTCAAATTTAGTCTTAGCCGTTGATATTGCCCAGTCTCCCCTGTTTCTAAATAAGTCTGCTACGCCCAATATCATGTTTGTTCTTGATGACTCAGGTTCAATGGACTTGGATATTTTAACTATCCCTCACCATGAAGCATGGCTTTATGAGCCTGACTTAGATAGAAGTTGGGCAAAAGGAGGCTGGTTAAATACCGGGGCCTGGGGGGATGGCACTCAATATATCGGTGACGGAGGGATTAATATCCAAGATAAGAGGACGACCGGTGATTGGGTGTCTTTTGCTGCACAATGTAGGGATCGAAACGGCGATGGTATTTGTTATAATGAGAATGATTATAATGCTGATGGCGACAAGGATGATCGTGAACAGGCGGGTTATACTAAGATAATATCTCAGCGCACAGAAGAACATGGTTATAACAGCTGTGAGTTCTACACCCCCACGACTTATATTAAGCATCATAGGCCGAGACATAGGCATTACACATCAGGTTATTGTTATGTGCCTGCTAAACCGCCACCGCCATCAAATGTTCTAGATGCACAGGATTATCTTCCTCAGGAGGAACAGTTTTCAAGTTTAGATTTAAATAAGGTCGTAAAAAAAACAGACCGTGTCAACGCTGAAAAGTTTGACTTTTCTACTTTGTTGGCAATATTAACCGGTTCTGCAGATCTTGCTGCTGATCATGGAGCTAATCCTGCTTGTACGAATGGAGGCGTTAGTTCTCATAGTGATGAGACTATTTGGCATAATACTTCGTCCGTTGTTACAGCTCCAGGGTATGTTGAATGTATGACCACTGGTAGTGGCAGGTGGATCGGAGGGGCCTACCACATTGATCTTAATGTCAGTACGGAGACAGAAGTAGGTCATGATATTGATGAACATGACCACGCCACTCATTCATGGAGGAATTATGATGAAGTTGTAACTTACACACGGCCTACCTATTACGATAAATTACCTTCAACAACCGTGATTGATGAGTCTGAATCATTTGGCGCATTGGATATTAATGGTAATGGCTCTATTTATGCAGGTCTTGATGGTGAAAATCATTTTCATGAAAAAGACGAAAAGCCCTATATGCGAGATAGTTTCAAATATTTGTATGAATCCAGTGATAATGTTTTTCGTAATCCTCTAGGAAAATATGGTGATAATACCAAACCATGGAAATCTTGTACTGGAGATGGCAATTATCAGTCAGCATATGCATGTGGATATCTAGTTAATGCTGACTATCCTACAGGCTATCATTTTGATGCTGATCTGTTTCAAACAGCCACTAGTAAATATTTCAAGGGTAATCAAAAGATTGTAACCTTGCCTGACCTAGTTAAACGACAGCGTCGTTTTGGCGGTGCTTATCCTTGGCCATCACTGTCAAAGGCGCCTCCTTTTCCAGGTGAAGGAACGTCTTTTAAAGATATTCCATGGGCAGATTGGGCGGGGGTGGGTCCAAAACCTGCTAACTACCCTAAAACGGTGACAGATTCATTGGGTAATATCCACCCCTCACCTGCAGGAACGCATCATGCGATGAGCCGATGGGACCCATGGCCAATAATTGTCGATTGGCGGATCCGTTCAGCTGATTTTAATGTGATTTATTATAATCCTGACGTTGATTGTAACGCTTGGCCTGGCTTATCTAATGCCAGTTTTACTGAAGTACGAAGTGATCCTGAACCTACTTCAGTAGGGTATTCAGAGATAAGAGATTTATCTCGGCCACATGCAAGCGTATCAGAGATCAATACTGCAACAGTTCCTTATCGACATCCAACAGAAGCAGGCTTTGTCTATGAAGTTTGGACAGATGATGCGGGTTATGGCGGCACGCGCCCTAGATGGACGAAATTTACTGACAGGAACTGTAGTATAAACGGTTGGGTAGCATCTTCTATAGGTGTTACCGGTGTTGTTGATCCTGCGACAGGAGGAGTTGTTGCATCGGGTGATCGTGTTTGTTCAAATTATTCTGATACTCCTAATGGTGAAGTCGATTTATGGGATGCACATCACCGTGTTGATGTGTATACCGATAAGGTTGTGGTGCAAAAAGTAAGACGGACACCACATATGTTTGGTGAGCAACCTTATTCAAGCCGACCTGAATGGAAAATGTTGATGTTCGATACTCGCGTGTCAGGCAAGGTGATTTATACTCCAGAAAATTATTCTACTTATAAGACGAATGCTGATTGCATTGCTATATTGGGCGAAGATCCAGATAATTCAGGCCACTGTAAAACAGTGGAGCAAGTACAGCAGAATGCAGCGAACTGGTATCAATATAGCCGTCGTCGTTCTTTTGTTGCAAAAGGAGCGGTTGCAAGTTTATTGGAGAGCTTGCCTGACTTACGTTATGGCTTGAATGTGACTTCGGCAGAGGCTGGGGTATCGAATCTATTTATAGAAATGCCATCGAACGGCGTAGATTATGCTACACATAATGAAGGTATAAGAGATAGCTTGTATTCGTATGTGTGGAAACAAGCAGGCACACCATTACGCGGAGCGCTGGATCGTGTTGGTAAATATTTTAAGGGTGAGCTTGCATCGCCGTATGATGACAGCCCTATTATTGAAATTTGTCAGAAGAACTTTGCTTTAATGCTGACTGATGGCTATTGGTCTGGTGTGAGCCCTTTAGGAATTAGTGATGAAGATGGTGATGGTTATGCGGCGACCTTAGCGGATGTGGCTAAAAAATATTATGACGAAGATCTTCACCCATTATTGGCAAATGAGGTGCCTGTCGATTCGTTTGATACCAATAATCAGCAACATTTAACAACAATTGGTATTGGTTTTGGTGTGACGGGTAGCTTGACTGATCCTGATGGTGATGGTTGGCCTGGTACTGCAGATGCAAGCGGTGCTCTTTCCTATACTGAATCCAGTGATTGGGGGAACCCGGTCGGTAATAGTCAAAATAAAATTAATGATTTATGGCATGCCGCTTATAACAGCCGAGGGTTATACCTCAATGCTAAAAACCCGACAGAGCTGATTGAAAAACTTAATGCTGCTATTTTGTTTGCAACAGCGGTCGAGGGGTCAGGTAGTGCTGTGAGTGTTAATTCCAATGCTTTATCGCCACGTACCCGTCTTTTCCAGACAACGTTTAACAGTGGTGATTGGAGTGGTGATGTACGATCGTTCCCACTTAATCAGATGACGGCCTCATTACTCTCTTCTGAATGGAGTGCTAAGACAAAACTAAAGAATAGAGATTCTGCTGATCGTAAAATATTTACGATGAATACTGCAGGCGACACGGTTCCATTTTTACTTCCCTCTTTAGATGCAGAACAAGTGAATGAGTTGCGTAAAGCATGGCCTAAGACGACATATACGATTGATTCAGCTTCGACAGAATATGCACAAGCTCAGCTTGATTATATTCGCGGGGAAGATAGTGCTCAGTTCCGAGATAGAACAGGTAATAAGTTGGGTGATATTGTTCATAGTGAAGCGACGTTTGTTGCTGAGCCAAAATCACCCTATTTCTCTTTAGAGGGGGATTACGCTGAGTTTAGAAAAGATTATATTCATCGAATACCGACCGTTTATGTTGGTGCGAATGATGGTATGTTACATGCCTTTGATGCGTCAACTGACGCAGATAAAGGTAATGAATTATTTGCTTACATTCCTAAAATGTTGATACCACGGCTTAATTCTTTAACACATAAAAACACGGCAACCCAACCGTTCGTTCATAAGTACTTTGTGGATGCAACACCAACAGTAGGCGATGCTTACTTTGATAATGCTTGGCATACTACATTGGTGGGTGGCTTGGGGGCAGGCGGTAAAGGGGTGTATGCCTTAGATATTACCAATGCACCAGCAAATCAAGCACCTATTGCATTGTGGGAGTTTAGCGATTCTAATAGCGCTGATATGGGGTATAGCTTTAGCAAGCCTATCGTTGTTAAGCTAAATAAAGGTGAATCGGTGTGGGGCGCTATCTTTGGCAATGGCTACGATAGCACTACTGGAAAAGCGGTCTTGTATGTCATCAATATTAAAACGGGTGCGATAATCGCTGAGATTGATACAGGGGTTGGTGATACTGATACGCCGAATGGATTATCATCACCAACAGTGCTTGATACTGATGGTGATTTAATTGCGGATAAGGTTTATGCAGGTGATTTGCTGGGTAATGTATGGAGCTTTGATATCAGTGCTTCTAATTCAAACTCTTGGAGTGCGACAAAAATATTCACTGCAAATACAGCGCAACCTATTACTCAGAAAATAGCAGTTCAGGAACATCCTCTTGGTGCTCTTGCTGGTTATTTATTACACTTTGGTACAGGACAATTCTTTAGACTAAATGATAATGATGCGGATGGGCAAGATACACAAAGTATTTATGCTATTTGGGACTGCAGTGATGGTGAGTGTTCTGGACTTTCATCGTCTGATTTATTAGAGCAAGTCGTTGAGGCGGAAGTGGGTCACGCTACGGCAGCTGCTGATCTTAGAGTGACCTCTTCCAATGAAATTGCATGGTTAGATGATCCCGAGGTGCAAGTAGGCGATTCTGGTTGGCAAAGTCATATTGATGATCATGGTTGGTATTTGAACCTTTTAAATCCTGGAGATTCGGTCGTTGCTCCTCCAGTGCCCGCCGGTAATTATGGTGAAAGAGTTGTATCAAAAGCTGTCCTTTATGGTCGTTCAGTTTTATATTCAACGTTATTACCAGCCACAGATGCGTGTGATGGTGGTGGTAGTGGTTGGTTAATGTCATTAAATTCTTCAAATGGTGCTCGCCATGAAGAGGCTTCTTTTGATGTTACGGGTAATGGTACTTTCACTTCTGATGATTATGCAGACTGGACGGAGAGTGGTGGTAGCTCACGCTCAACAACGGCAAGTGGTGTGAGATCAACAACAGGCATTCCAAGCTTGCCGGTTATAATTAGTGGGCCGAATGGAAGTGGGATATCGATTGCTGATCGTAGTACTGCTAAAATTGGTATTTCTAGTAGTGTCAATACTGGTGAGTCAAATTGTACGGCTGGTATTTGTGGCGCATCAAGCGGCACATCAGGTGGTGAAGGGCTTGGTCGCCAAAGTTGGATTCAATTAGATTAATTGAAATAAGTTAATTAGGAGATGGAGTATTTTATTTGCTACACTCATTTACTAGCACTTACTTTTGTTAATTGAATTAGGAGTGAATCATGGAAATTCCAGGTATTTCACCATTAAGTGGTCAACCGACATTAACGAACCCTTTGAGTCGTGAACGTGACTTAGAAGGTCGAGAAACTCAAGCACAAGAAACGAGTGAAACACAAAGTACTGTAACGGCAACGGAACAATCTTCAACAACAGTGAGCAGTGCAGAGGTGGTTAGCCAGGCAGAAGAGACGGCTGCAACGGGAATTGATACTAACAATCCCGGTGCTAGTATTGATATTACAGCTTAAATTAAGGAACCCTATGAATGGCTGCACCCATTATTTCAGATGATCCCCTCTACCGCCTTTTACGTGAGGGCAAGGTGGCAGAATTTAATCAACGAATCGCTGCTGGCGAACAAGCGCAGTTAACAGGCTGTGATTTTCGCCATATCAATTTATCAGGGCTAGTTACAAATGGTCTTGATTTTTCTGATAGCTATTTCCGCCAAGCTGATTTACGCGGTGTTGATTTCTCAAACTGTGACAGCTTAGAGGGTGCAAGTATTCATGGTGCGAAAATATCGGGGGCTTACTTTCCTCGAGAAATACGTGCTGAAGAGTTGTTATTATCATTAGAACACGGCATTCGCTTACGTTATAACACCTAGGTGGTTATTCGTGATTCGCGGTATTATCCTATAATTGGGCTGGTATGTAGGAGCGGACTTTAGCCGCGAATAAAAGCCTAAAAGAGAATAGTCGTCTATGTATTTTCCACAACCCATTCGGGGATAAATCCCCTCGCTACAGCGAGTCGTACTTTAATCAGTAACTTTCTTTGGTAACCAGCGAGAACACAATAAGCCAAGTTCAAAGAGTAACCAAACAGGCAATGCTAATAAGGTTTGGGATATGATGTCTGGCGGTGTCAGCAACATACCTATTACAAAAGCACCAACAATGATGTAGGGTCGTTTTTCTGCCAAACTCTCAACCGTCGACGCACCAGTCCAAATAAGGATTAAGGTGGCTATAGGCACTTCAAATGCAATGCCAAAGGCGAAAAATAGTTTTAATACAAAGTCTAAATAACTACTGATATCAGTCATCACCGCCACTCCTTCAGGTGCGGCTTGGGTCAAAAAACCAAAGATCAGTGGAAAAACGACATAGTAAGCAAAGATAATTCCCAAGAAAAATAGCGTTGTGCTGGCAAAGAGTAAGGGAAAGACGAGTTTTCGTTCATTATCATATAAGCCGGGCGCAATAAATGCCCATAGTTGATATAACAAGATAGGAATTGCTAATAATATTGCAACACTTAGCGTAAGTTTAAAAGGAATCAGAAACGGTGAGGCTACTTCTGTAGCAATCATGGTGCTGGTTTCTGGCAGGTGACGTAAAAGAGGTTCAGACAAGAAGTGATACAAGTCATTGGAAAAAGGCAATAAGCAAGCCGCAATAATTAGCACGGCTAGAACGCCTCGTAGTAGACGATCTCGAAGCTCTATAAGGTGTGAAATTAACGGTTGTTGATTATCCGTTGCCATTGTTATCTTTTATTGTTTTATCTGCTGTTTTTGCACTGTCGACTTCAGTGAGATCAACAGATGTTTTTAGTGCATTAATTGATTGTTCACTTTCTAATACGGTTTTATTTAGCGCTTGTTTTAGTTCTTCTGCACGCAGTTCGCGTGAAATTTCACTACGGATAGATTGTACGGACGCATTGGCTTTGCCAACCCACAATCCCACGACGCGAATCAGTTTTGGTAAGCGTTCAGGCCCAACAACAACTAATGCAACGATGGCAATAAGTAGTAATTCCCAGAAACCGATATCAAACACTGTATTTAGCTCGAGTGTGTGTCTTTTTCAGTGGTTTTATTTTGCACGTTATCATCTGAATGGCTAATGGATGCATCATTCTTATCAACAGAATCTTCACCCTCACGCACTGATTGTTTGAAGCTTTTGATTGCGCTACCTAAATCACCGCCTAAAGAGCGTAGTTTTTTAGTGCCGAACAATAAAATGATAATGACTAAAACAATGAGTAATTGCCAAATGCTAATGCCGCCTAATCCCATGTTGTACTCCTAATTAAAGCCGGGCAGACCGAGGCCGCCCAAAATATGAATATGTAAATGCCCTACTTCTTGTCCACCATCTGGGCCGGTATTAATAATGGTACGGAACCCATTTTCTAAGCCTTGTGAACGAGCAAGTTCGGGGAGTTTGAGCATCATCTTCGCAATGAGATCGTGGTGTTCAGATGTTACATCATCGAGGCTATCAAGATGAATTTTGGGGACCACTAATAAATGAACTGCTGCCTTGGGGTTGATATCTTTAAAGACGAAGAGTTGTTCATCTTCATATACTTTTGAAGATGGGATTTCTCCTGCAACAATCTTGCAAAACAGACAGTCAGACATTATTTATTCCCTCGGCTTTCTTTTTCTTCAATGCCAGATAAACCAAAACGTCGATCAAGCTCATCAAGAATGACTTGAGGACTAATATCATTGTGAGCAAGTAAGACTAAGCTGTGGAACCATAAGTCAGCAGTTTCGTAGATGATCTCGTCACGATCGCCGCCCTTACCAGCAATAACGGTCTCTGTTGCTTCTTCACCTAACTTTTTAAGAATGGTATCTGTACCCTTATGGTACAGGCTGGCAACATAAGAGCTTTCAGGATCAGCCTGTTTACGCGCTTCCAGAACGTCAGCTAATTTATTTAGAACATCATTCATAATAATACCGATTACCACTTAAATACTTTTTGGTCATCCTCGCGTATGCGGGGGGCCATGGACCGTAGATAGTGCGACTATCCATGGATTCCCGTTTTCACGGGAATGACGATCTTGGTAAATATAGCTTATCAGCTATACATCTCTTTAGGATCTTTCAAAACCTTTTCGATTGTCTGCCATTGCCCATCAACAAGCTGTTGGTAAAAACAATGGTGACGTCCAGTATGACAGGCAATGCCACCCTTTTGTTCAACTTCGATCAAAATGGCATCATTATCACAGTCTAAACGAAGTGACTTTATAAGTTGCTGGTTGCCCGACTCTTCACCTTTGTGCCAAAGTTTTTGACGAGAACGGGACCAATAAACAGCATGACCTGTTTCAACCGTAAGTCGTAATGACTCTTTATTCATCCAAGCTAAAGTGAGTACTTGCTTTGTTGCAAATTCTTGAGTGATAACAGGAGCTAAGCCGGCATCATTCCATTTCACTTGGTCTAAGAAGTCCATTACAGTCGAACCTCAATACCTTGGCTAGCCATTTGTTGCTTGGCTTCTTCTACTGTATGTTCGCCAAAGTGAAAAATACTGGCAGCTAGCACTGCATCTGCACGACCTAGTTTTACACCATCTGTTAAATCTTGTAACTCACCGACACCACCAGAGGCAATAACGGGTACAACAACAGCATCACTTACGGCACGGGTAAGATCTAAATCAAACCCTGATTTTGTACCATCTCGATCCATGCTTGTTAATAGTAATTCACCAGCACCAAGGTCAACCATCTTTTTAGACCACTCAATCGCATCAATTCCGGTTTCTTTGCGACCACCGTGGGTGAAGATTTCCCAGCGTTTTGGTTCACCATCTGCTGAAACACGTTTAGCATCAATGGCAACAACAATACATTGTGAGCCAAATTTCTCGGCCGCTTCACGAACAAACTCAGGGTTTGTAACTGCGGCTGAATTAATGCCAACTTTGTCAGCACCGGCATTGAGCATACGACGAATATCATCAACGGTGCGAATACCACCGCCAACAGTTAGTGGGATGAATACTTGACTTGCCACAGCTTCAACCACATGTTCCATGGTGTCACGGTTGTCATGGGTGGCTTTAATGTCTAAAAAAGTAATTTCATCAGCACCCTGTTCATTATAGCGCTTGGCCACCTCAACAGGGTCGCCAGCATCACGAATATCAACAAATTGCACGCCTTTAACAACGCGACCATTGTCGACATCAAGACAAGGAATAATACGCTTTGCAAGTCCCATTTTATCTATAATCTTGTGGTGGGTTCAGGCGATCTGCTAATGCTTGGCCTTCGGCTAGATCAATCGTGCCTTCATAAATAGCACGACCAACAATTGCTCCCATAACCCCTTCACTTTCATAGTGACATAAGGCTTTAACATCGTTGTAATCTGTTACGCCACCTGATGCAATAACAGGAATCTTGATTGCACGTGCTAAATCACGTGTTGATTCAAGGTTGACACCTTGCATCATGCCATCACGGCTAATATCAGTGTAGATAATAGCTTCAACGCCATCTTGTTCAAAGTGTTTAGCAATATCCGTCACATCGTGGTGAGAGAGTTTTGACCAGCCATCAATGGCTACTTTGCCATCTTTTGCATCAAGGCCAACAATAATATGGCCTGGGAATTCAGCACAAATATCACCAACAAAGTGTGGTGCATTTACTGCTTTTGTTCCGACTATAACGTAACGAACACCGGCTTCTAAGTAGGTTTGAATGGTATCTTCATCACGAATACCGCCACCGATTTGTACATCAAGATCAGGGAATTCTTTACAGATCTCGTGGATAACTCCGGCGTTAACAGGTTTGCCAGCAAAAGCACCATCTAAATCAACTAGGTGTAAACGTTTTGCACCAGCTTCAACCCACTGTCTTGCAACAGCAACAGGGTCTTTTGAAAAGACGGTGTTATCTTCCATACGTCCCTGACGTAAACGGACACAGTGACCTTCTTTTAGATCAATGGCAGGGATTAATAACATAAGGAGTTCTCCATATTTTTAGACTATGTTTGAGACTGTCCGTCCCAGTTTAAAAAGTTTTTTAATAATTGTAGGCCAGCATGGTGACTCTTCTCTGGATGAAATTGCACAGCAAAGATATTGTCTTTATAAATGGCAGATGTAAATGTATTTGGATATTCAGTTGTTGCCGCAGTGACAGCGTCATCATCGGGATCAACATAATAACTATGCACAAAATAGAAGCGACTATCTTGTTCAATGTCTTTCCATAAAGGATGTGCAGAGGTTTGATGAACTTGATTCCACCCCATATGCGGTACTTTTAACGCTTGAGTTGGCTCGAGATCAAAGTGGTGAACATTGCCAGCAAAAATATCTAGGCCATCGACACCGTTATTTTCATCACTATGCGTCAGTAATAACTGCATACCAATACAGATACCTAAAAAAGGTTTTTCAGCCGCGACTTGTTTAATAACATCCGTTAAGCCGAGACGTTGAACTTCGCCAAGACATGCTCGGATAGCACCTTGACCAGGGAAAACAATATGGCTGGCGCTTAGAATGCGTTCAGGATCAGCGGTTACTTCAACGGGTATGCCATTGGAAACTGTTTCTAGTGCTTTTGAGACAGAGCGCAAATTGCCCATGCCATAATCGATCACAGCTATGTGACTCATAAATTAACCCGAGTATCCTATGTTTAAAAGACTATTTTACGTAATAAAAGGCGAACTTGATACGCAAAAAATCTATAAAGCACCTTTGGTTGATGGTAACTGCTCTAATGCCCGCTGATCAAGCGTAACAGCCATGCGTAATGCGCGGCCAAATGCTTTGAAAATTGTTTCAGCAATATGGTGGGCATTGCGGCCTTTGATTGAGTCTATATGTAATGTTAGACCAGCATGGTTTACTAAACCTTGGAAGAATTCATAAAACAAATCAACATCAAACTCACCAATCTTGTCGCGAGTGAATGTTACATCAAATTCTATGCCTGGTCGGCCAGATAAATCTAAGACAACACGAGATAATGCTTCATCTAGCGGAACATAAGCATGACCGTAGCGTACAACACCTTTTTTATCGCCAAGGGCTTGTTTTAATGCTTGGCCAATTGTGATGCCAATATCTTCAACAGTATGATGTGCATCAATGTGGAGATCGCCTTTGGCGTGGACTGTTAGGTCAAACAAGCCATGACGGGCGATTTGCTCCATCATATGGTCAAGAAAAGGCACACCTGTTTCAGCCGTTAATTGACCGCTACCATCAAGGTTTAAGGTGACCTCAATTTGGGTTTCAAGCGTGTTACGCGTAACCGTTGCGCTACGAGATGTCATGGTTTTTCCAGAAAGTCAGAAATAAATAAACATAATAACTGTTTCGGAGACGGGTTTGAAGGGGTATCATTAGTGCATACTGATAGATAGGATGTGTAATGGCTCAATCAAACAATGTAACGCCACTGTTTAACGACCTTGCAAAAATTGAACATGATCACGTTGCTTGTCAGGATTGCTCACTTTACCGCCTATGCCTACCGTTAGGTTTGCACAATAATGATCTCAATAAGTTAGATGAGATTATTACGCGCAGTCAAGGTTATAAGCGTGGTCAATCTCTTTTTTCTGAAGAAAATAGCTTTAAATCATTATACGTTGTGCGCTCAGGATCGTTTAAAACAACGATTTCTACAAGTAATGGCCGAGAACAAGTGACAGGGTTTTATTTCCCTGGTGAGTTTATTGGTTTAGATGCGATTCATCATGAGTCATATCAATCAACAGCAAAAGCATTAGAAAGCAGTAGTGTGTGTGAGCTACCTTATGACAGCTTGCAAGATATTGGCAAGGAGATGCCACAACTACAAGTTCAGTTGTTAACACGCTTAAGCAAAGAGCTTGCGGGTGATAAAAGTTTGATGTTGTTGCTGGGTAAGAAAACATCGAAAGAAAAGCTAGCCACTTATTTATTATCATTATCGAAACGATTCCATGACCGTGGTTTTTCTGCCACTGACTTTCAATTGAGCATGTCTCGTGGCGATATTGCCAATCATCTTGGCTTGGCGGTAGAAACAGTGAGTAGAATCTTCTCTCGCTTTCAAGAAGAAGGCCTTATTACACTGGACGGCAAAGCGATCTCACTGCAAGACATGGATAGATTAAAGGCATTATGTGGTTAAAAAGCCACAAAGAACAGTCGTTTTAAGGTATAAAACTAACAAAATAGGTCAATATCCTTGCGGAATTGAGGGATAAGGCTAGAATTACCACACAAATTGATCTAGATCATGGATATAAATCTCTAATCCCGTATGATCTGCACACATTAAGGTTTTATAGATTAGTGATAACGGAGAACAAAAAAATGAAAGCAACAAAACTTGCAATTGCACTATTAGCTGCAACAGGTATTTCAGCAATTGCTACACCAGTAATGGCATATGAAGCAGGCGACTGGTTAGTTCGCGGTCGTATTGTTAATGTTAACCTTGGCGTCGATACTGATGTTCTTCATTTGAATGGTGCACCGGTAGCTAATACTGGTGTAACAGTTGATAATGATACTATTCCTGAGTTAGATATCACGTATATGATTACTCGCAATATAGGTGCTGAACTTATTCTAGGCTACTCAGAGCATACTGTTACTGCATTTGGAGCGGGCTTAGCAGATCCTGACGTTATTGAGGCTAATGCTTTACCACCTACATTAATATTGCAATATCATTTTGCGCCTGATTCAAATATCCGCCCATATGTGGGTGCAGGTGTGAATTACACATACTTCTTTGATGAAGATACTCAAGGAACTTTTTCTGATCTTGGTGTAAGCGTTACTATGGAAAGCTCTTGGGGCTTAGCTGCACAAGCAGGTGTTGACGTAGCTATCAATGATGACTGGTTTGTTAACTTAGATGTTAAATACATCGACATGGATACAAAAGCAAACTTCAGCACTGGTCATTCTGTTGAAGTAGACCTTAACCCTATCGTTTGGGGTGTTGGTATTGGTCGTAGCTTCTAAGAATCATTTTTTAGAAAGCTAGATATAAAAATACCCTGAATTGAGGGTATTTTTTTGCCTGTTGTTTATAAGTTTTAGTTTTTATGTAGGAGGGGATTCATCCCCGAATGGGCTGTGGAACAATCTATACCCATGACAAATGAAGAGGCAGGGCTTACAGCGCAGGTCATTCTCGAATGCTCTTATCGAGAATCTATTGTATTAAGTAGATCCCAGCTAGAAGCATGCTGGGATGACGAAGTAAAAAACCTGCATCTTGAATGATTACGGGTATATAGGCGAACTTTACTTTAGGCTTCTGTTCGCGGCTAAAGCCGCTCCTACAGTTTGAGTCGCAATCAGAGTTTTCTTCGTGCCCTCTGTGCCTCTGTGGTGAAAATTTAATCTCTTAAATCCAAAACATCCTGCATATCAAATAAACCTGATTGTTGTTTCATTAACCAACTTGATGCACGCATAGCACCCAATGCAAAGGTCATACGACTTGATGCTTTATGGGTAATTTCTACACGCTCACCTTCATCGGCAAACATGACGGTGTGATCACCAACAATATCACCAGCACGAACGGTAGCAAAACCAATTGTTTTTCGGTCACGTTCACCTGTGCGACCTTCACGACCGTATACGGCGCATTCTTTTAAGTCACGGCCCAAGGCATCAGCAACTACTTCACCCATGCGTAATGCTGTACCTGATGGTGCATCTACTTTATGGCGGTGGTGTGCTTCAACAATTTCAATATCAACATCATCACCTAATACGCGAGCAGCAATATCCAGTAGTTTAAGAGACAGGTTCACACCGACACTCATATTAGGTGCCAAGACCATTGATACCTGTTGTGCTGCATCATCAATCGCTTGTTTTTGTTCTGATGAGAAGCCTGTTGTACCAATCACAAGACGACAATTATTGGCTGTGCAGTGAGGCAATAATGCCATTGTTACTTCGGGTAAGGTGAAATCAATAATGACATCCGAAATGCGTGTAGCGGCCTCAACATCAGCAGTTAAAGTGACATCTAAAGTGCCAACACCAGCAAGCTCTCCAGCATCTGCACCGATTAAGCTTGATTCAGCACGATCAATTGCAGCACTCAGCTCTAAGCCTTCTGTTTGTTCAACAGCTTGGATTAAACAGCGTCCCATTCGGCCAGCTGCACCATTAATTGCTATACGTGTTGCCATGTTATTGTTCCTAGGTGAAATTGGTATTGCATCGTCATCCCGGTAGCTTTAAGCCGGGATCCAGATTATACAACATAGATTCCCGCTAAAAGCATGCGGGAATGACAAAAAGCTAAAAAGCATGCGGGAATGACGATTTATATTATTTAATCAAAAAACTTCTTAACAGCATCTAACCATGAGCTATGTTTAGGGCTATGTTTGCTGTGATGACTACCTTGTAAGGTATCATCAAATTCTTGTAATAATTCTTTTTGTTTCTTGGATAGTTTGACTGGTGTTTCAATAATAACTCGGCACATTAAATCACCAACTGGGCCACCACGAACAGATTTTACACCTTTACTACGTAGGCGGAACTGTGTGCCTGTTTGTGTGCCTTCTGGTACTTTTAAGTTAGCTTTACCATTTAAGGTCGGTACTTCTAGCTCGCCACCTAAGCTTGCTGTGACAAAACCGATGGGAACATCACAATATAAATTACTGCCATCTCGGGTAAAGACATCATGACGTTTTACTTGAACTTCAACATAAAGGTCACCTGATCCCGCACCACCTGTGCCCGCTTCTCCTTCTCCAGATAGACGAATACGATCACCTGTATCTACGCCAGCAGGGACTTTAACTGATAATGTTTTATGCTCTTGAACATGGCCTTCACCATGACAATCGCCACAAGGGTCAGAAATCATTTGTCCTGTACCGTGACAGTGTGGACACGGTTGTTGTACTTGGAAGAAACCTTGTTGCATACGAACCTGACCATGACCACCACAGGTTGTACAGGTAACAGGTTTAGTGCCTTTCTTGGCACCACTACCACTACATGTTTTACACTCAACACTAACAGGAATGCGGATTTTTACGGTTGTGCCGGCAACGGCATCTTCTAACGAGAGATCAAGATGATAACGTAAGTCGGCACCGCGATAGTTTTGTCTGCCACCACCTGATGCGCCAAAGATATCACTGAATACATCACCGAATACATCACTAAAACCGCCACCGCCACGATGACCACCGGCAGATTGATCAACGCCCGCATGACCAAATTGATCATAGGCCGCACGTTTTTGTGCATCAGATAAAATTTCGTAGGCTTCTTTTGCTTCTTTGAAATGTGCTTCAGCATCAGCATTATCAGGATTACGATCAGGATGGTATTTCATTGCCATGCGACGGTAAGCCTTTTTAATTTCAGCCTCCGTTGCGGTACGTGATACGCCAAGCGTTTCGTAAAAGTCTTCTTTTGCCATTACTTATAATTACCTAAAAATCTATTAGCTTTAAATACAACAAAACAGACGCAGAGAAACTCTACGTCTGTTTGTTTTATTAATAATCTTTTTAAAGATTATTTTTTGTCGTCATCTACTTCTTCAAACTCAGCGTCAACAACATCATCAGCGGCTTCTGCAGATGCTTCACCTTCAGGTGCTGCACCAGCTTCTGCATTTTCAGCATAAGCTTGTTCTGCTAATTTTCCTGATGCTTCAGTCAATGCAGTTGTTTTAGCTTCGATATCATCTTTATCTTCGCCTTTAACTGCTTCTTCCAATGCTTCAATAGCTGCTTCTATCTTCACTTTTTCATCTGCATCTAACTTGTCACCCAAGTCAGTGATAGATTTCTTAGTTGAATGAACCAAAGCATCTGCTGTATTACGTGCTGTAGCAAGTTCTTGGAACTTACGATCTTCTTCAGCATGCGCTTCAGCATCTTGAACCATTTTTTCAACTTCTTCATCAGACAAGCCACTTGATGCTTTGATGACGATAGATTGTTCTTTACCTGTTACTTTATCTTTCGCAGATACATTCAAAATACCGTTGGCATCAATATCAAAGGTTACTTCGATTTGTGGCTGACCACGAGGTGCTGGTGGAATATCAGATAAGTCAAAACGACCTAATGATTTGTTACCAGAAGCTACTTCACGCTCACCTTGAAGCACATGAATTGTTACAGCAGGTTGGTTATCATCCGCTGTTGAGAATGTTTGGTTAGCTTTAGTTGGGATAGTTGTATTTTTCTCAACTAACTTAGTCATCACGCCGCCCATTGTCTCGATACCTAGGCTCAATGGTGTTACATCAAGTAATAGAACATCGTTAACATCACCAGCAAGTACCGCCGCTTGAATTGCCGCACCAGAAGCAACGGCTTCATCAGGGTTCACATCTTTACGAGGTGCTTTACCAAATAACTCTTCAACTGCTGCTTGAACCATTGGCATACGTGTTTGACCACCAACCAAGATAACATCATCAATTTCAGAAAGTGATAAGCCAGCATCTTTTAATGCTTTCTTACATGGTTCCATGCTGCGTTTGACTAGATCTTCAACTAAAGATTCTAGTTTTGCACGAGTTAGACGAACTTCTAAATGTTTTGGACCTGTAGCATCAGCCGTTACATACGGTAGGTTAATGTCAGTTTGTTCACTTGAAGACAATTCGATTTTTGCTTTTTCAGCGGCATCTTTTAGACGTTGAAGTGCTAAAGGATCATTTGATAAATCGATACCTTGGTCTTTTTTGAATTCATCTACTAAAAACTCAATAACTCGTTGATCAAAATCTTCACCACCTAAGAATGTATCACCATTTGTTGCTAATACTTCAAACTGGTGTTCGCCTTCAATGTCAGCAATTTCGATAATAGATACGTCGAATGTACCACCACCTAAGTCATAAACTACGATAGTTGAATCACCACGTTTTTTATCCATACCGTAAGCTAGTGCTGCTGCTGTTGGCTCATTGATAATACGTTTAACTTCTAAACCAGCAATTTTACCTGCATCTTTAGTTGCTTGACGTTGTGAGTCATTGAAATAAGCAGGAACGGTTACAACCGCTTCCGTTACCTCTTCACCTAAGAAGTCTTCTGCTGTTTTTTTCATTTTCATCAAAACACGGGCAGATACTTCAGGTGGTGCCATTTTTTTACCATTAGCATCAACCCATGCATCACCGTTATCAGCTTCAACGATGCTGTAAGGAACCATGTCGATATCACGCTGAACAACATCATCTTTAAACATACGGCCAATCAAACGTTTGATTGCAAATAATGTGTTTTTAGGGTTTGTGACTGCTTGACGTTTTGCTGATTGACCAACAATAACCTCGTCATCTTTCGTAAAGGCAACAATCGATGGTGTGGTGCGATCACCTTCACTGTTTTCGATTACACGTGCCTTACCATCTTCTAATACAGATACACATGAGTTTGTTGTACCTAAATCAATACCAATAATTTTAGCCATTGTTTATTCTCCATTTTCTAATATTTTGTGCTGGCTACACCAGCTGTTGATTAATAAGTGGGGGGGCGAAAAACTAATTTCAAGCCCTAGCTTCCACTTTATTGTTTTCTATGTGGTTTTTTGCTTATTGAGAAACAAGTACCATCGCTGGGCGAAGTAAGCGACCATTAAATTGGAAGCCTTTTTGAGCTACATTTAATACTTTGTTAGCTTCAACGCCTTCAACGGGTTGCATGGCCATCGCTTGGTGAAGTTCAGGATCAAAAGTCTCTCCTTCTTCAGGGTTAACTTGTTCTAAGCCGAACTTGTTGATTGAAGATAGAAACATCTTCATGGTCATTTCAAGACCTTCACGGACTGTTTCTAATGATGCTTCTTCACCGTTTGAAGCATTTAGTCCTAATTCCATACTGTCATAAATTGGCAGTAATTCACCAACAAACTTATCTAAAGCACGTTTGTGTGCATTTTCTAAGTCACGTGATTGGCGGCGGCGTAGGTTTTCCATATCAGCACGTGCACGTAAAAGTTCATTCCAATGTTCATCAGCTTTATTGCGCGCATCTTCAAGCAATGCGGCTGGGTCTTCGTTGATTTCTACTTCTACTTCTGAGTCTTCAGTCTTTTCAGGTTCTGTGTTGTCGATTTCTTCGTTACTCATGATGTTTACGTTTCCGGATTGATTGTCTTAATCCTGACATTTGGGGGCGTAAATTTTAATTTCAAGTATTCTGGGAAATTTGTTTATTTTAGCCAAACACACTTTCCACCACTTTTTTTATCGAGTAGCTGTAAGTTTTCTTGATGAGCAATTAGCTCTTCATCATCGGCTTTAATAACGCGTAATGGTCCACGACTTTTCTGTTTGATGATCGTGGCATCGTCATTCTTTTGGTTCGAGGTAACGGGAGCTTCAGAGGTTAAAGAAAGGCTAACTTGTCCACCTGTCATTGCGAGGTAAACGTCGGCTAATATTTCGGAATCGAGTAAGGCACCATGTAAGTCACGATTAGAATTGTCTATGCCATAACGGCGACATAAAGCATCAAGATTATTTTTCTGGCCAGGATGTTTGTCTCGAGCAAGTTTTAGCGTATCAAGTACAGTACTGACATCTGTTATGCGGCGCTTTTCCGTTTTTATTTTGGCTAATTCATGATCAAGAAAGCCAACGTCAAATGCGGCATTATGGATAACGAGCTCTGCACCTTCAATAAACTGCATAAAGTCGGCAACAATATCAGCAAACTTAGGTTTGTCGGCAAGAAACTCTTGGGTAATACCATGCACTTCCATCGCACCCGCATCAATTTCACGGTGAGGGTTAATGTATTGATGAAAGGTCTGCCCCGTTAAACGACGGTTGATAACTTCGACACACCCAATCTCAATAATTCGGTGATCATCTGCTGGGCTTAAGCCCGTAGTTTCAGTATCTAATACAACCTGACGTTTTGTTTGTTCTGCCATTGTTATTTTATGCTCATGATTTTACTTTTGAACGGGAATTATACGGGGTTCTCACATTTCCTCTACTGGCAGGTCGTTGAGCTAATGGGTTCGGAAATAACTGTTTTGCTCGCCATGACATTGTAACTGGAGTAAGAGGGATTGTGCGTTTTTTGGCAACTAAAATAGTGATGCCAGAGAAAATAGGCCACAAACGCTTTCCCCAGCGTTCGATTACATTAAGGCGGTCAAACCACTTTGGGCTTTGAATTGCAGGACGAAATAGACAATGTTTGCTTGAGACTACCTCAAAGTTTAACAGTGCTAACCAATCTTTAATTCGAGTTTGACTAAAAAATGTGCCTTGCCATGGCGGGGCTTCTTGCCATGATAATAGCCGGCGCAGCCCCCATAAACTCCAAGGATTAAAACAGCACAGAACGACCGTTCCATCTGCAACTAAAATACGCTCTACCTCTCTCAATACTTGATGAGGTTCGGAAGAAAACTCTAAGACATGACCCAATAAGAGAGAATCAATGCTGTGGCATTTAAAGGGTAAGGATATACTCTCTCCTTGAACATCAGCCGAAAGTGCCATTACTTTTTGTATGCAAGGTCGAGATAGAGAAGGTAATAGCGGTTGTTTTATGCCGATCTGAAGTTGATAATAACCGTGAAAATGCGCTGTAAGAGACTGTATTACTGTTTGTTCTTGAGCCAAAATGCGATGACCAAGCGGGCTTTGCCACCATTCAGCCATTATTTTTTCCGTATTCGCCTTATAATCAACCATGAGCACACCTCATCAGTGACAATACCATGCTAAAAATAGATGCCATTCCTGCCTTTAACGATAATTATATCTGGTTCATTCATGCTCCGGATACGCAACATGTATTAATTGTTGATCCGGGAGATGCTGTGCCGGTGTTTGATGCGATTAAACAGCACGATCTTATCCCTATTGCGATATTGATTACTCACGGTTGTCATGATCATGTTGATGGCATTGGCGATTTACTTGAGCAGTATGACCTTCCTGTCTATGGCCCAGAAAATGAGTTTATTCCACACATTACTCATCCTCTATCAGCATGTGATGAGCTGAGTATTAGTCCTCATTTTCCTGCATTTCGAGTATTGGATCTTCCCGGTCACACGAAAGGACATATTGGCTTTTTAATGGAAGGGTGTTTATTTTGTGGTGATACCTTGTTTGGCGCAGGCTGTGGACGGCTTCATGGCAACCCAGCCGAGCTGTTATTCCGGTCATTACAACAGGTGGTCGAGCTTCCCTCAGAAACACTCATCTATTGTGCCCATGAATACACTGAGGCTAATTTGCGTTTTGCAGTGGAGATTGAGCCTAAGAATGAGGCGATTCGACAACGGATTGTTGATACAGCATTAATGCGAAAGCAAGGGGAAGTTAGCTTGCCATCAACACTGGCTTTAGAACGTCAAACAAATCCTTTTCTACGTTGTGGGCAGAGCGATGTAAATAAAGCCGCTGAGCGATGGTCTGCTCAGCAGTTAGATAGCCAACAGGCGGTATTTACGGAGCTTAGAAAATGGAAAGATAGCTTTTAATCGTTATCCCATTTTTTCTTTTTATCTTTACCTTTACCTTTATTATGGTGCTTTTTCTGATGCTTAAGCTCTTTCATTTTTGACTTGAACAATTTTGAAGGAACAGCGTGGTTAACAGTATTTTCCCAATGTCCACCAATGCTTGCACTTACTTGCCATGCGCCATCGCGATAGCGGTAGTAGATGCCATTATCAAAATAGTGATCAGTCAATCCAAGAACAACATAAACACTCAAGCCTGAGTCATAACTCATATCATGCTTTTTGTGATTGTGGCGATAGCCATGGGCAGGGGCATGAGGTGGTGGTGCATGTTTATAATGCGGCTTTGAGTCGCCATATCGGACCGAGGCAGAATCAACGCAGCCTATTAAAAACAGACTGAGTAAACTGATAAACACGATTTTAGATTTCATAGCTCAAACACCTTTTTTTACTAAGTTATAAATAAAAAGCCCGCAATGAATGATGATCAACACGGCCTTTATACCCGCAATAATTCAAGATGCATATTTTTTCGTCATCCCAGCATGTTTCTAGTTGGGATCTGCTTAATACTCTAGATTCTCGATAAGAGCATTCGAGAATGTAGGTTGACGGGTTAAAACCGCGGTTACTTTTAGGTGCAGGAAAGTGCTGATCAACACGTTCTGCCAGCTGCATCGACTCCATCAATTGGGCAATGGTTAATAAACCAGCCCGAGA
>JAQRMU010000057.1:21519-24091 GCA_028598975.1 Gammaproteobacteria bacterium | reverse complement strand
GTAGAATCATCTTAAGCCTTGTGTTGTATCACCCATTGGGTGTTGGTGCGTTTTGTCACAAACCATTATACAGCCAAGGCTTCCTGAGTTTTAGTGTTTTCTATCTAGAGATTAGGGTAATCTATGTAATTAACGAGGAAGTCAGGCACGGAATAGCAATCATCAATAAGCTGTTCAGCGTAGTCACCACGACTACCATTAAACAAAATTACATCATCAATTTTATCTTTAATTACGTCCAAGTCCTGGTATACTGACGCTAGGAACGTTATTTTAGCCAAGCCTTCATCATTACCTACATTAGACAAAATATCAGCCATAGAAGCTATTTCTTCAATGTTGGAATATTCTGATATTTCAAATGGTGCGAACCCTTCTGAATCATGTACGGAATATTCTTCTGATGCTGGAACAGTCTTGATATTGGGGGAATTACAGCTACTACATTTGTCGTGTTCATAAAGTTTGATGAAGTCACATTCATTACAGACTGTTGCAGTAACGTTAGTAAATTTACTTGTGATGTACAGTTTGTTTATGTCTTGATAGATTTCATCAACAGGTAGTGTTGCATCTATCCATTTTCCATGAAGGTAACCGCTGTTGTAGTCCGATAAAACGGAAACATATATAGATGGTGAAGTAGGGTGATTAGTCATTGTCATAAATCCTTATGAGGTGAATAATCAGCTTTGAATGTTTGTACATCCAATTCTGGCTGTCTTATTGAAGACAACATTCTATTTTACGGGGTCCATTAGTGATGTGCCAGGATGATATAAGTAGAAAGATGATATAGGTTTTGTATATAAACTATTGATGTTAAAATGCGGCGGCAAATGCAAATGTCCCTGTGGCGAAATTGAATATCGCAATCCCCTCCTAGTATAAAATTGGGTGCTTAGCGGGAAACGGCTAATGTAGAACTGTTCAAACTCGGTGAAACCTCAGTACATAGTGGTGGTGGCAATACCGAGCCAAGCCATCCAAGGTAAGTATTGGATGGAAGGTGTAGAGAGTAGACGGACAGCACCTAAAGGTGATGAACCTATGGTGAAGGTGTATTCCAGACTACAAACGATTGGAAAATAAATCGGTAGTGAAAACTATAGTGGTATGAAGGGATAGATTACAGGTTTGAATCCTGTCAGGGACGCATTTCTTTGCTGGTAGTTGAGTGCTATTGTTTTGCCAAATGGTCACCAAATTTATAGTGACAATTATTCAGCATTAAAATCAATGTGTTAATGAATTGCCTAACCCCTCCTAAGGGGAAGGCCGTGCGTTCGAATCGCGCCGGGGGCACCATTCAAAAAACACTTAGTATGGTTAAGCACTTCTTCATTAAGATGATGTATTCGCTGTCATCGTTAATAAACTAAAACTAACGTTGTTGGAGTCGGTTTCAAATTGGGAGGTTTTTTCCCAGCTACGGTGCCAGAGGCAAATACTGTCCAGTATTTTAGGTTTTGAAATAATATAACCTTCATCTACGATTAAGGCGTTAAGCTCCATATAATTACCATATTATAGATAGTGGAATTAAGCCTAACGATAAAGCATTTCTGAATTAATACAACCTTTTTATGTGTAAGGAAGCACTTTATATATCGGGTGTTTTTTACAGCGTTTTATATTTATAAATTTGGAATTAAGGCAAATGCTTGGTGAGTAATACTATGGGGAGCTACAAAATATTGCGGAGGGTGTGCGATCAGGCTATATATCACTATATTCTGGCTATGCAGCCTGACCGGTTTTATGTTTTAGATGTAAAGTGAAACGTCAGCTTCACCAGCAAACTCTAAGTAAGTTGCTGCTCCGCCAGAGCTAATACCATCGATGAAGTCTTCTTCGTTGAAATCAAAGAGATCAACGGTCATTTGACAGGCAATAAGGTCAACCCCCGTCTCAACACAAATATCACGCAGTTGCTCTACACTTGCCACGCCTTTTTGTTTTAATTTACGTTTCATCATCCATGTCGCAAACCATTCAAGACCTGGGATAACTTGTACAATGCTGGGTACGGGAACAGGCATTGGCATTGCTGGGTTGCCGAGCGGTGAGACTTTCAAATTTAGATTCTTATTGAGTAACTGTAAACCATAAAAAGTGAAGAATATTTTTACTTCGAACCCTAGAGCTACAGCAGTTGAAGCTAATAAAAATGGCGGGTATGCACCATCAAGTGTGCCTTTGCTGGCAATGATTGCTAATTTTTTCGCCATTATTCTGCTCCTTTTTCAAGAATAAAATGTAATATTCCTTCATTTTCGCTTGATTCAATCAATGGGTTGCCTGTCATTTTTGAGAATGCAGGAATATCCTGATGAGCCCCTGCATCTGTTACGATCAGGTGTAGACGTTGCCCCGCATCCATTTCTGATAATGCTTTACGTGCTTTTAGTACTGGAAGGGGGCAATTTAAGCCCGAGGTATCAAGTTCTACATCAAAGTGTGACATGGTTATTTCCGTAAAAAGGTATCTATATAAACGTGTAATAATAAACTGAAATAGCTTTTTTGTCTTGCTGGAACCCTTGTTCATCCCCATAATAAATGAAACTGC
>JAQRMU010000057.1:14087-21419 GCA_028598975.1 Gammaproteobacteria bacterium | reverse complement strand
TCAAGCAGTTTCATTTATTATGGGGATAGACCCTAAGTGTCATATGGTTGATATGAGAAAATTTATAAAAATAGTGTTATTGGGACTAATCCTGTGGCCGTTGACTATAACGCGAGCTGTAGAGATCGCATTGCCTGAAATTGGTGATAGCGCGGGGTCTTTAATCTCTCCCCAACAAGAATACCAAATCGGTTTAGGCTTTTATTGGCGCTTACAGCAGTCAGTTGATTTGCTTGATGATCCTGAAATAAACAGTTATTTACAATCATTAGGTTATCGCTTGGTTGCTAATAGTGATGCGCCACATCTCCCTTTTACTTTTTTTATGGTGCCGGATACTGCGGTGAATGCGTTTGCAGCCCCTGGTGGTTTTATTGGCGTGAATAGCGGCTTATTATTAACGAGTCAGCGTGAAGATGAGGTTGCATCGGTATTAGCTCATGAGATTGCTCATGTTACTCAGCGCCATTTATTACGCAGTTTTGAGAAGTCTCAACAGATGAGTATTCCTATGACGATAGCGATGATTGCCGCAGCATTATTGGGTGCGGCTGATCCTGCGGTGGGCAGTGCTGCAATCATGGCTGTACAAGCAGGTGGCGTTCAATCGCAGCTGAATTTTACGCGAGCTAATGAGTCTGAGGCGGATAATTTAGGCATGCATACCTTAGTTCGCTCAGGATTTGATGCTTTGGCGATGCCCGCTTTTTTTGAGCGACTACAGCAGGCAAGCCGCTTCTATACAGGTAATGCAGTCCCTGAGTTTTTACGCACTCACCCTGTCACGACATCTCGTATTGCTGATGCTCGAGGGCGCGCAGTGAGGTACCCATTAGTGCGTCAAATGGGCGATACATTACAATTTTATTTAATGCGTGAAAAATTAAAGGTGATGGCGGCCACAAATTTAACGCAGTTGACGCAAGAGTATGAAAATGCAGTGAAAACAGGGAATAGTTTGAATAAGACAGCAACGCTGTACGGTTATAGTTTGGCCTTGTCTGCTGTCGGAAATCATGCTCATGCGAGACGGATCTTGGCTGACCTTATTAAGCATGATGATGATCGCTTGAGTTATCAATTAGCATTAGCTGAGATTGAAATTGCTGTGGGGCGGTTATCAACAGCATTAGCTATTTATCAAGAAAACCAGAAGCTGTACCCTGATGATCAGGCTTTGTCACTTGAGCAAGTATCGGCTTTATTACAAGCCAACTTACCCAATGAAGCTGCGCAGTTATTACTAAGACAATTAGAATTAGGTGCCCCCTCTCAACAGTTATATAAGCTATTAGCTCAAGCTCAAGGTGATATGGGTAAGAAAAGTCAGTCTCATAGTTGGCTTGCAGAGTATTATTATATTTCTGGGCGTTTACATTTAGCAGCCGATCAATTGCGTATTGCAGCAGACTTTGCAAAAGGTGATGAGTATCAGTTAGCTAAAATTAGCTCCCGTTTACGAGAAGTTGAAATTACCTTGGCGGAGATGGAAGAGTCATAATGACAGATGACATAATGCAACAACGTAGAACCATATTAAAAGGCGCTATCTCAGCATCAACATTAGCATTGGTTGCTGCAAGTGGCTTAGTGTTGCCACGACAATTATTAGCACATTGGCCGAAGAATGCGTTTAATGCCGAGACGGTTGAAGATGCTTTATTAGCCTTATTAGGTGAAGCTGACATTGCAGAGGATTCTGCATTAAATTTTAAAGTGGGCTCACCACCAAGTTATGCGATTAATGGTGCATCTGTGCCTATTCAAGTTCAAAGTGAGTTAAATAATATTGAGCGTATTGCTATTTTAGTGGAGAAAAATCCATTCCCTCTTGCAATGAGTTTAGAGTCAACACCTGCAATGCTCCTACCTTTTAAAAGTATGATTAAGATCCGTGAAGACTCGCCTGTAATCGCGATTATTCGTGCAGAAGGTAAGTTGTATAAAACATCACGATTTGTCGAAGTTGATATTGGAGGCTGTGGCTGATGGGTTTACCTAGAAAAGATCGCATTCGTGCGAAACTGAAAGCAGACAATACAACGGTACGAGTATTACTTTCCCATCCGATGCATACAGGACGAGCAAAGAATGAAGCAGAAGAACTCATTCCTGCTGAGTTTATTCAAGATATTCGCTGCTGGCGAAATGATGAAGAAGTTTTAACGATCAAGTGTGGAACTGCTACGGCCCGGAACCCCTATTTTTCATTTCAATTAGTAGGTGGAGAGCAGGGTGATGAAATTACAATTAGATGGGTTGATAATCTAGGTGCTAAAGGTACTGCAGAGACGGTTGTGAAATGAATCTTAGAGTAAAAGTTAATTTATTTTTTGCCACATTATTATTAATGTCATTATTTGTCAGTATGGGGGTGCTAATTTCTAATGCTCGTCAGTCAGTAAAAGCAGATATGGAAGAAACAATGAGTGCCGCTGCACAATTGATCACGGTTTCTCTTTCAACAGAGGGGGGGCTAGATAGAAAAGGTGGCATGTATCAGCACTTACATGATCTCGTGGTGGCATTGAGTGAAATTCGTAGTTTACATATTTTATTGTTTGATGATGAAGGCTTGCTATTTGAAGGTGAACCTAGAATAGGTAAGGAAGCCTCTCCTCCTGAATGGTTTATAGATATCTTATTACCTAAAGTGTCCCCTCTAACTAAACGTTTTGGTCAGGGGCATATGGTCATTTACGCAGCCCCATTGCAAGAAATTAACGAACGTTGGTTAGATATTCGTAGTATTTTGGCTTTAGGTTTAGGGATATTTATTTTTGTCGGCTTAACGCTTTATTGGGGCGTTGGCAGACTTCTCAAGCCTTTGGAACGGTTGCTGGAAGCATTATCTGGCTTTGAACAAGGTAATCTACATTTAAGACTCCCTCGCTTCTCAATGACTGAAATGGATCAGATCAGTCAGTCTTTTAATCGAATGGGGCAGACATTAGAACAAAGCATTGAAGAAAATCGCCGGTTAGCTGTTTTGGTTCAGCAGTCGGGAGATGCTATTTTGTCACTCGATCATGCTGGACATATTCTGTTGTGTAATCCAGCGGCAGAGAAGTTACTTAATCACCAAAGTGCTTCTTTATTAGGTAATGATTTAGCCTCTATAGGGTTTTCAGAAAATAAACAGCAGATCCAAGAAGCATTAGAAAGTTGTAAAAGAGTTGAAAATCTAGAAACTCAGTTGCCAAAGGACGAGGGTGGAACTCGTTCAATACTACTTTCAACGGTACCGTTATTAGATCGGGAAAAAATTGTCAGGGGCGTTATTTGTACCTTGAGAGATATTACTGAGCATAAACAGATGGAAGCCGCGGAGAATCAACTACGTGAAACACGCCTATTAGCCCAACATATGGCAGAAGTTCAAGAAGGAGAACGTAGACATCTAGCTCGTGAATTACATGATGAATTGGGACAATGTTTAACAGCGATCAAAACAGATGCTGTTTTAATCAGAAATAGAACAGAAGAGACAGAGCCAAAGGTTTTTACCAGTGCTCAGGCTATTATTGATGTAGCGAGTCATATTTATGATGTTGTTCATAATATGATTACACGTTTACGACCAAGTCCATTAGATGATTTGGGCTTGATCACAACGTTAGAAGAAAGCATTTCTGCTTGGCAGAAAAGGCAGGCAGAGATCAGCTTTAAGCTATCACTATCAGGTGAATTAAATAATTTAAGTGAAGCAATGAATATGACGGTGTTTAGAGTGGTGCAGGAATCAATCACCAATGCTGTGCGCCATGCAAATGCATCTGAAATAAGGATTAATGTTAACAACGAAGGTGAACAATTAGTAATAGATATAGCGGATGATGGTAAAGGAATGGAAGTGCAAGACTTTCACTCGGATGTCGATTTTGGTTTACTAGGAATGAGAGAGCGAGCACATAGTCTAGGTGGTGAGTTCAAATTAACAAGTGCATTGGGTGAAGGCGTTTTAATTCACATCACATTGCCATTAGGAATAAATTAAAGATAATGAGTCTTAATCAAATAAAAGTATTGCTGGTGGATGACCATGCATTAGTTCGTGCAGGGTTTAAAAGGTTATTAGAAGATGGTGATAAGTTTACAGTAGTTGCTGAGGCAGATAGTGGAGAACAAGCCGTACAGGATTATAATAAATTTCAGCCTGATGTTGTGGTGATGGATATTTCAATGCCAGGTATTGGTGGAATTGGTGCCATAGAAAGAATTATTGCACGAGATCCTGATGCTCGAATTTTAGTCTTAAGTGTGCATGAGGATGGTGTGTTTACTACACGAGCATTACAAGCTGGTGCAAAAGGTTTTATCCCAAAACGAAGTGCTCCTGAAGAAATGATTAAAGCGGTTGAACAAGTATCGCAAGGGAAAATGAGTATTGATCCTGCGATTGCTCAACAAATTGCGATGCAAAAACTGACAGGCTCAGACAATGTTATTGATGTATTAAGCCAACGTGAATTTGAAGTGTTTCGATTATTGGCTGAAGGTAAAACAGTGAATGAAATTGCTGAAATATTGAGCTTAAGTCCTAAAACAGTTGGTACTCATCATACTAATATTAAGCAAAAATTGGATGTATCTAATTCAGCAGAACTCGCTAGACTAGCGATCCGCAGTGGTATCTTAGACGCATAATTAGGGACTAAGGAAAATCCTGAGTGATGTCGAGATTTTTCCTCTAACTAGTTTGGAATTGACGGCGTATAGTGACATTCAACGTTAGCGGAAAGGCCCGCCAACTTTTATAAACTTTAGGAGAATTACTATGTGGACTACACCAGAATATTCAGATATGCGTTTCGGCTTTGAAGTAACAATGTACATCTGCAATCGTTAAGATTCAAAGTTAAAAAGCTTTATTAGAAAAGCCTCGATACTGAAAAGTATCGAGGCTTTTTTTTTGAGGAAAATCCCGAGTGATATCGAGCTTTTTCCTGTCACTGTTTCAAAGTCTTCAGCGTATAGTGATATTCAACGTTAGCGGAAATGACCGACTAACCATTTCAATATAATAGAGGAGTACTTATTATGTGGACTACACCAGAATATGCAGATATGCGTTTTGGCTTTGAAGTAACAATGTACATTTGTAACCGTTAAGATTCAAAGTTAAAACAGTTTTTTTAGAAAGCCCCGATACTGAAAAGTGTCGGGGCTTTTTTATGCTTGAAAACAAAGAATCTACGAATAGGGAAAATCCTTAGTAGTGTGAGGGGTAATCCTGACGTAAGCACTACTACTGAGGTGTAACATAGCGTCCACTGTTTGGAATTCCCCAAGCAGTTTTATTATTAAAATATAAAGAGAGAAAATATTATGTGGACTACACCAGAATATTCAGATATGCGTTTCGGTTTTGAAGTAACAATGTACATCTGCAACCGTTAATATCTGTTTTTGATGTATGCTCGGAGCTCAAGTTTACTTGGGTTTCGAGTATTTCTTCATCATTAAATCAGAGTGTTTTGGGACTCAGAACACTCTGATTTAATCGTGACTCAACGGAATTAATTATTTTATGTATATACATGTTTTAGGCTCAGGTGCTGGCGGTGGTTTCCCTCAATGGAACTGCAATTGTGTGAATTGTAAGGGCGTACGAGATGGCTCTGTTAAAGCAACACCACGCACACAATCTTCAATTGCCGTAAGTGCAAATGGTGAAGATTGGATTTTATTTAATACCTCTCCAGATATTAAGAAACAAATGGATGATTTCCCTGCAATGCAGCCGGGAAGAAAAGTACGAGATACGGCGATTGCTGCCATTGTGATTGTTGATGCTCAAATTGATCACTCAACGGGTATTTTGATGTTGCGTGAACATATTGAACCTTGGGATGTTTATTGTACTAAAGCGGTTCATGATGATTTAACAAATGGTTTCCCAGTATTTAATATTCTGGAGCATTTCCGTGGTGTGAATTGGCATGAAGTCAAAACAGATGAATCAACATTTACTATTCCAAAAGCAGAAGGTTTAGTTTTCACTGCTGTTCCACTTAAGAGTGAGGCTCCTCCTTATTCACCACACCGTCATAATACGGTCCCGGGTGATAATGTGGGTATTAGAATCGAAGATACGCGAACTGGAAAAGTATTCTTCTATGCGCCGGGTCTCGGTGTTGTTGAACAGCATGTCATTGATTATATGACAAATTCAGATCTTGTCTTTGTCGATGGTACTGTTTGGACAGATGATGAAATGTCACACGAAGGTATTAGTGATAAACGCGCCCAAGAAATGGGCCACTTAGATCAATCTAGTAAAGGTGGAATCATGGACATTTTGAATGCCATGGAACGCCCAAGAAAAGTATTGATTCATATTAATAATACCAACCCTATTTTGAACGAAGAATCTCCACAACGTCAGGCACTGAATGAAGCAGGAATAGAAGTGTCGTATGATGGAATGGACATCAAACTATAAGGCTTTGTGCACTGATCTTTTGCTCCATGAGAACATTATTTCTGTACTCGAATGGTCACATATATTTATATGCTCACATTCTCCGTGCAGAAATAATATCCACATGAATCAAAATCTAAACACACAAAACCTTATAGTTATATTTATTTAAGTTTTATTAGATACAGAAAGAAAGGAAATATTATGTCAGAAGAATTAGCTCCTTGGTCACATGAAGAATTTGAAGCACAATTACGTGCAAAGTCAGATATGTATCACTTTAATCACCCTTTCCATAAATTAATGCATGCTGGAAAGATGGATAGAAAACAAGTTCAAGGTTGGGTTGCAAACCGTTTTTATTATCAAACAGCCATTCCAGTGAAAGATGCTGCAATCATGTCTAACTGTACCGATCGTGAAGTACGTAAACATTGGGTACAACGTATCCTAGATCATGATGGCCATGACGGTCATGGTGATGAGCCAGCAGATGTGGGTGGTATTGAAGCATGGTTACAATTAGGTGAAGCAGTTGGCCTAACACGTGAAGAACTTTGGTCTGAAGAGCATGTCTTACCAAGTGTACGTTTTGCTATTGATGCCTACATTAACTTTGCAAAACAACGTCCCTGGCAAGAAGCAGCAAGTTCGTCTTTAACTGAGTTATTTGCACCGACGATTCATAAACATCGTATTGATCACTGGCCAGAGCATTACCCATGGATTGAGCCACAAGGCTACAATTACTTTAAAAAACGTTTACATGAAGCACCACGTGATGTGTTGAATGGTTTACAAATTACAATGGATTATTACAAAACACGTTCAGAACAAGAGCGTATGTTGGGAATTCTTCAGTTCAAACTAGATGTGCTTTGGACGATGTGTGATGCAATGTGGATGGC
>JAQRMU010000057.1:0-13987 GCA_028598975.1 Gammaproteobacteria bacterium | reverse complement strand
TGAATGGTTTACAAATTACAATGGATTATTACAAAACACGTTCAGAACAAGAGCGTATGTTGGGAATTCTTCAGTTCAAACTAGATGTGCTTTGGACGATGTGTGATGCAATGTGGATGGCGTATGTAGAGAACCGTCCTCCTTATCATATGGATGTATAATTAATTGTCTTTTTGTTCAATCTCGGCGTTGGATAGTTTGCTACAATTCTCATGCACTAATGTGCACTGTGAGTCTCGCAAGCTATCCGCCTTGATCTTGAACAAAAATCCTAATTAATCTTAAATTTGAGATAATTATGAGTGAAACAATATTTAACGCCGACAGTGTGCCTGTTTTGGCACAAGGCTACCGCTTTCAGTGGGAACCAGCACAAGATTGTTTTGTGTTGTTATACCCTGAAGGTATGGTGAAATTGAACCCAGCCGCAGGTGAGATCCTGAAGCGGGTTAATGAAAAACAACAAACCGTCGCAGAACTTATCGTCGAATTAAAAGAAGCCTTCAATGGCGCTGAATTGGATGATGACGTTTACCGGTTCTTGGAGGAAGCACATGGCAACAGCTGGATCAGAACAGAATAAAGCGCCTGGTAGCACTGGTGGTGCTGCAGGAATGAATGTACGCGATCAAATTAAACAGCCACTGTGGTTGTTAGCAGAGTTAACTTATTCTTGTCCTCTACAATGTCCATATTGCTCAAACCCAATGGACTTTGCCAAAGTTAAGAATGAGTTAACAACGGAAGAATGGATCAGCGTATTTAAACAAGCTAGAGAAATGGGAGCAACACAGCTCGGCTTCTCAGGTGGTGAACCAATGACTCGTCCAGACTTGGTTGAGTTAATTCGAGAAGCACGAAAATTAGGTTTTTACACTAACTTAATTACATCAGGTGTCGGTCTTGATTCTGCCAAAGTTGCAGAGTTTAAAGAAGCAGGTTTGGATCATATTCAAGTGAGCTTCCAAGCAAGTTCAGAAGATTTAAATAATCTGATTGCTGGTACTGATGCATTCAAACACAAGATCGAAATGGCTAAAGCGGTTAAAGCAAATGGCTATCCGATGGTATTGTGTTTTGTGACACACCGTCAAAACATTGATCAAATTGATGAAATTCTAGATTTATGTGTTGAATTGGAAGCTGATTATGTTGAGTTAGCAACCACGCAGTATTACGGTTGGGCAATGCATAACCGTGATCAATTGATGCCAATGAAAGAGCAATTGGTTCGTGCAGAAGCAATTGCACACCAATATCAAAAAGATCTGCAAGGCAAGATGAAAGTCTACTATGTGGTGCCTGATTATTATGAAGAGCGTCCCAAAGCATGTATGAATGGTTGGGGTAATATTTTCCTAACGGTTACACCTGATGGTACGGCATTACCGTGTCATGCGGCACGTGATTTACCTGGCATGACATTACCTAATGTTAAAGACATGAGTGTTGATGAGATCTGGAATGGTTCAGATGACTTCAATAAATTCCGTGGCTTTGATTGGATGACTGAACCGTGTCGCTCTTGTGATGAAAAAGAGAAAGACTTTGGTGGTTGTCGCTGTCAGGCCTTTATGCTGACTGGTGATGCAACGAATGCTGATCCTGTATGTAGTAAATCGCCTCATCATCATTTAATTGAAGAAGCCGTTGCAGCAGGTATAGCTGAAGCAGCTAAACCTGTGACAGAGCAAAAGCCTTTGGTTTTCCGTAATCCAAAAAATTCTAAGAAAATTAGTGGAATTTAACAGCGGGTGACAGAGTCCTTAGCAATTAAAACACAGGGTCTGACCAAGCAATATGGTCAGACCCTTGCTGTTAATAAGCTTGATTTAGAGATTGAAGCCGGTCAGTTTTATGGTCTGCTTGGCCCCAATGGGGCTGGAAAAAGTACCACTATCCATATGTTAACAACAATGACTGCTGCGACATCTGGTGATGCATGGATCGCAGGTCAGAAAATATCAGATGATCCCGTAGCAATTCGCCGTACAGTAGGTTTAGTTTTTCAAGACTCAGCATTAGATCGCACGATGTCGATTGATGAAAACCTACAATTTGCAGCAGCAATGTATAACTTATCTCCTCGCGAGGCAGATAAGCGCATAGACGAATTACTTTCTGTCTTTGGTCTGCAAGATAAACGAAAACGAAAGTTAGTGACTTTATCGGGCGGTCAGCGTCGTGCCGTTGATATTGCACGAGGTGTGTTGCACAAACCTAAAGTGTTATTCCTTGATGAACCCACGATAGGTTTAGACTTGCCTAATCGTCGTTCTATTTGGCGCTTTGTGGAACAGTTACGTCGAGATGAAGGCATGACCGTATTCTTAACGACTCATTACCTTGAAGAAGCCGCAGCGTGTGATCATGTTGATTTCTTTCAACAAGGACAGCTGCAAGGAGGCGGTAAACCTCATGAGCTAACACAGCAGTTAGCCTCATATATATTAGAGGTAAATACACCTAACCCTGAGAATGTGACTGCTCAACTCACCCCAATTTTTGGCTCACCTATCAGAGAAGATGAAGACTTAAGTTTCAAGATTTCAGCAGATGATGTTGATTTTCATCAATTACAGCAGACATTAGGTGATTCAATTTCATCCATGCAATGGCGTAAGCCTAATTTAAATGATATTTACCTTTGGACATTTTGTAGCCCTGAACTAGGACAAACAGTATGAGTTGGCGTCCCGTTAAAGCCGTTGTTGGTCGTGAAATGAGCAAGTTGTTTCGTCAGCGCGCCCGCTTAATTAGTTCAATGGTGCGTCCAATGATTTGGTTACTTGTGATCGGTTCTGGTGTGGGTAGTATGTTGCAAGGGCCACAGCAAGAAGGCTATTTAACCTTTTTAGTGCCCGGTATTTTAGCAATGACCTTATTGTTTGCTGCATTATTATCAGCATTAACACTTGTCTACGATAAAGAATTTGGTGTGATGAGAATGATGATGATTGCCCCAATCTCTCATTATTGGATTGTTGTCGCTAAATTAATCGCGGCAACAATGACGGCTATGGTGCAAGCAATTTTGTTGTTATTACTGCTATTAGCGCTAGGGCTAATAAGTGTGAAAATTGCCTTTATGTTGTTATTGCCAGCCTTATTAACAGCAATTTGTTGTGCTGCGATTGGTGGTTTGATTGCTGTCTGGTCTAAGAGCATTGATAACTTTGCAGTGATTATGAACTTTTTTATATTCCCTGTGTTTTTCCTAAGTGGTGCTTTATACCCCGTCAATCAACTGCCTGATTATTTGCATTATATTGTGATGGTTAACCCTTTTAGCTATGGCGTTGATTTGTTAAAACATGCCGTACCTAATGTAGAGACAGACTTCTCAGTGATGACTGATATTGCAGTAGTTCTTGGGTTCTCATTTGTAGCAATTATTATTGCCTGCTGGCAGTTTTCTCGTGAGTCAGTTCACGAACCATTATTTCACCGCGCGTCAAAATGAGAATGTAAATAAGCTGTATTTTCAAGTGGTCTAGCTATATCGTTTTAAAAGCATAATTTTCAGGAAGAAAAAACGGCATTATCCTACCGAGATATAAAAAGCCGAACTTACCAATTCCTCCGTTATTTAATACGTTTTACTGATGAATGTGTATAAGGAGGAATAAATGGAAAAGGAAAATAATTTTTTATGCCCTGAATGTGGTGGTGATAAAGCATATTCAGTAATGGAAGTGAGTACAGTTTATGATCCTGATGATCCTATTTCAGGCAT
Organism: Gammaproteobacteria bacterium; assembly: GCA_028598975.1. GTDB lineage: Bacteria > Pseudomonadota > Gammaproteobacteria > Nitrosococcales > Methylophagaceae. The sequence goes on along the minus strand of JAQRMU010000057.1, from coordinate 10,251 downwards.
TTTAGAATGGATCTCGTGTGAACAGTGTCAGAATGACATCCCCGCCCATATTGCTGAGCGATGGAACGGTTTAACTACCGAACAAGCTCGGCAGGAGTGGCAGGATGTGTATCGAACAAAATCAAAACGATAGATTTAATGCTGCGATAGGTCAGTTTATAGATAGGTTTGGCTATCCTCCTTTTTTTGATGGAATGACTGTGGAGCAGATGCAGGAGGATCTGTTTATTGACTTGATTAATCAAGCTGTTGAGAACAATGATCCTGATATTAATCTAACTAGTTTTTTCCCTGATGGACGTAATGTGTAAATTGTATTTTTTGTATACACCTGTTACATTGTATTTAATAAAGGCGTTATAGAGGAAAATACCATGTCTGTTATCACTGCAAGAATAGATGATGAATTAGAAAGTCGGTTGGCAAATTTAGCTAAATCTGCAGATAGAAAAAAAAGTTACTTTGTTCGCAAAGCGATTGAAATGTCGATTGAAGATCTTGAGGATATTTATGAAGCAGAAGCGACTGTTTTAAGAGTTCGTGAAGGTAAAGAAAAAACGTATTCATTAACTGAAGTTAGGCAGGAGTTAGATCTTGCAGATTAGGTTTTCTGCCGTTGCTTTAAAGCAGTTAAAAAAGTTAGATAAACAAACTGCCATTAGGCTTATCAATTTTATTGAACATAAAATTGGACAACTAGATGATCCGAGACAAATTGGTAAAGCCTTGCAGGGAAAGTTTGTCAAACTATGGCGTTATCGTGTAGGAGACTATCGAGTAATTGTTGAAATACAAGATGATAATTTTATTATTCAAGTCATTAAGATCGGTCATCGCAGGGATATTTATTGAATAGCAATATACGATTAGTGGCAATTACCTAAGCCTTTTTTCTCAAGGTAACACTGGTGATATTCTTCAGCAGGATAGAAGTGGCTGGCTTTAGTAATTTCAGTGACAATTGGGCTGGGGTACTGCTCTATATCTAGTAACTGTTGCTTGGATGATAATGCGATATTCTTTTGTTGTTCATTATGGTAAAAAATAGCACTACGGTATTGTGTACCTACATCTGGTCCTTGGCGATTTAAGGTCGTTGGATTATGTATCTTCCAAAATATGTCTAGTAAACCTTCATAGCTAATGATGCCAGGATCAAAAGTGATTTCAATCGCTTCTGCATGACCTGTTGTACCCGTACAGACTGCTTTGTAATTTGGCTCTTGAGTGTGTCCCGCCGTATAGCCAACTCGTGTTGAGATAACACCGGTTACCTGTCTAAAGCGTGCTTCAACACCCCAAAAGCAGCCTAATGCAAATGTTGCTATTTCCATTCTAGATTCTCGCTTATAGTTTGATTTGACCATGATACAATACGTCGGTTATATTTTTTGTGTAAAAACAAGTAAATTCAGAGAGTAAAATGAGCGAAGAAACAACAAAGCCAAGTAATTTCATCCGAAATATTATTGATGCTGATAATGAATCTGGCAAACATGCGGGGCGGGTGCATACTCGTTTTCCTCCTGAGCCAAATGGCTACCTTCATATTGGCCATGCAAAATCTATTTGTTTGAACTTTGGTTTAGCTAATGATTATCAGGGCTTATGTAATCTACGTTTTGATGATACGAACCCACATAAAGAAAATGAAGAGTTTGTTCACGCGATTGAAGAAGATGTACGCTGGTTAGGCTTTGACTGGCAAGATCGCTTGTTCTTTTCTTCAAATTATTTCGAACAACTTTATACCTACGCTGTTCAGCTTATTGAGCAAGGTGATGCGTATGTCTGTGATCTTAATGCTGAAGAAACACGTGAATATCGAGGCACTTTAACTGAGCCGGGTAAAAATAGCCCATACCGTGATCGAAGCATAGAAGAAAACTTAGATCTCTTTAAACGTATGCGAGCAGGTGAGTTTGAAGATGGCTCACGTTTATTACGTGCCAAGATTGATATGGCTTCTCCAAATATTAATATGCGAGATCCTGCTATCTACCGTATCCGCCATGGTGTTATTCATCATCAAACGGGTAGTGAATGGTGTATTTATCCAATGTACGATTACACACATTGTATTTCGGATGCGATTGAGGGCATCACACACTCAGTTTGTACCTTAGAGTTTGCAGATCACCGTCCACTTTATAATTGGTTTTTAGAAAAACTAAATACAGAACATCGACCACAGCAAATCGAATTTTCTCGTTTAAATTTACAATATGCGATTACCAGTAAACGTAAATTAACAAAATTAGTCGAAGATGGGTTAGTGGAAGGCTGGAATGATCCTAGAATGTCGACCATTTCTGGTATGCGTCGTCGTGGTTATCCTGCAGCTGCGATTAGAGAGTTTTGTGAACGTATTGGTGTAACAAAATCAGATAACTCTGTTGAAATGGAAATACTGGATGCGTGTATTCGTGAAAACTTAAATGAGAATGCACCACGAGCAATGGTGGTTCTTGATCCTGTGAAAGTCATTATTACGAACTACCCAGAAGGACAAACTGAGCAATTAACGGCACCTAATCATCCTCAAAATGAGAGCATGGGAACACGCATTGTTCCATTCACCCGTGAGTTATATATTGATCGTGCTGACTTTAAAGAAGAAGCTAATAATAAATTTAAACGTCTGGTTAAAGATAAGGAAGTACGTTTACGTAATGCCTATGTTATTCGCTGTGATGAGGTCATTAAAGATGAAAAGGGTGACATTATTGAGCTTCGATGTAGCTATGATCCTGCAACATTAGGTGCGAACCCTGAGGGGCGAAAAGTAAAAGGTGTTATTCACTGGGTGTCGGCAGAGCATGGTGTGAAAGCAGATGTTCGAATTTATGACCGCTTATTTAATCACCCACACCCAGATAGCGACAAGGACGTAGATGATTTTACGACACATTTAAACCCTGACTCACTGGTAACATTGACCGAAAGTATCGTGGAGCAAAGCCTCAGTAATGCCGAGCCGGGTAACTCATACCAATTTGAGCGTGAAGGGTATTTTTGTGCCGATAGTGAGCTTTGCCGAGATGGGAATTTGGTCTTTAACCGAGTAGTCACATTGCGTGATACTTGGGCTAAAGTTGAGAAGAGTTAATAGAAACTTGCACCTATATAAGAAAACTCTTATTCTTGTGTGGGTGCCGCTAGCTTAAAGGATAAACAATGTCACAAAATGTTGATAATGCTCATTTTAATATGTTGGAGCAACAGGTTCGACCTAGTGATGTATTAAACCCGCGTGTATTAGAAGCATTAAAAAATGTGGCACGCGAGCATTTTGTTGATAATGAACTATCAGGCTTAGCATATGCAGATACCAGCTTACCTATTGGCTTTGAACAAGTTACTTTTCCTCCAGTATTACAAGGTCGCTTGTTGCAAGCAATTGATGTTCAGCCCGAAGAATATGTGCTAGAAATAGGTACTGGGACTGGCTATTTTACTGCTCTTTTGGCTCAGTTGGGCCAACATATTACAAGTGTAGAAATAAACTCTGATCTATCAGAAGCTGCACAAAAGAACTTAGCAAGTGCAGGCATTAGCAATGTGACGTGTTGTGTTGGTGATGGTTCTCAAGGTTGGCCATTAGCAGATCGAATTGACGTTATTATAGCGACAGCAGCGTTTGTTACGGTTCCTGATGAGTATTTGCAAAGTTTAGCAATAGGTGGACGCATGTTAGCTGTCGTAGGCAAAGGTTTAGATATGTCTGTGCAGATTATTCAACGGCTAACAGAGCGGGAGTGGCAAACAGATACCGTATTTGAAACAAGTATTCCGGCAATGATTAATACTGAAGGAAAACCTGAATTTGAATTTTAAAAGAGAAACATTAATGAGAAACATGACAGCAAGGGACCTGAACGAGCTTTTCAAAACAGGCGTAGAGACCGTTAAAATTGATGTTCGCGAAGATGTGGAATTAGAATTTGGAGTCATAGAAGGTGCGATTCATATTCCTATGCAAAGTGTTCCAGGTAAGCTGAATGAATTAGAAAAACATAAAAATGATACGGTAGTATTAATTTGTCGCTCAGGTCGACGTAGTGAACAAATTGGTCAGTTTCTAGAGCAAATGGGCTTTACAGATGTGATTAACCTAGAAGGTGGAATGAATGCCTGGGCGGTCGATGTCGATACAAGTATGACGGTGTATTAAAGGAGTCATGCTATGAAGCGTTTGAATCTGCTTGTATTACTCTTAACATCATTTAGCTCAACAATGAGTTTATCTGAAGACTTGTTAGACGTGTTTTCAATGTCATTAAAAACAGATCCTCAATTATTGGCTGAAATAGCTTCTCGCGAGGCTGTCAATGAGCTTGATGCTCAGGCAGGTGCCAACTTTCTACCTCAACTTGGTTTAAGCGCAAATAATGGTCGGGTTTGGCAGGATACTTCTACACAGAGCTTTGTGGCAGGAAAGCGTAACTATAATGAACATGGATTTAATTTAAGTATTACTCAACCTGTTTACCGCCGACAAAATTTTGTCCAACAAGCTCAAGCGAGTATTGCCATCGAAAGTGCACAGGCAAGCTACCAGATTGTTGAACAAGCTTTAATTGTTCGCGTTGCAGAGCGTTACTTTGATGTATTAGGTCGGGAAGATGATGTGACATTTGCTATTGCTGAACGAGAAGCAATTTCACAACAATTAGAACAAACTAAGCAACGTTTTGATGTAGGCTTAGCCACAATTACAGATGTTGTTGAATCACAAGCGGCTTATGATTTAGCGAATGCATCGGTGATTAGTGCAGAAAATGAGCGGGAAAATAGTAAAGAACGCTTACGTGAAACATCGGGACGTTATTCTGTGTCATTATCGATATTGAAAGAAGAAAGTCCTTTGGTGAGCCCTGAACCGGAAGATATTGACCAGTGGAGCAACGTTGCATTACAGCAAAATCCTAATTTATTAGTCGCTAAATCAGCGGTTGATAATGCGAGTCAGAATATTGAGTTACAAAAAACGGGCCACTATCCAACATTAGATATTGTAGGTCAAAAGAGTTATAGCTCGCAAAGTGATAGCAGTTTTGGCGGAAGTAGCAAAACGCATCAAGAAACGCTGAGTTTACAGTTTAATTTGCCGATTTACTCTGGTGGTGGGGTGCAATCACGATCTCGCGAAGCAGGCCATAGACTTGATCAATCCATGCAGAATGAAGAACAGCAACGTCGAGCAGTCGTTCGTCAAAGTCGAGAATCGTACAATGGTGTAATGTCTGGTGTTAGCCGAGTGAAGGCCCTTAAGCAAGCGGTGGCTTCTAATGAAAAAGCATTAGAATCAACGGAAGCAGGTTATGAGGTTGGTACTCGTACTACAGTTGATGTATTGAATGTCCGCCGTGACTTATTTCGAGCTCGTCGTGATTATGCAAGCTCACGTTATGATTACATTCTATCAAGTTTACGCCTAAAGCAAGCAGCTGGAACAGTGAGTGTTGATGATCTAGCGCAAATTAATCAGTGGCTAGTTGAGTAGTAAGAAAATGGCATCTTCAGCATTAAAAATAGCGATCACTAATGAGAGTTTTCTAGTTATTATTGATGTTCAAGAACGTTTAATGGCGGCAATGCCGGAGGGTGTTCGAGGCGTGATGCTTAAGCAAGTAGGCATACTTCTTCAAGCATCAACGACATTAGATATACCTGTCACTATTACAGAACAATACCCAAAAGGCTTAGGTTCAACGGAAGCTGAGCTATTACACCTTTCTCCTTCGACAGTAACGATTGAGAAAACGTATTTTTCATGTGTTGATGAAAATAGTTTTATGGCCGATTTACGTAAGAGTGGTCGGCGGAGTGTCATTCTAACAGGGATGGAAGCACATATTTGTGTGCTACAAACTGCGTTAGCCTTACAAGGGCAGGGGTATCAGGTCTTTGTTGTTGAAGATGGGGTGAGTTCGCGGACACTAGAAAATAAACAGAATGCACTACAGCGTATGCGGCAGGCCGGTGTCATCATCACAAATGCAGAATCAGTCTTATTTGAGTGGTTAGCAGATGCGAAACACTCTGAGTTTAGGCGCTTATCTAAACTTATCATTTAGGTTTATACTGGTAATCATCCAATCTGCACATTTTTTATTTAGTCACCCTGGCATGCTTTTTTATTATCGTCATCCCAGCATGCTTTTAGCTGGGATCGACTCAATACACTAGATCCTCGATAAAAATACTCGAGGATGACAGAGATGTAACACTCGAGGGTGACAGGGATGTAACGCGCAAGGATGACAGGAACGTAAGAGCTGCCGTTTCATTTATCACGGGTATATATCCCCAAAAGATTTCAATTACTGATGAGATAACTGCCGTTTATTCGCCATACCTTGTTTCTTTTCTTTTGGGGAGCGGTTCACTTGCTCATAAGCAGGAAGCCCTTTTAGTTTTGCTCGCTCATAATCTAGTGCTAGAACACGTTTTACATGATTGATATCATGTTTAAACTCATCGGTTAAAATAGTATAAAGTAGTTCAAATAGGCGTTTTAATGCTATTTTCCATGAACTACCTGCAAGTAAGTGCAAGTTATCTGATAAGCGCATGAAGTGATCAAATGGCTTACTTTCGAGAATGAGGGGCAGGGTATTTATGAACCGTCCTGAGTTGCCGATCATGTCCCAATAACGAGCAAAACGATTCACTCGTTGCATTTCATTAAATGAAATGTCGCGTGTTGTTAAAATATTATAAGGTGCTTCAGGGTTATATTTAAGTTGGTAATTTTCATCATGTCGATTGAGTGGCGCACCTCGTAATCGCTTGAGGATACCCATTTGAATTTCATGAGGGTTCAGAGCAATAAGTTGGTTAAAACTATGACCAAAATTTTCAAATGTATCACTGGGCAGACCAAAAATAAGATCGGTATGTAAATGAGCGCCTGTGTTTTCGCGAAGCCAGGCAATATTAGCCTTCGTCTTTTCATTATTCTGTTTACGGCTGATTAAGGCTTGAATATCAGGATCGAAGGTTTGTACTCCGATTTCAAACTGTAAACTATTTGCAGGGAAGCGTTGTAGTACGACTTTTAATTTGTCCGGTAAGTTATCTGGAACAACCTCAAAATGCAGATATAAGTCATCTGTCATTCGTTCTAGAAAAAACTCTAAGATTGATACGCTTGTACTTACCTTAAGGTTAAATGTGCGATCAATAAACTTAAAATTACGTACACCGCGTTGCAGTAGAGCATCCATCGCTGTAAAAAAGGATGCTAAAGGAAAGGCGGTAACGCTTTTATCTAATGCGGATAGACAAAACTCACATTTAAAGGGGCAGCCACGAGAGGCCTCAACATAAATAAGTCGGTTACGAATATCATCATCATTGTAATAATCATAGGGTAACGTTACTTCATTTAGTGGCTTGGCCTCACCTTTGATGAACTTTTGTTCAGGTCGTTCGCCATTAAGTAGTTGCTGACAGAGAGTGTAAATACTAACTTCTCCCGGGCCTGAAATGACATAGTCCGCCAAATCCGTAACAGCTGGAACATCAGGATAGTGACTGACTTCTGGTCCACCGAGGATAATAATCACCTCTGGTGCGATCTGCTTTATCATCGCAACAACATTATTTATTTCAGCAACATTCCAGATATAAACGCTTAATCCAATAATTTTAGGTTGATGAGCAAGTAGTTGTTCAACAATATTGATCGGCAACTCTTGAATGGTGAATTCAATTATCTTTGTTTGATCTTGTAACTCAGCTAGGTTGGCATAGAGGTAGCGCAGTCCAAAAGCTGTATGCATATATCGGGCATTAAGTGTGCTTAAAATGATGGGGCTTGATTTTGACATTCAGCTATTTTAACTGAATGGGGAATAGGGCGTTACTTCGATTTGTTCAGAATATAAATGAAGGGAGGGGAGCAGAAAGCTCCCCGAGTAGATAAATCTTATTTAGGAGGCTCGGTTTGCCCTAGAGCTGGATAAAATACTAACTTGAACGCACCATCTTGTGGGTGAAAGTATTTACCAGCAAACATAGCTTCTCGAAGTGTTTCTATATTGCTGGCATTAAAATAAATGCGTTCGAGCAAGCGTTCATTACCTGTCTCTTCATCAAGCTGATATAGATTGTGCTGGAATTGTACAATACCTTTGTCCAATGTTTTGAGAGTGTAATTAACAGCATAGGGATGGCTATCTAATTGATAGGTTTGAGATCGCAGTTCAGGATTCACAAATGGCACTATAACAGGACGAATCATTTGAAAATTAAACTTGGAGACCAAGGTATCTTGGACAAAACGTTCTTGACCTAACTCTGCAATATCAAGGTTTCCTGTTTGTTGTTCATCAAAACTAAATTTAATATCAACAGGTTTGCCATCAATATCAACGATTAATCCAAATGTACCGATTCTTTTTAAGGATTCAACATTGTTGTTAGCAAAAAATAAGTAAGCTAATTTATTTTTATCAGTGTCTTTAATAGTGATATCTAAATTAGTGGGGTATGAGCGATTACTAGGTAATGCTTTGTAATTAAGGCTGAAATGATACAGATTTCCTGAGTTATTCTTAAACTCAAAGACAATATTTGTTTTTCCTTCACTGACATCACTGAGTTCAAGTGATTTTTGTATTGAAAACTCCTGCCCCTCAATGCTTAAGTTAAAGGGAAGAGTGGTAGCCCATGACGATGGAGTGAAAAGCAGAGCGAGGGAAAAGAAAAGTCCGTATTTCATAGTATTTATCCTTAAATTTTTTCTGAGTATAACTAGACTCTGTTTTTATGTCATTGTTCCTGATTATTTACATTCAGATTGGAGTTGTTGCCCATACAGTTCAATTTCGTTTAGAACTTGTAATTGTTTTTTGCTAAGTTGTTCGTTACGACTATTTTCAACTTCTGCAAAGAAACGATCAAAAGAAAGAATCTTAGGATGTTCAGTTGTTAAACGTTGTTGGCGGTATTGCTGCCATTGCTCTTGCTCTTCTGAGGATAAGCTTTCTGGCCAATTACGAGCACGATAGCGAAATAGCATTTCTGGTAGCCGCTGATCATCAAATGGAACGGATAATGTTTTTAAGTGACCTGCTTCTGCACAGCGAATAAGATCCATTTTACGTTTATCACTATCACTGAAGAAGCCACCACCATAAAGACTAGCATCAGGATCATCGTTTGCTTCATAATCAGGTTTGGTAAATATCTCAGCAATCTTCTTGCTTAAATCTCCATCAGCATTGAGCTGCTGTAAATGTTGGTAGTGTTGTTCTCTATCAATACTTAAACGTTCTGCCGCAGCATCATTAAGTGTATTTTCAGGTACGACTACAGGACATTTATTAATATGCAGTGTTTTTAGTGCAGGTCTTGTAACGCCTTCAGGTAATTCTGCATGAGGAGTGAATAACCACTGTCGCAAAGTGTCAGCATCTTCATTGATTAAAGCTTCAGGGTTATGACGAAGGTCATAAACAATAATGCCATTATTATTAGTTGGATCTTTCGCGATAGGCACCACAAGAGCAGTACCGCAGTATTCACTTGGATACATACGTGACACATGGATGACAGGTGTACGGTCATGCAAGTTTAATAATTGAGAAACACCTTGTTTACGACGATTTTGATAAACAAAGTCATAAAGTTTCGGTTGAGCTGTTTTAATCAATTTTGCCACGGCAATAGTGGCATACACATCTACCAAAGCATCATGAGCACCTTGGTGTTCAATATTATTAGCTGCAGTAAGTGCTTCTAAACGGAAGCTGGGCTTTCCATCTTCACGATCAGGCCAATTGATGCCTTCGGGACGTAAAGCTCGAGTTAAGCGAGCCATGTCGATAATATCCCAACGAGAATTACCATTTTGCCATTCACGAGCATAAGCATCATAAAAGTTGCGATATAAGGTGAAGCGGGTGAACTCATCATCAAAACGTAAACTGTTATAACCAACACCACAGGTGTTGGGCTGAGCAAACTCATCATGAATTTGTTTAATGAACTCAGCTTCTGTTACACCTTTTTCATTGGCTTCTTGTGGTGTAATCCCTGTGACCAAGCAGGCTTGAGGATTAGGCAAGCTATCATTAGCTTGTTTGCAGTAAATCATGAGGGGTTCGCCAATGATGTTTAGATCTTCATCAGTACGGATACCAGCAAACTGAGAAGGGCGATCATAACGAGGATCAATACCAAAGGTTTCATAATCGTGCCAGTAGAGTGTATTCATTGTTGGGGCCTAATTCTTAGAAA
>JAQRMU010000056.1 GCA_028598975.1 Gammaproteobacteria bacterium | reverse complement strand
AAAGAATCATTTAATGCCGCTATTGCTGACCGATTACAACTTTGGGTTGATGTTCACAAGCATGAAAAAGAATCAGGCTCAGATGAGCCTGATTAAAAAAGATTTAATCTGACTTTAATAGTATCAGTTTATTTTCTTCCTCCTTTTTGATTCGGGTTTAGCTGCTTACCTTTGTTACCTTGTGTCTGGTCATACTGGCGATTGGTACCAGAAGCTCCCTTGTTTGGATTGACTTGGTTAGATTGATTATCCTTGGAGTTCATAATTGTGTTTCCTTTCCTCGCCCTAAAAAGGTACTAAATGCTGGGCGAATAAGACATTTAGTATTCGTTATTCAAAATAATTCAAGGTGATAGTCACGCGGCGGTCATAAAATAATTCATCACCCCATGAACCTTGATTAATATTCGCATGTTCTCCATAGCTGGTTGCTAAGAGTTGCTCTGACTGGCTACCTGCATCGACTAGTTGCTCAGTTACCGCAGAAAGGCGCTGTTTTGCCAAAATACAGTTGGCATCATTGCTACCACGCCAGTCGCTGTGTGCTTCGATATTGGCGTAAAAATGTTGGTTATTCTTTAATAGTTCAGCAAGTTTTATCAGCCCTTTTTGAGAGTGAGCTGTAATGACATTACTATTGGTCATAAAATAGATGTCAAACTGATAACTATTCGCAAAGTGTATTGATTCTGCACGATGTTGCTGTTGAGCATGTTGTTGTTCATTTTCCAGTGTTTTGATTTGAGTTAAGCTCGCTTCATTATCCTTTTTTGATTGAGATAACTGGGTCATTGTCAGGCTTAACTCATTCTCTAACGCAAGAATAGATTGTTTCTGCTGGGCAATGATTTCTGTTTTTGTTTGCTGGTTTCCAGCCATTACTCCCATTGAACCACCAATAATGGCCCCTAGAGGCCCACCTGCTACGGTACCAATAACTAAACCTATTCCTCCCGAAGTTGCTTCATGATGTGTTTTTGTTTCTGTTGGTTCAATAGAATAAACACTATCGGCCATAACGGTTGAACTGCTAGCTAATAATAAACTTAGGCCTAGTACTTTTTTATACATGGTATTCTCCATTAAAATAAATGATTCAGCGTGTCATCCATGACGTGCAATAAGGGAAGTATTTGAAATCCATTTCTGCGCCGAGTGAGTGTTATTAAACAGCAGTGAAATGGCTGGATTAGGTCGCGACTTTGGCGATGTAACGATAAAATGTGGCAGAAAAAGGGCAACGAAAGGAAATCAGTACGATGGGACGAAGAATTGCAATTGTCGAAGATGAGCCAGCGATTAGAGATAATTATGCTGAAGCACTACGGAAGCAGGGGTATGAAGTTTCCACATATGAGCAGCGAAGCTCTGCCTATGCAGCATTCCAGCAACGATTACCAGAATTAGCCATTATTGATATTGGTTTGAATGATGAGCCAGAAGGTGGCTTTGATTTATGCCGTGATTTGCGAGCAATGTCAGAGTCATTACCTATTATTTTCTTAACTGCACGTGATAGTGAGTTAGATACCGTTTCTGGCTTTCGCTTGGGTGCTGATGATTATTTAACTAAAGATATTGGATTAGCGCATCTGCAAGCGCGGATTGCAGCTTTATTTCGTCGCTTAGAATTAATGAAAACCCCCGAAGTCACTGGGGAGTTAATTACCCAAGGCAACTTGGTGTTAGACACTGATCGCATGACGGTAATACTTTCAAATAGCCCTGTTGCCTTAACTGTTACAGAGTTCTGGTTAGTGCATGCTTTAGTACGCTTTGTTGGCCATGTGAAAACGCGTGAACAATTAATGCAGGCGGCTAATATCTACGTTGATGAAGATACAATAAGTTCGCATATAAAACGGATTAGAAAAAAATTCCAAAGTGTAAGTGATGATTTTTCATCTATTGAGACAGTATATGGTTTGGGTTATCGTTGGATTGATTCATAGTTAATGTCTATTTTTCCTGAGTTTCGGCTTAAACTCCGCAGTAAGTTACTGCTTGTTTCACTTGTTTTATTACTGCTTCCTTGGTTGGGTGTGCGCTATATTCAAGCCGTTGAAGATCTTCTGCAACAAGAGCAAGCTCACGCAATGGCAACCATCGCTAAAGCAAGTGCTGTGTTGGTTTCTCAATATCCTGATGTATTAACAAATCGCTTAATGTTATTAGAGGCTGATGCGGTTGCTGACACGATAAATGTTGTACAAATGTCCAATCGAGTTCAAATCAATGGTTATCAAGATGATTGGCTAGATCATCGATTGCTATTAAAGACCTTTCCGCTATCCAATCAATTAAAACCGCAGCAGAATATTGACCCTCAAGATATTTCAGCTCGTTACCTTATTGCCCAAGAAGATGAATCATTAATTGTCTTATTAGATGTTGTTGATGATTCAGTTGTATTTCGTGACCCTTTTAAGCAACAGCGGCATGGTGGTGATTCGATTATTATTGCTTTAGTAGACATGAAGCAGCGAGTACACCGTTATATATTAAGTAGTAGTTCATTTGGTTCATTAAATGCTTATGAATATATTGGCAGTTACCAAGATCCTGTCATTATTCAACGCCAAATGGGTATTAAAGCCGCATGGCAACGCTCAGCCTATGGTTATCGGCTTGAATTCAAATTGCCACTTACCATGATGTCATCTTCACTTGGATTATCCATTGTTGATATTGATGAAGGAGAAACAAGCCCTAAAATAATTGGCTTAGGAGATGTGCGCGACAGCGCTTTTTTTAGAACTTTATTATTACCCTCACTCGTATTGTCAGGTGTCTTAGCTGATATGGCGACAGAAGGGGTTAGATTATGGCTAGTGGATAATCAATCTCATATCGTGGCATCAGCAGGACAGGGTAGTGTAGTGATGGATGAGCCTCAATTAAACTCAATAATGGATCTGTTTTATCAATTATTTCTTCAGCAGGCAGAGTCTGATGATGAGTCTTTATCACATGAGCAAGCTGTTATTTCAGGAGATGCGGTTGTCTCCGCATTAAAAGGGACGGCACAAACTGAGCGGCGACAAACACATGATGAAGCAAATGTAATGATTGTGGCATCTCAGCCTGTTGTGATTGATGGGGTTATGATGGGTGCTATTGTTGCTGAGCAAAATACTAATGCCATTTTAGGTTTGCAAAATAAGGCTGTAACCACATTACTTAATATAACAATGCTTGTTCTCGTTATTGTGGTGGCTATTCTTATTGGCTTTGCGAGTCGTTTGTCATTTCGAATCAAACGTTTAAACCGAGATGTCTCGGCAGTTGTTAATGGTGATGGGCGCGTTTCAAAGCAGTTTTCACAACGAATTGAATATGATGAATTAGGTGAGTTACGACAAGGCTTTGAACAGTTGTTTACACGACTAGGTGGGTATACACATTATCTTGAAGCATTAGCGTCACGTTTAGCGCATGAATTACGTACCCCTATTGCTGTTATCAGAACATCACTAGAGCATCTGGAAAATGACCCTGAGGATAAAACGCTTTATACCGAGAGAGCACGTACAGGGACTGAGCGCTTAAATAATATTGTGGCAAGGATGAGTGAGGCGAGTCGGCTTGAGCAGACAGTGAATACTGCATCACTAGAGCTGTTTGACCTTAAACAGCTGTTGATAGATGTTGTGCCTGCATATCAAGACCTTTATCCAAATGCAGATATTGAATTAAAGCCTATAGATGAAGCTATCGTTATTAAGGGGTCACAAGAGTTAATTGTACAAATGTTAGACAAATTGATCAGTAATGCGGTCGATTTTCATCAGACTGACACAGTGATTGAACTTAGTTTAAAAGCAGAAAAAAAGAGGTGTTTTCTTACAGTAAGAAATACGGGTATTAAGCTACCTGACGAGATGACGGAGCAATTATTTCAACCAATGGTATCCCTTCGTCAATCAGGAATGTCATCATCTCTTCCTCATTTAGGGTTGGGCCTACATATCGTCAAGTTGGTGGCTGAAATACATAAAGGGCATGTTGATGGACGAAATTGGCATCAAGGGGTGGAGTTTTGTATCGAACTGCCGATAATAAGGACATAGTCTTTATGTGGAGTTAGAATCAAGATGAAACCGTTACCCTTTTTAAAGAGTATAGTGATGGTGCTTGCCATTACGCCTTCCCCTATACTATTGGCAATTCCCATGCCGCCAGTACCTTTAGAACCTATCTATTTTGAACCGCCAGTGGCACAGCCAACCGAAGAAATCCGTAATAGTAGCTGTGTTGATTTAGATAATGCTATTCGATATTTACAGTCTTATCGCTATAGTTATAAACCTGAATTTTATCAAGATGGGTTTAATAAAGTAGCAACAGCCGCGATTAGTTTAGACCATGTATTAGCTTTAAATGGAATATTGGGGTTTGCTTATTTAGGGTATTCTGCATTGGTGGAAGAAAAGGAAGAGAGAAGGATACTCGGTGTAGAACAACAAGTTACGATGTTTCAGCAATTAAAAGCAGAGAAACATTGCTTTGAATGAATAAATAAGAAAGGGCGAAAGTCCTTGTGGATTCCCCTCAAATTCATGTAGTATCGGGTTATAAAAATAGAATTGTTGAGGTATAAGTCATGAGCACAATGGATATTAAAGCAAAGTGGTATGAGGCAAATCTACACACGGCACGAGAAAGTCGTAAAAAATGGTATCAAGCGAATATTAATCCAGCTAAGCCCAAAGGCGGATCATGGTATGAGGCAAATGCTCCTCATTCTAGTGTTGGTGGAACACCGTGGTATGAAGCCAATTTAGCCGAACATTTAAATACCAAAGAAAAATGGTATGAAGCAAACTTAAAAGCAGCAGTCGCTTCTGTGCGTGAAAATCGCAAGAAGTGGTATGACGCTAATAAACCTGCTGTTCCTTGGTATGAGGCGAATCAATATACTGGACCTCATGCTGATTTAAAGCAAAAATGGTATGAAGCCAATTTAGAAGCGGCACGAGAAAATCAAGAAAAATGGTATGAAGCAAATCAAAAGCCTGCTGAGATAAGGGATATTCATTGGTTTGAAGCGAATATGAACCCACATGCGGATATCAAGAAAAAATGGTTTGAAGCAAACCTTGAAGCAGCTCGTGCGAGTAGAGATGTCTCTCATTGGTATGATGCGAATACTCTTCACGACCCTTATGCTGACAGTAGAAAAAAATGGTTTGAAGCGAATGCTGAATTAGTTCGTCAGAAAAATATTAAACAGAAATGGTATGAAGCTAACACTGCTACTGCTCGTAAATCGAGCAAAAAATGGTACGAATCTAATAAATAAACCCTAAGGCCTAGAGTTACGGTATGGAAGTTCAATGCTTTACTGTGGGTGCATTTCAGGTAAATACATATTTACTGAAGGATGAATCAACAGGCAAATGTGCCATTGTTGATACAGGAGAGAGTGAGGAGTTAGTTCAGTACTTACAGTCACTTGAGCCTATTCCTGATATAGAAGTAATACTATTAACTCATGGTCATTTAGATCATGCAGGTGCTCTATCATCATTGCAAAGCATCTTTGATGTGAAAACCTATTTACCTCGTCTAGAACAAACTTTATTTAATACGTTACCTGAGCAGGGTGATTGGTTTAGTGCACCTCATATGAATCGTCCTTGTGGGCGTATAGATAGCCTATTGGATGACGGTGATAGTATTAAAATTGGTAACAGCACATTGACCTTTATTTCTACTCCGGGTCATACGCCAGGGCAGGGCTGTTATTATGATGAACACGATATTTTTGTGGGTGATACCCTATTTAAGGGGAGTGTTGGTAGAACTGACTTACCCATGGGAGATCACGCGTTAATGCAGGAAAGTCTACAACGATTAATGACGTTACCGGGGGAGCTACGTGTTCATAGTGGTCACGGCCCTACTACAACGTTATCTGATGAGTTGAGAACGAATCCTTTTTTACAATTTTTGAGATAGTATAAAAATGGCAAGTACAGTAAAACTATTAGATGGCTTTAAACGTTTCCAAAAGCAATATTTTGGTGATGATAGCGGTTTATATGAAAGTATGAAAAATGGTCAACCAGCGAAAACATTAATGGTCGCATGCTGTGACTCTCGTGTTGATCCTGCAATTCTGACTGATTGTGATCCAGGTGATTTATTTACAATCCGTAATGTAGCTAACCTTGTTCCACCAAGTGAAAATGATGGTAGCTATCACGGCACAAGTGCCGCACTTGAATTTGCTGTGAATAGTCTAGAAGTGGAAAATATCATCGTTATGGGCCACGCAAGCTGTGGTGGCATTAAAGCACTCTGGGAAGATGATGGAAGTGCACAATCACAGTTTATACATTCTTGGGTCTCAATTGCTGCATCGGCAAAACAATGGGTGAAAGATAAGTTTTCTAGTGCGTCACCAGAGGACCAACTTAAAGCATGTGAACAAAGAGCGATACTCGAATCATTAGCAAACTTAATGACGTTTACATGCATCCGTGAACGTGTTGAGAAAGGAAGCTTAAGTTTGCATGGTTGGTATTTTGATATACCGACAGGCGATTTATTATGTTTCAACCCTGAAACAGGGGCATTTGAGGTTGTACAAGATTAGTACTTAGCGCTTTCATGCTCAAGTCTGGGTATGAAAGCGCTAAACTATAAACCTTCCCGCTTATTTAGCCGTTTCCTTTTCATCTAAAGGAACAACAACGTTAGCGTCTTTGCGCTCCGTCTTTGGTAAGTCTTCACGCGCAACAGTTCGAGTATCACCTTCTAAATGACTCAGTTTTTCTTCGTCGGTGAAATAAACTGTTAATGTGCGTTGTTCGCGTTTGCCATTTCCCGGGTGAAAGCTATAGATGTAGTCCCACCGGTTTGGGTGGAAAGTATCAATAATGAGTGGTGTTCCAAGAACATACGCCACTTGATTCTTAGTCATGCCGGGTTTGAGTTTATTGATCATATCTTGATTAACAGCATTGCCTTGCTGAATATCAATACGATAAACCCCGGGAATTTTGTCTTTATTGCAGCCGCTCAGAAGTATAATTAAGGCGGAAAAGGTGTAAATGAGAAAGGTTTTCATATATATTAACTATCACTATTTATTTACCAAGTTGCGATGATACGCTAATCACGCAGTTTCGACGAGGCACAATCACAATGGAAAGCCAAGATTTAAGAAAAGCGGGTCTAAAAGTGACATTACCTCGCTTAAAAGTGTTGGAGATTTTAGAAACAACGGATCATAGGCACATGAGTGCGGAAGATGTGTATAAAGCCTTATTGGAAATGGGAGAGGAAATTGGCCTAGCAACTGTCTATCGAGTCTTAACGCAGTTTGAAGGTGCTGGGCTTGTATCTCGCCTGAGTATTGATGGCGGCCATGCTGTTTTTGAACTAGAAGATGGTTCACATCATGACCATTTGTTATGTGTTCGTTGTAATCGTATTGAAGAATTTGTTGATGATGTTATAGAAAAGCGACAGCGTGCGATTGCAGCTGAAAAAGGCTTTGAGATGACGGACCATAGCTTATATATTTATGGTATTTGTCGTCATTGTCAGTCATCGTAATTTAAGTTTGGCTAAGCATCTCTTCCGCATGTAAGCGTGTTTTTTCGGTTAGGTTCACACCACCTAACATACGAGCTATTTCTTCAACCCGCTGCTCTTTCGTTAATTTAACAACATCAATATGTGTACTGTCAGTAGAATGCTGTTTACTCACTTGAAGTTGTTGGTGAGCTTGAGCTGCAACTTGCGGTAAGTGAGTGATACAAATGACTTGCTGAGTACTCCCTAGTTGGCGAAGGTGTTTACCAACAATTTCCGCAATACCGCCACCGATACCTACATCAACTTCATCAAAAACAAGGGTAGGAACACTTTTTGTTCCTGCGGTAACAACCTGAATCGCTAGGCTGATACGCGCTAATTCACCACCTGAAGCGACCTTGCCTAATTCTCCCGCATCTTGACCGGGATTAGTACTGACCATAATTTGAATATGATCGGCACCTGTTTCATTAAAGTGATTATTTGCCATTGGTGATATGACAAATTCAATTGTGCCATTAGGAATGGCTAACTCTTTGATAGATTCGGTAATTTGTTTTTCTAAAGGTTGAGCCGTTTTTTTACGTTGTACGCGTATCTTGTTACAAAGTGTGCGACACACTTCTTCTTGTTCTGAAAGTTGCTGTTGCAATTGTTCATTATGACCATCAAGGTTTGTTAATGTTACCAGTTCATCACATAAATATTGGTAGTGAGCAGGAAGGGCTTCGGTTTCAACTTGATGTTTGCGAGCAAGGTTATGTAAAGTTGTGAGCTGTGTTTCAACATCATCAAGCCGAGCTGGATCACTTTCAACACTATCTACATAGTGGCGAAGGTCGGTGCCACATTCGTCTAATTGAATAATTACTGAGTTCAGTGTTTCAACAATATTGATAAATTGAGGCTCGATATCCTGCTGCTTCTCTAGCTCATTCAATATACCGCTTATTTGGCTATAAGCTGAGCCCTGCTCTTGTTCAAAAAGTTGGTGAAGCCCAGATTCAGCACTATGAATGAGTTGAGATAAGTGAGAAAGTTGCTGTTGCTCAGCTAATAATTTCTGAACACTGTCATCTGTTAATGCTAAAGGTTCAAGCTCGCTTACTTGATATTGAAGCAAGTCAAGTCGAGCCGATTGCTCTTGGCTTTGTTGCTGAACGGTATTGAGCTGTTGCTGTAGCGATTGCCAGAGTGAGTGAGCTTGGGCTAAGTCATCTAATAAGGGTTTAGTCTTAGCGACGGTATCCAGTAGCTGGCGTTGAGTTTCACTCCGTACTAATGACTGGTGCGCATGTTGACCATGAATATCAATTGTTCGCTCACTTATTTCGCGAAGTTGAGTTAATGGAACTGTGCGGCCGTTGATATAGGCGCGTGAACGACCATCTTTAGTAATTGTTCTACGTAAATGGCATTGCTCATCATCGTCTAGCTCTTGTTCAACGAGCCAGTGTTGTAATACGGTATTGTGTTGAGTGTCAAAACTTGCCGATATTTCAGCACGGTCATAACCATGGCGAATCATTTTTGAATCAGCACGATCACCCAGTACAAGACCTAATGCATCAACTAGTATTGATTTACCAGCGCCTGTTTCACCCGTTAAAGACGTCATGCCTTGTGGAAAGCCAAGTTCAATATCATCTACAATAGCAAGATGACGAACGCTTAGGTTCGTTATCATGTGAGTTTCCGTCCCCATTCGAGTTTTGCACGTAAAATCGAGTAATGGTCATGCCCCCTTAAGTGCAATAACTTGATATCGCTTGGGTGGCGCTTAATTCTAACCGTATCCCCAGGTTGTAAAATATGACCAGGTCGGCCATCGCAGGTTACCATTGCTGACGTTGTATTCTTGTCACTTAAAACGATGTCAATCACACTGCTAGCGGCAACAACAAGAGGCCGATTACTTAACGTGTGGGGGCAGACAGAGGCGAGTACTAAGGCATCAAGGTCAACATCAAGAATAGGGCCGCCTGCGGACATGGCATAAGCCGTCGAACCCGTAGGTGTAGCGACAACAAGTCCATCTGCGCGCTGACTATTAAGAAATCGACCATTAATGTAGGTCTCGAATTCAATCATATGAAGACTTTGATGTGTATGAATAACAACATCATTCATTGCTTTCCCAACGGATTGTTCACCACCATTAATGACTGAGGCATGCATTAAAAACCGTGTATCTTCACGGTAATTGCCATTTAATATTTCAGAGAACTGTTGCTCTAATTTGGCGAGTGTCACATCAGCGAGGAAGCCTAGACGGCCCACATTAATCCCGACGATGGGTAAGCCTGTTCCTGATAAGACTCTAGATGCTGATAGCAATGTACCATCGCCACCAATAGCAATGGTGAGATCGCAATTTTGAGGAAATTCATTAATGGAAATAACATTTAAATTAGTCAAAAAGCTCAATGGTTCATTAACGACAACTGTGAGTGATTTGGATAATAAAAATTCAGTAACTTGAATTACCGCATTTTCCATAACGGGATCATCTTTACGAATAAAGAGGCCAATGCGTTTAAAAGGTGAGTTCATAAAGAATACAATTGTCTGTAGAAAAATAATTAGAATGAACTAGATAATAATTGTTTTGAGGTGGAAATCCAAAAAGAAAGTGAGATTATCTTAATTTATTGTTAAATATCGTTAATGTATAGCTAATAATGATAGAATAGTGCGATTTTTATTAAACTTCCTAACAGAGGACCTACAATGGCGATTGAACGTACAATTTCTATCATTAAACCTGATGCAGTAGCAAAAAACGCAATTGGCGATATTTACGCTCGTTTTGAAAAAGCGGGATTAAGCATCGTTGCAGCACGCATGATTCACTTAACACAAGAGCAAGCTGAAGGCTTCTATGCAGAGCATAGCGAACGTCCTTTCTTTGGTGCACTAGTAAGCTTTATGACTTCTGGCCCAGTAATGGTTCAAGTTTTAGAAGGTGAAAATGCAGTATTAACTAACCGTGATTTAATGGGTGCAACAAACCCAGCAGATGCAGAAGCAGGCACTATTCGTGCAGATTTCGCTGAAAGCATTGATGAAAATGCTGTTCATGGTTCAGATTCAACTGAAAGCGCAGCACGTGAAATTGCTTACTTCTTCACAGAAGATCAGCTTTGCGCTCGTACTCGATAAGAACTCGATAGCATTATGTCGCGCACAAATCTACTTGGATTAGACTTAAAAGGTCTGGAAAGTTTTTTCGCTGATATAGGTGAAAAACCTTTCCGTGCGCGGCAGTTATTGCAATGGATGCATCAATATAGGGTCGTAGATTTTGCTGAGATGACAAATTTGAGCAAAGCCTTACGTCAAAAGTTAGAAGAAACTGCTGAAGTAAAACCACCTGAAGTAGAGCAAGAGTATTTGTCGAAAGATGGTACTCGCAAATGGATCATTAAATTATCGTGTGGTAATTCAATTGAAACTGTTTATATTCCTGAGGATGGACGTGGCACATTGTGTGTGTCATCACAAGTTGGCTGCGCACTAGAATGTACTTTTTGTTCGACTGCTCAACAAGGGTTTAACCGAAACCTTGAATCCAGTGAAATTATCGGTCAAGTATGGTTGGCGAATGAAACCTTGGGTAAAGAGCCCAAAGGAAACCGTGTCGTTACAAATGTTGTGATGATGGGAATGGGCGAACCACTAGCAAATTACAAGAATGTGGTTTCAGCAATGAACCTCATGCGTGATGATTTGGCTTATGGTATTTCATGGCGACGAGTAACACTGAGTACATCAGGCATGGTGCCCATGATAGATAAGTTGCGTGAAGATTGTCATGTGAGTTTAGCTATTTCATTACACGCAGCAAATGATAAAGTACGTAGCGAAATTATCCCACTGAATGATAAATACCCAATTGCTGTTTTATTAGAGGCATGCAAACGTTATGTCGATGTTCAACAACGACGTCATATTACGATTGAATATGTCATGCTTGCTGGTATTAATGATTCAGCTCAAGATGCGAAAGATTTAATACGGATCTTGAAAGGTTTGCCAGTTAAAATAAACCTTATTCCGTTTAACCCATTCCCTGGTACAGATTACCGCTGTTCTTCGCGGTCTGTTATTTCTCGTTTCCAGAAAATTCTGACAGATACTGGATTGGTAGCAACCATACGAAAAACACGTGGTGATGATATCGTTGCTGCATGTGGACAGTTAGCTGGTGAAGTGCAAGATAAAACACGCAGAACACAACGGCTAGCAGATGAAAAAGTGGTGAGGTTTCAATGATAGGTATCATGTTCAAGAGGACTATTGTTGTCGTTGTTAGTCTTTGGTTAATGGGCTGTACCCTTGCAGGGGGAACACGCCCGACAACACATGCTGCACCGGACCCAAAAGCTGCAGAGATTAATGTAAGTCTGGGCTTGAATTATTTGCAACGTGGTGAATATGAAATTGCACTAGAAAAATTAGAAAAAGCATTACAACAAAATCCAAATCTACCAAGTGCTCATAATACAATTGCCTTGTTATATCAGCGTCTTGGTGAAAATGAAAAAGCTGAAAAGCACTTTCAGCAAGCTGTTCAACGCGATGCTATGTATTCAGAAGCGCAAAATAATTATGGGGTCTTTTTGTGCCAGCAGGGCCGGTACCTTGAAGCTGAACAGCGTTTTTTGGCATCACTTAAAAACCCGCTTTATAACAACACGGCACAAGCATATGAAAATGCAGGAATGTGTACGAATAGAATTCCTGACCAAACACTTGCAGAAACGTACTTCCTTAAAGCATTACAGATTGATCCTAATTTAGCAAAGTCATTGTTGCAAATGGCAAAATTACGATTTTTAAATGTTGATTATGAAGATGCACTTTCTTATATTCAGCGGTATCAAGCAGTGGCTTTATGGGGGCCATCGGCATTGTTTACGGCAATCCAAATTACCAATAAACTTAATGATCAGGATGCTGTAGCTAGTTATGCTTTATTATTAAGGGCAAATTTTCCTGATTCTGATGAAACGCAGAAAGTTAAGAAAGGAGAATATTAATCATGGCTGATGAAAACAATGAAGATACTCAGATAGATACCCCCCTCAGTGTCGGTGACCGTTTAAAACAAGCGCGAGAGGGGAAAAATTTTAGTATTGCTGAAGTATCCGCCCAATTAAGGTTGATGAAAGATAACATTAATGCCTTGGAAACCGGCCAGTGGAGCATGTTACATGGTCGAGCTTATGCTAGAGGATACTTTTCAAGCTATGTCAAATTACTAGGCCTACCAGAAGATGAACTTTTAGCAGCATTTAATCGTGAATATGAATCTACGGCATCAGATTCAAGCTTATCTAATGTAGCTAACCTTAAAGAGCCAAAAGTTTTTCCTTGGGGAAGATTAGTGTTAGTTATCGTTCTTTTTGTAATTACTTGGTTTGCATATCAACAATGGTTGAACTACGAGAAAGAGTTGGACATTGATGTAAATAACCAATCATCAGAACTAAACCCACCTTCTAGTCAGTCATTTAGTGGCAGTGTGGTTGAACCTATTTCTGAACCTGTTGAGCTAAATAGTTTAAATCATCATGATTATGAGCCAACACTTGTGGAAGAAGTGTTAGAAGTTGCTCAGGAGGCGGCGGTGAGTGAGCAACATGTTGCTGACGTTGAGCCTCAAGTGATTGAAGAAAGTACTGTACCGATGGTTGAAGATAAAGTGCGTGAAAACGACTTGCTTGTAGATACTATGGCTGTAGCGCTTCAAGAAACACATATTGCTTTACAATTTTCTCAAGATTGTTGGGTTAAGGTTTCTGACACTGATACGCAAGTGTTAATAAATAAATTAATGAAAGCAAATACTCGCCTTGAATTAACGGGAAAACCACCGCTTAGCTTATCTTTAGGCCGTGCCTCTGCTGTTAACCTTAAAGTAAATGATAAAGAATTTGATCTGAGTAGCTATATTCAAGGTGATGTAGCGAAGTTTACTGTAGGAAATGAGTCATAATGTCTGCTCCATCACCAATTATTCGACGAAAATCACGCCAAATCATGGTGGGTAATGTACCTATCGGTGGTGATGCGCCTATTGCAGTGCAAAGTATGACAAATACTGAAACCTGTGATGTTGAGGCAACGGTTGCACAAATTACTGCATTACAGAACGTGGGCGCAGATATTGTTCGTGTATCAGTACCTTCAATGGATGCTGCTGAAGCATTTGGAAAAATAAAGCAACGAGTTGATATTCCACTGGTTGCAGATATTCATTTCGATTATAAAATAGCTTTACGCGTTGCTGAGTTAGGTGTTGATTGCCTACGAATAAACCCTGGTAATATAGGTCGTGAAGATCGTGTTCGTGCGGTTATTGATAGTGCACGTGATCATGGCATTCCTATTCGTATTGGTGTGAATGCAGGCTCATTAGAAAAAGACCTGCAAAAGAAATATGGTGAACCGACACCTGATGCGATTGTTGAATCTGCATTACGACATATCGATATTCTTGATCGCTTAAATTACCCTGAATTTAAGGTGAGCTTAAAGGCATCTGATGTGTTTATGACGGTTCATGCCTATCAGAAATTAGCGGGACAAATTGAGCAACCATTACATCTCGGTATCACTGAAGCAGGTGGTTTACGTTCGGGTTCTGTTAAGTCTGCTATTGGCTTGGGCATGCTCCTTTCACAAGGAATAGGCGATACTATTCGAGTGTCATTAGCTGCCGATCCGGTTGAAGAAATTCGTGTGGGTTTCGATATTCTTAAAAGTCTGAGAATCAGAAATAAAGGTATTAACCTTATTGCTTGTCCATCATGTTCTCGCCAACAGTTTGATGTTATTTCAACTGTAAATGAACTAGAAAATCGTCTTGAAGATATTTTAGAACCGATGGATGTTGCCGTTATTGGTTGTATTGTTAATGGCCCCGGTGAAGCAAAAGAAGCGGCTGTGGGGTTGACTGGCGGTGAACCTAACTTGGTTTATGTCGATGGAAAGCCAAGTCATAAAGTTGATAATGAAACAATTGTTGATGAGTTAGAACGTGAGATTCGTGAGCGGGTTACACGACAACAGCAAGCATCACATCCAGAAAAAATTATACCTATAAAGGACATAAGTTAAGCGTGGCAGAGATTATCCGTTCAATCCGTGGGATGAATGACATCCTTCCTGATGTAACCCCATACTGGCAAGCCGTTGAAACAGCACTTAAAGAAGTGCTATCAGGTTACGGCTATCAAGAAATTCGGTTTCCAATTGTTGAAAAAACAGAATTGTTCTGTCGCTCTATTGGTGAAGTGACTGACATTGTTGAAAAAGAAATGTATACCTTCAATGACCGCAATGGTGATCAACTCACATTACGTCCAGAAGGAACTGCTGGTTGCGTGCGTGCGGCAATGCAAAATGGCTTATTGAACCAAACCCAACGCCTTTGGTATATGGGGCCTATGTTTCGTCACGAACGTCCTCAAAAAGGACGTTATCGTCAGTTTCATCAAATTGGGGTTGAAGCCTATGGTTTCAAAGGACCTGATATTGATGCTGAAATGATCTTGATGACAGCGCGTATATGG
Organism: Gammaproteobacteria bacterium; assembly: GCA_028598975.1. Classification (GTDB taxonomy): domain Bacteria; phylum Pseudomonadota; class Gammaproteobacteria; order Nitrosococcales; family Methylophagaceae. Next base: position 14,956 of record JAQRMU010000056.1, on the reverse strand, counting down.
AAAAAATTGGGTTTAACGGGTGCTACATTACAAATTAATTCATTAGGTTCAACAGAAGCACGTTTAGCCTACCGTGATGTATTAATTGCTTATTTTGAAAGTCATCACGATGAATTAGATGAGGATAGCCAACGGCGTTTACACAGCAACCCTCTGCGTATTTTAGATAGTAAAAATCCTGCAATGCAGGCATTAAATGATGCGGCACCTAAATTAATCGAACATTTAGATGACGAGTCGCGTCAAGAGTTTGAAGTCCTATGCAAAAGTTTAGATGATGCTGGCCTAGCTTATGAAGTGAACCCACGTCTAGTGCGAGGCTTGGACTATTATGGTAAAACAGTATTTGAATGGGTAACTGACCAATTAGGTTCTCAGGGTACAATTTGTGCCGGTGGCCGCTATGATGGCTTAGTCGCACAGTTAGGTGGAAAAGCTGCAACAGCAATTGGTTTTGCTATCGGCATTGAGCGCTTAATTTCATTGCTAGAAGCGACAGATGCACTACCAACTATCCCTTCAGTAGATGTATATCTTGTTGCTGTAGGAGAGGCTGCTGCTAAGCAATCTTTATTACTTGCAGAGACATTACGTGACCAAGTTGAAAATTTGAAGTTGATCACACATTGCGGGGGTGGTAGTTTTAAAAACCAATTCAAACGTGCTGACCGAAGTGGAGCACGTTGGACACTTATTCTTGGTGATGATGAATTAAGCCAACAGGTTGTTGGTGTGAAAACAATGGCAACAGGCGAACAAGAAACAGTCGCTTGGGATGATTTAGCTAATTACTTAAAATTATAATAAAAATAGAAGAGCACTATGACACCTATTAATATTCCTGAATGGCAATCTTTAGTCCGTCACTATTCTGACCTAAAATATGTATCAATGCGTGAACAATTTGCATTAGACTCTGATCGTGTTCATCACTTTTCATTAAAAAGTGGTGATTTGCAGTTAGATTACTCAAAAAACCGTATTACTAAAGAAACAATGGGAAAACTAGTGGCATTGGCAGAATCTGTTGATATGTCCGGGTGGATTGAGCGCATGTATAGCGGTGAAGCAATTAACAACACAGAAGATCGTGCTGTATTACACATCGCATTGAGAAACCGTAGCAATACACCAATTATGGTTGATGGCGAAGATGTTATGCCAGCAATCAATGCTGTCTTGAAGCAAATGAAAGACTTTTGTGGAAAAGTACACGGCGGAGAATGGTTAGGTTTTACTGGTAAAAAGATTACAGATATTGTTAATGTAGGTATAGGTGGTTCAGATCTCGGCCCTGCTATGATCTGTGATGCATTAGAACCCTATGGTATTGATGGAATGGGTGTTCATTTTGTATCTAATGTAGACGGTACGGATCTAAGTACTACACTAGAAAAATTGAACCCAGAAACAACGCTATTTGTAGTTGCATCAAAAACATTTACGACACAAGAAACACTAACTAATGCTGAGTCAGCACGTGCTTGGTTTTTAAAATCAGGTTCACAAGAAGATGTGGCTAAGCACTTTGTTGCAGTATCCACAAATGCCGAAGCTGTATCTGCTTTTGGTATCGATACCGATAATATGTTCGAAATTTGGGATTGGGTTGGCGGTCGTTATTCACTATGGAGCGCGATAGGTTTACCCATTGCACTTTATGTCGGTATGGATAATTTTGAACGCTTACTTGATGGTGGGCATGAAATGGATAATCATTTCAGGAACAAACCATTAGCAGAAAATATACCTGTAGTGATGGGACTACTCGGTGTTTGGTATGTCAACTTCTTTGGTTCTCAAACGCAAGCAATTGTTCCGTATGATCATTCTCTAGCAAGATTCCCTAATCATATGCAACAACTTGATATGGAAAGTAATGGTAAAGTAACCAACCGTGAAGGTCAGCGTCTAAGTTATAAAACCGGTCCTGTTATCTGGGGTACTCCAGGTACGAATGGACAGCATGCTTACTTCCAGTTAATTCACCAAGGTACACAATTGATACCTGTCGACTTTGTATTGCCTGTGAATAGTCATTATCCAGATTTTGACCACCAATCAATTTTATTAGCAAATGGTTTGGCACAATCAGAAGCGCTAATGAAAGGTAAAAATGCTGAAGAAGTACGTGCTGAATTAGTCAAAGAAGGCTATGAAGGTAAAGAACTTGAAGGGTTATTGCCTCATAAGGTTTTCCCAGGTAACCGCCCAAGTAATACATTGCTTTTCCCACAACTAACCCCTGAAATGCTAGGCCAGTTAGTTGCAATGTATGAACATAAAGTGTTTGTTCAAGGAACTATCTGGAATATAAACTCATTTGATCAATGGGGTGTTGAATTAGGGAAGCAGCTCGCGAAAGCAATATTGCCAGATGTGCAAAATGAGGGTGATATTGCTGTGCATGACAGCTCTACAACGAACTTAATTAAGTTAATACGAGAGCTAAGATTCAAATAAGCAAAATTGTTTCAGTCTAGAATAAAAATAAGCCAGTTATCATTATGATGCTGGCTTATTTTTTAGTATGCCTAAATCATTTGAACTCTGCATCTTGGAGTGGTTTGGGTATACACTTGTAATATTAATAGACATTTCTTAGGAACTATTTTTATGAGTGATACAGAAGAAGCATTAAATGTTTCGTTAGCACATGAAGGGACTAATTATTTAGCACCAAGTGATGAAATAGCGAATCAACCTAAAAAATCAATTTTTCCGACGGCAAATTATCCGTATAAGAAAATGATGAAAAATACTCAATATGAAAAAGAGAAAAAACTGTTACAAATTGAGTTGGCTAAATTTCAACATTGGGTTAAAGAAACAGGCCAAAAATATCTGATTATTTTTGAAGGCCGAGATGCGGCAGGCAAAGGTGGAGCAATTAAACGTTTTACCGAACACTTGAACCCTCGTGGTGCGCCTGTCATTGCTTTAGAAAAGCCTGATGATCGTGAACAAGGTCAGTGGTATTTTCAGCGTTATATTCAACACTTACCAACAAAAGGTGAGATCGTTTTACTTGATCGCTCGTGGTATAACCGTGCAGGTGTTGAACGTGTCATGGGGTTTTGTTCGCCTACCGAATACCTAGAGTTTATGCGCCAATGTCCCGATTTTGAACGAATGATTACGCGGAGCGGAATACAACTGATTAAGCTATGGTTTTCAGTGAGTCGCAATGAGCAGCGCCGTCGCTTACATGCGCGCCAAAGCGATCCTTTAAAGCAATGGAAGATCAGCGATATTGATTTAGCATCATTAGATAAGTGGGATAATTACACCGAAGCGAAAGAAGCCATGTTTTTTTACACGGATACCAAAGATTCACCTTGGACGGTGGTTAAATCAGATTGTAAGAAACGCGCACGTTTAAATGCAATACGTCATGTTTTGGCTGAAGCAGATTATCCCAACAAAGATTATAAGGTGGCTTGTAAGCCTGATCCATTAATTGTCGGTTCAGCAGATACCATCTATGAAATGGATGAAAGACACTTAGATATCGCGCCATATGAAATGAGTGATGAAGATTAAAACCATAGCCTGATAATTTAACAGGCTATGGTTGCTTTTCTTATGTTTTTTGTAAGACGACCCCAGCCAATGGTGGCAGGTTAACTACGATTGAATAAGGTTTGTCTGACCATGGAACTGATTCAGCAGTAATTATTTCATTATTACTCACATTACTCCCGCCATAATATTCAGAGTCTGAGTTCATGATAATGCTATAGCTAGCAAGATCGGGTACTCCAATACGATATTGTTCGCGAGGTACAGGCGTAAAGTTGAAGATTGAAATAACATAGTCATCATCATTTTTACGAATATAACTTAGGATTGATTGCTCACGATCATTACAATCTAGCCATTCGAAACCATGAGGATCAAATTCATGTCGATATAAGGCAGGTGTACTAGTGTATAACTTGTTTAAATCGCCTACTAGGGTTTGCATGCCTTTGTGAAGGGGATAGTCTGTGACATACCAGTCTAGTGCTTTTTCACAGTTCCATTCCGTGCCCTGCGCAAACTCACTCCCCATGAACAATAATTTCTTACCAGGGTAAGTAAACATTAAGGTATACAGTAGCCTTAGGTTTGCAAAGCGTTGCCATTCATCCCCTGGCATTTTGTTAATCATTGATTTTTTACCATGCACCACTTCATCATGTGAGAAGGGTAAAACAAAGTTCTCTGTAAAGGCATAGAGCAGGCCAAAGGTGAGAGAGTCATGATGGTATCGACGATGAATAGAATCTTGTTGCATATACTCTAGCGTGTCATGCATCCAGCCCATATTCCATTTCATTGAGAAGCCTAAACCACCCATATGAGCAGGGCGAGAAACCATAGGGTAAGAAGTTGATTCTTCTGCAGTAATTAGACAGCCCGGATGTTCTTGGTGCAATACAGTATTTAAGTGTTTGAAAAACTCAATGACCTCAAGATTTTCACGGCCACCATGCTGATTAGGCACCCATTCACCTTCTTCTCGTGAATAATCAAGGTATAACATGGAAGCAACAGCATCCACGCGAAGTCCATCAATATGGAATTCTTCTAACCAGTAAAAAGCGCTTGAAAGCAGGAAGTTAGTTACTTCACTACGACCATAGTTGAAGATATACGTCCCCCAATCTTGGTGTTCACCTTGACGGGGATCTTCGTGCTCATAAAGTGCACTGCCATCAAATCGTGCTAGACCATGGGCATCTTTAGGAAAGTGTCCTGGCACCCAATCTAAGATGATGCCAATGCCATTTTGATGACATACATCTATGAAATAACGTAAATCATCAGGTGAGCCAAAACGGCTAGTTGGTGAGAAGTAACCTGTCGTTTGGTAGCCCCAAGAGATATCAAGTGGATGTTCAGTTATTGGCAGTAGCTCTATGTGGGTAAAACCCAGCTTTTTGACATAGGGCACCATCTGTTCAGCCATTTCTCGATAAGTTTGAAACTCACCAGCCTCATTTCGGCGCCATGAGCCCATATGAACTTCATAAACAGAATGTGGTTCATGTAGCCAATCCGCTTTTTCACGCTTTGCCATCCAATCTGTATCTTGCCAATCATGCTGACTAGTCGTGGCAACAACCGAACCTGTAGCTGGGCGTAACTCAGACTCTTGACCATAGGGATCCATCTTGGAGTGCAATGAACCATCATTATGTCTAATTTCAAATTTGTATATCTCACCAGCAGACAGCCCCGGGATAAATAATTCCCAAACACCTGAATCACCTCTAACTCGCATTGGGTGTTTGCGACCATCCCACTGATTAAAATTGCTAACTAGGCTTACTCGTTGGGCACTTGGTGCCCACGTGGCAAATAAAATACCATCAATACCATTAACTTGGTACGGGTGTGCCCCCATAATACGATAGGCATGCCAATGTTTTCCTTCTGAAAATAGATGGAGATCAAATTCAGAGAGTTGAGGTAAGAAACTGTATGGATCATGTTGGCTAACAGGGTCACCATTACCTGCAATACGATTAACAATATAGTGTTCTGATAATTTAGATGAACTCCCTGTCCACTGAAAAAGGTCGGTGCCATCAATACGTTTTAGAATTAAGTCATTATCTAACCATGCTTTCTGAGTATCAGGTAAAAAAACAGTGACAGTGGTGGTGTTATTGCCATTTGAATGAGCACCTAAAACTTCAAAAGGATCGTGGTGACGAGCTTCTATGATTTTGATTAAATCTTCAGATAATTCGTTTTCTAAAACCATAATTTTGAAGTTCCTTTAAATTTTTATTGAAGTCTATAGCCTGCTTGTGGCAGGCTATTAAACAAGCCGTACAAATTTGATTGCTCACCAAGATGGAGATGCTTTAATGTCAGACAATAATAACACGCGATTCGTTAGTCGTCTTACTCGTGATTCACTGGCCCTTATTCTAGCTGGAGGTCGTGGCTCACGATTAAAACAGTTAACAGATTGGCGTGCTAAACCTGCTGTTCCCTTCGGTGGTAAGTTTCGAATTATTGATTTTCCTTTATCAAACTGTGTGAATTCAGGTATTCGCCGAGTGGGAATTCTGACTCAATATAAAGCACACTCATTAATGCGTCACATTCAGCAAGGATGGGGCTTTATGCGAGGTGAGCTGGGTGAGTTTGTAGAGTTGCTACCGGCATCTCAACGTACGGAACAAGGCTGGTATACAGGTACTGCCGATGCGGTTTATCAAAATATTGATATTTTAAGAAATCATAGCCCAAAATATATTGTGATTTTGGCTGGTGACCATATTTATAAAATGGATTACGGTGATATGTTGGCTGATCATGTTGCACAAGGTGCGGATATGACGATTGGTTGTTTAACCGTACCCTTAGAAGAAGCGAAAGCATTTGGTGTGATGTCAGTTGATGTGAATCGTCGCATTGTCGCATTTGATGAAAAACCAGAAAGTCCAAACCCGATGCCGGGTAAAGATGACGTTGCTTTAGCATCAATGGGTATTTATATTTTTAATGCTGAATTTTTATATGAACAATTGATTAAAGATGCTGACACACCTGGCTCAACGAATGATTTTGGTCACGATATTATTCCATCATTAATCAAAAATTATAAAGTTGTTGCCTTCCCATACAAAGATGTACAAGGTAATGATCCTGGTTACTGGCGTGATGTAGGTACAATTGATGCTTTTTGGTCAGCGAACCTTGAGTTAATTGGCATCACACCAGAGTTAAATCTTTATGATGATGACTGGCCAATTTGGACACATCAAGCACAACTACCTCCGGCAAAGTTTGTATTTGATGATGATGACCGTCGAGGTACAGCCGTTGATTCGATGATTTCAGGTGGCTGTATCGTGTCGGGGTCAACCGTGAGGCATTCAGTACTATTTTCTAAAGTACAAGTACACAGTTATTCTCTTCTTGAAGATTGTGTTGTCTTGCCAGATGTCACTATTGGACGAAATTGCCGTCTTAAGAAAGTCGTACTCGATAAAGGTTGTCATGTGCCAGAAGGTACCGTGATTGGTGAAGATCCAGTTGCAGATGCAGAAAAATATGAAATGTCGCCTGATGGCGTCGTATTAGTTACACCAGAAATGTTAGGGCAGAACTACCGATATGTCAGATAGGTTAAAAGTTGTTTTATGCTGGCACATGCACCAGCCGCAGTATAGTGAACCGATGGGAGGCATGTACCAGTTACCTTGGACGTATTTACATGCAATAAAAGATTATGTTGATATGGCGTGGCATTTGGAGAGTGTTCCAGGTGCCAAGGCCGTCGTTAACTTTGCACCAACGTTAATAGAGCAAATTGCTGACTATGATGAGCAACTTAGCGCTCGCTTTAAGGGAACGGGTAGATTAAAAGATCCACTATTAATTGCACTAGATTCACCAGTTCAACCTGCTTCAGTAGAAGCACGTAAAAAACTTATCAGTGACTGTCTGCGCGCCAATGATGAGAAGCTTATTGCACCTTTTCCTCATTTTGCCAAACTAGCCAGTATGGCCAGAGGATTTTTAGAAGATATAGAACAACTTCATTACATTAATGACCAATTTATGGTTGATATGGTGGTGTGGTATCACCTTGCATGGATGGGCGAATCAGTTAGGCGCTCTGATGTACGTATTCAAGCATTGATGAAAAAAGGATCGTTATTTACATTTCATGATCGTCGTCAGCTAATGTTGGTGATTGGTGAGTTATTAAACGATTTGATTCCACGTTACCGACGATTAGCAGAAACAGGGCGAGTCGAATTATCTGTTACACCCTATGCCCATCCAATTGTTCCTTTAATGTTAGATATCAATAGCACATTAGAAGCAATGCCCGATGCACCACTACCTGAAATTACGAATTATCCCGGCGGTGAAGAGCGAGCGCATTGGCATATGGAAGAAGGTTTACGTGTTTTTGAATCGTACTTTGGCTTTAGGCCTAAAGGCTGTTGGCCTTCCGAAGGTGCCGTGTCAGAAGATACATTAAGTCTTATTTATCGTCATGGTTTTACTTGGGCGGCAACAGGTGAAAATGTGCTTCGTAACAGCTTTAATTTGTCTGATATGCCTGAGGCAAGTGTACATAAACCTTATAAGTTAGCTGGTGATTCTCCAGCGTGTTTCTTCCGAGACGATGGCTTATCAGACTTGATTGGCTTCACCTACACTAAATGGGGTGCAGATGATGCTGTTGATGATTTTATCAATCATTTACTGACGATTAAATCAAATACGGAAGGTGATAAAGATCGTGTGTTATCCGTAATTTTAGACGGTGAAAATGCATGGGAGTACTACTCTTACAATGGTTATTACTTCCTACAGTCGTTGTATAAACGCCTCGCAGCACACCCTGAAATTGAAATTACTACATTCTCTGAAAGTTTAGAACGTGGTGTGAGAGCAACTGATTTACCAAACTTAGTTGCAGGTAGTTGGGTGTATGGCTCCTTCTCAACATGGATAGGTGATCCTGACAAAAATAGGGGTTGGGACTTATTAAGCCAAGCTAAACATGTGTTTGATAAGGTAACGGCCGAAAGAAAATTTGATGCAGATACAGAACTTGCATTAAAGAGGCAGTTGGCAATATGTGAAGGTTCTGATTGGTTCTGGTGGTTTGGGGACTATAATTCTGCAGACAGTGTGAGTGATTTTGAGCGTTTATTCCGTTTGCACTTATCAAACCTATATCAAATGCTTGGCGAAGAGGTTCCACAAAACCTATCTGAGACCGTGTCTCAAGGTGGTGGTGGTATTGAACAAGGCGGAACAATGCGTCGAGGCGGCTAATCTATGAAGCAAGCAGGGGTTTTTCAGCAGAGAAGAGCGGGCGTTTTATTACATATAACGAGCCTTCCTTCAGGAAATTTGGGCGAAGATGCGTATCGTTTTGTAGATTTTTTACAAACATCAGGTGTATCAGTCTGGCAAATGTTGCCATTAGGCCCTACACATAGTGATGGTTCACCCTATCAATGTCTTTCGGCACATGCTGCAAATGCGGAACTCATTTGCTTAGACACTGTTAAGAAGCAAGCGTGGGCGGATGCTGACACATTAATTGGCGATAGTTTTTTAATTACTTTAGTACATGCTTACCGTCAGTTTCATGAGCGGGCAACGAAGTTTGAAAAATCAGAATTTACTCATTTTTGTCAGCAGCATGCTTATTGGCTCGATGATTATGTCATGTACCGTGAAATTCGTCATTTAAACCATACAACAGCATGGTTTCACTGGCCAGAAACGTTACGTGATAAAGATCCTGATGCACTACAAAAAATACGTGATGATCGTGCAGAAGCTATAGATATCCGTCGTTTTGGACAGTTTCTTTTCTTCCAGCAGTGGCATGCATTAAAAGAGTATGCCAATGAACGTGGTGTTTTACTGTTTGGTGATATGCCCATTTTTGTCGCACATGATAGTGCCGATGTTTGGGCTAACCCTGAATTATTTACATTAGATAAAGAAGGCGAAGCTGAGAAGGTTGCCGGTGTACCACCTGATTATTTCTCAGAAACAGGTCAGCGTTGGGGAAATCCACTATATCGTTGGGATAAACATAGTGATGAGAACTTCTTCTGGTGGCAAAAGCGTGTAGAAACACAACTGGAACTCTTTGATCTTATTCGTATTGATCACTTTCGTGGTTTTGAAGCCTGTTGGGAGATCCCTGCTAGTTGTGAGACAGCAATGGATGGAGAATGGGTAAAAGCGCCAGGCGATAAATTATTCAAACAATTAACAAACGCTTTTGGTGAATTGCCATTGGTGGCCGAAGATTTAGGTATCATAACGGATGAAGTGACGGCATTACGTGAAAAATATGCGATGCCAGGAATGAAAATCCTACAGTTTGCTTTTGGTGATGATGCCAGCAACCCTTATTTACCTCACCAACATACGCAAGATAGTGTTAGTTATACGGGAACGCATGATAATAATACAACAGTAGGCTGGTTTGAAGAGTTAGATGATGCTGCTAAAACCCGTATTTATGAATATTTAGGTGGCTCGCAAGAAACAATCCCATGGTTACTTATTAGAGCGTCATTGGCATCTGTTTCACAGTTATCTGTTTTGCCTATGCAAGACATTTTGGCGCTTGATGCTGAACACAGAATGAATGTTCCAGGAACAATAGAAGGTAACTGGAACTGGAAGTTTGATTGGAATATGGTTGATGAGACCTGCTCGATCAGATTAAAGAATTTAAATGAAATGTATGGACGTAGTTAGGAATAGAATTTTATGAGTAACCCTTCTTCTTTAAAATATGCTGATACTCATGAATGGGTAAGACTTGAAGACTCTGGTGAGGTAATCGTTGGAATCACTGACCATGCACAAGATCTATTAGGTGATTTAGTGTTTGCTGAACTACCAGAAATAGGTCAGCGCTTTTCTGCTAAGGAAGAGTGTATGTTGCTTGAGTCTGTAAAAGCCGCTTCAGATATTTATATGCCAGTAAGTGGCGAAATCTCTGCAGTAAATACGAGGCTGGAAGATGAGCCTGAAATTATCAATGAAGATTCATTTGGTGAAGGCTGGTTATTTAAAATTCAAGCAGATAATAGTGCTGATATTGACGGCTTATTATCAGCAGAAGGCTATGAAAGCTCATTAGACGAGTAGTCGAACATGCCCATTTAGCTTCAATTTGCATGGGGAGATACTAAATTACTCAAGCTGGATAGATTGCACCCAAGGTAGTAGGGTGTTTAGCACCTGTAACAGAAGGTAAGTTTCCTGCTTGCTTAGTCATGGTTCTATAAGCTAACCAAGAAAATGCACAGGCTTCTACCCAATCAGGGTGTAAGCCAATTATTTCTGTTGTTGAGACTTGTCGCTCTCCAAGTAAGTCTTGCAGGCGAGTTAATAAGTAATCATTATGCGCGCCACCGCCACAGATAAATACTTGGTATTTAGAAGTGGCATACGTTTTTATTTCATCTGAAATGGTTCTAGTAGTGAGTTCAACTAGCGTTGCTTGTATATCAGCGGGGTTTATATTGTGCCTATATTGATGTGTTACTTTTTCAAACCATTTCGCGTTGAATAATTCTCGGCCGGTACTTTTAGGAATTGTTTGCTTAAAGTAAGGCTCATTGAGTAGTAGAGATAAATATTCATTATCACACTGCCCTGATGCAGCCCATTGTCCACCGCGGTCATAAGGTTGCTTTAATTGTGATTGAGTCCAATAATCAATTAATACATTACCAGGCCCAGTATCAAAACCAATAACGGCTTGCTTGGATGAAGAAGGTAAGAGTGTAAGGTTACTTATTCCACCAATGTTGACGATAAATCTATCTTCATTTAATGATCTAAATAAAGCCTGATGAAAAGCAGGAACTAGTGGTGCACCTTGGCCTCCTGCTGCAATATCACGTTGACGAAAATCAGCGACAGTTGTGATTCCTGTCATTTCAGCAATTACATTGGCATTACCAATTTGTTGACTGAATGGATAACTGCTATTGGGTGAGTGATAAATAGTTTGGCCATGAGAACCTATCGCAGTGATATCGTCAGCACCTAGTTGGTGTTGAGTTAAGAATTGATTAATTAACTTGCCGATGAGTTGGCCTAGGACAATATCAATAGCACCTAGTTCTTCTAAGGTCGTTTCCTGATTATTTATTAAGAGTAGTAATTTACCATGCAATTCTGTAGGAATCGGGAATGTCTCTGCGGCAATAAAACCAAATTCACCAGAGTCTGAAAAGTCCGAAAGAGCAATATCTATCCCATCAAGACTTGTTCCAGACATCACACCTATGTAATAACTCATTTTATGAAGCTTTAATCGTTGAGTGCTAAATTGGTGTTTGTAAGGCTATCAAGTTGAGCGAGTAAGGGTTGTGATTTTAGATCAAAATCTGGACGGTATTTTTTCGCTAATGCGTCTGCTTTTGGCAAACTCACTGTTAAAGGGTTACGGTGAACACCGTTAACTCGAAACTCATAGTGCAGGTGAGGCCCCGTTGCTAAACCACTGCTTCCGATATAACCAATCGTTTGTCCCTGTTTAACTCGGCTACCGTTTCTTAATCCTTTTTTGAATTTAGACATATGGGCATAGAGTGTTGTGTACTTGCCACCATGTGTTAAAACGACTGTTCGTCCATAACCACCTTTGGTTCCTCTAAAGCTGATTTTTCCATCACCAGTAGCAAGGATAGGGGTGCCACGCGCCGCCGCATAATCAACACCACGATGTGGGCGACTTGTTTTTAATACTGGGTGTTTACGGTTAGGGTTAAATTTAGAGCTAATGCGTGAGAAATGAACAGGAGTACGACTAAATGCCTTACGCATGCTATCACCTTTAGGTGAATAATACTGACTGCGACCATTTTTATCGGTATAACGAATAGCACGGAATATTTTACCTTGATTCGTAAATTCAGCCGCTAAAATTGCACCATCTGCAATTTTATCGCCATCAAGATAATCTTCTGCGTAAATTAAGGTAAAGTCATCACCTTTACGTAAATCAAGTGCAAAATCAATATCCCAACCAAAGATGTAAGCTAATTCCATAATAAGTTTGTCAGATAAACCTGCTTCAATACCAGCCTCGAATAGAGAGCTTTTAATTTGAGCTGAGGCATGCATTTGACGCTGTTCAACATCACGAGTTTGTAATTCAGCCTGATAAGAATCATTAAGAGATGTAACGCTAAATGTTTTAATGGGGTTTAATTTTAACTGTAATTGTTGTAAATATTTAGTACCATTTTTTTCTTTAATATTAAAGCGAATGGTTTGGCCTGGCTTAAGGTTCAATAAAGGTTTAATGTCCTTTCCTAATTTCGCCACATTATAAACATCACGAGCTGACAGGCCGACACGGGGGAAGATAAGAGATAAATTATCTCCAGATTTGACAGTAAGTTCTTGCCAATTAATTTCTGCTTCAATATTAGCAGTTTCGATCAGGTTATTATGGGTAATTGTAGCCAAGGCTGCCTGCTGTTCCAATTCCGTGAGCTCATCTAGGTGAAGGTTTGCCGGTGCTTGTTCGACAGTCTTCGCAATTTTATTCTTTGTTGCTTCATTATCTATTGTCGTAGCTTGAGCATCAGAGGTGGCAGGGGTAGGGAGTACTATTGTATTAACAGAGCGAGAATTTAAATTAGATCCTGAAGTATTTTGTATCTCAGCAGAAAGGTTTGGTAAACCAATAACCTGAGATTGGACCGTCGAGGTACTTGGTCTATTTGTAGCCAATACAATAGATGTAATGAAAACACTCGCAATAGCAAGTGATGAAAGTACGAATACATTCCTGCGAGAATTAAGCCGCGATGCTGTATCAGAAAATAGACTTTTCCGGCTTGAGGAAGGATTGAGTCTGTTTCTTTTCATTAATAAACTCTATATGACAGTGTTAACTCGACATTTTCGCAGTATTTTCATAGTAATGGAAGCCTTTGTTCGCTGATGGTGTGATACTATTCGCGCAAATTAAATATTATATCTGGAGAAAATCATGGTTCCTGTACAACAAGCAATAGCCGAAATACGACGCGGTGCAGAAGAAATTCTGGTCGAAAGTGAGCTAATAGAAAAGCTTGAAACAGGTCGCCCACTTCGTATTAAAGCGGGGTTTGATCCAACAGCACCAGATTTACACCTTGGTCACACGGTGCTATTAAATAAGCTAAAACAATTTCAAGATCTAGGGCACGAAATTTTATTCCTTATTGGTGACTTCACTGGCATGATTGGTGACCCAACAGGTAAGAATGTAACGCGTAAGCCGCTTACCGAAGAACAAGTTCAAGAAAATGCCAAATCGTACCAAGAGCAAGTATTCAAAATTCTTGATCCTGCTAAAACAACCGTAGTGTTTAATTCTCATTGGATGAATAAAATGACCTCAGCAGATATGATTCGCCTAGCTTCGAATCATACGGTTGCAAGAATGTTAGAGCGTGATGATTTTGATAAGCGTTATAAAGGTGGTCAGCCGATTGCTATACATGAGTTCCTCTATCCTTTAATACAGGGATACGACTCTGTTGAGCTAGAAGCTGATGTTGAATTAGGCGGAACAGATCAGAAATTTAACTTATTAATGGGACGCGAACTGCAAAAGGCCTACGGTAAGAAGCAACAGTCTGTTTTGACCATGCCTATATTAGAAGGATTGGACGGTGTTCAAAAAATGTCTAAATCTCTGGGTAACTATATAGGTATAAGCGATAGCCCAAAAGATATCTTTGGTAAATTAATGTCTATCTCAGATGATCTAATGTGGCGCTACATAGAATTACTTAGCTTTAGAAGCCTAGAAGACATTCAACAATGGCGTGATGAAGTTGCAACTGGTGCAAATCCAGTCAATATTAAAAAGACCTTTGCTGAAGAAATTGTTGCACGATTCCACAGTGAACAAGAAGCGAGTGAAGCACGTGATGGCTTTGCGAACCAATTTAAGAAAGGTCAAATACCAAATGATCTTGAAGAATTTACCTTTACTGCCGGTGATGAAGGTTTAGGAATTGCCAACCTTTTAAAAGATGCTGGCCTAACATCAAGCACATCAGAAGCCTTTAGAATGATTAAAGCGGGCGCAGTCAAAATTGATAGTGTCAAAGTTGAAGACCGAAACTTAGTTATAAGCAAAGGTAAACAACATGTTTTTCAAGTTGGAAAAAGAAAATTTGCGAAGGTATCAACGGTTTAGCAACAAAGGAATAATGTCGGGAAGTTTTTCCTGTTGACGCTGTGGGAATAGGCTGTAGAATGCTCGTTTTTCTTGAGTTGTTCAGCCAGTTTTGCGGCAAGAGTTACACAAGAAAATGTTTGACAGTTTAAGTGAGGGCTGTATAATTCTCGCTTCTTTGTTGCAGACAATTCGTTGTTGTAACAAACGCTCTTTAAAAAAATAATATCAAGTAATGTGTGTGGCTACTTGCATTGATTC
>JAQRMU010000055.1 GCA_028598975.1 Gammaproteobacteria bacterium | reverse complement strand
ATGACTCCTTTTCCTTGGCATTTCCTACACCCTCGATTTTGGCTGAGTTTTATCGGTTTAGCCCTTATGTGGCTGTCTATATTTTTACCTGCCCAAGCCCTTGTTTACTTTGGCCGACTCGCCAGCACCATCATGCAACCCATTCTTCGTAAAAAACGATTTATCGCTCAACGAAATTTAGAGCGTTGCTTTCCAGAACTATCAGCAAAAGAACGAAAACAACTCCTTGAAAAAAATCAACATGCTATTGGCACTATGCTGTTTGAAACGGCATTAAGTTGGTGGGCAAGTGATGCTCGACTAGAAAAAAGAGTGACATACACTGGTCTAGAACATATTGATACTGCCTTAGAAAAAGGCAAAGGCATTATCCTTCTAACAGGACACTTCACCAGCATGGAAATGGGCGGGCGACTCATTATGTTGAAACATCCCTGCTATGTTATGTTTCGCAAAATGAATAATCTGCTTTTTAATGCCGTGATGTTTAAAGCGCGAACACACCATAGTGAAGGTATTGTCTTGCGAGATGATCCCAAGTCAATGATTCGCGCCTTACGTAAAAATAAAATTGTCTGGTATGCACCCGATCAAGATCTTGGTCACAAAACAAACCTTTTTGCCAAGTTCTTCAATATCACTGCGGCCTCTGTTCCTGCGACAGCACGCTTAGCTAAAATAAGTGGCGCGGCGGTTGTTCCATTTGTTCCTAGACGAGATAGTCGAGGGCATTACACCATCGACATAGGCAAGCCTTTTGAGAACTTCCCTAGCGGTGATGATGTTGCTGATGCGCAACAGGTTAATGATTGGCTTGAGCAAGAGATCCGACAATCACCTGAGCAATATTTATGGATCCACCGGCGATTTAAAACCCAACCCGATGGTAATCCTTTATTCTATGCTGATAAAAGCTAGATTTTCTTATTCCTAAGAACGTAAACGAGGTAAGCCGTGTCATTCAAATCTACCCTTAGTCGCCATCAAGATATGGTTGAAGGCTTGTATGCACTTGAGTCTCAAGTCACAACGCTCATTGAAACAGTTCGAGACGCATTATCTTCGGGCAATAAAGTCCTCTTTTTTGGCAATGGTGGTAGTGCATCAGATGCCCAACATTTAGCCGCAGAATTTGTTGTCCGTTACTTCAAACAACGTGCACCACTGGCAGCTATTGCACTGACAACCGACACATCCATTCTTACCGCTCATGGCAATGATTATAGCTTCGACACACTCTTTGACCGTCAGGTTCAAGCCCTTGCTAAACCGGGTGATATTGCAATTGGTTTATCAACCTCTGGTAATAGTGGCAATGTGATTAATGGTCTAAAAATGGCCCAACAGTCAGGCTGTATAAGCATCGCATTCACAGGCGCTCATGGTGGTCAGCTTCTTGATATTGCGGATCAATGCATCTGCATTCCGAGTGAAGAAACAGCCAGAGTACAAGAAGGCCATATCATTATCGGCCATTGGCTATGTGAAGCCTTAGACGAACAACACGGGTAACTAAGTTAATGCCCAAACAAATCATCACAACAGATGTTGTCATTGTCGGTGCTGGGATTGCTGGATTATGGCTACATCATCGTCTAAATAATATGGGCTTTCATGCTCTATTATTAGAAAATAATACCATCGGTAACGCCCAGACATTAAGCTCCCAAGGGATTATCCATGGTGGGGCTAAATATGCACTCAATGGCATCCTCTCTAAAGCCACACAGGCCATCGGTGATATGCCCGCCCGTTGGAAAGACTGCTTAGCGGGGAATGGTGATGTAGATTTAACGTCTGTAAATGTTTTAGCTGACCACCAGCTAATGTGGTCAAAAGAGCAACTCTCCTCCAAAATTGTCTCCTTTTTTGCCAGCAAAGCGCTCAGCAGTCGCATGCAAACAGTCGAAAAATCAGCACAACCTGAATTGTTTCAAGATCCCAATTTCAAAGGTGCACTATATCGCTTAGAAGAACCCGTATTAGATATTCCAACCGTCTTGTATGCTTTAGCTAAACCTTGGCAAGATCGCATACTGCAAATACCCGCTGATGCAGACATCGCATGGCAACAAGATAAAAATTCTATTCAGGCAATTCAAATTGATGATGATATTGAAATCAAAGCTCAGCAATTTGTACTCACCGCAGGCGAAGGTAATCAGCCATTACTTGATTCATTAGGCATTAACAAACCAGCCATGCAACGTAGACCGCTACAAATGGTCATGTGTAAAGCCCAAGACAAACGCCATGCCCTTCCCCAAATTTATGCTCATAGTCTAGGTTCGGGTTCGACACCAATCGCGACTATAACAAGTCATTTAGACGATGATGGCAATATTGTTTGGTATATTGGCGGCAATATTGCAGAACAAGGTGTGGGCAAATCATTCGCACAATTAACACGCGAAGCAGAAGCCTTATTGCACGAGATTCTACCGTGGTTTGAACAGCCAGAACTTGAATGGGCAACCCATGCCATAAACCGAGCCGAACCCAAACAATCAGCACTATCACGCCCCGACACAGCCTTTGTTGAATCTAAAGGCAATATACACATCGCATGGCCAACCAAGCTCGCATTAGCACCTGACTTAGCAGACAGTGTTATCAATGCATTAAACAAGAAAAACCTAGTTGCACATAAACACCCAACACCAACATTGCCTCAAGCAGAGATAGGCAAGGCACTCTGGGATACTGCATTCAAATGACCGCCTATTTAAACCAGCGAAAAGATATCGCAGAGACAGGTGTTCACGTTTCATCTCTCGGTCTAGGCACGGTAAAAATTGGCCGAAACACCGCTGTCAAATATCCTTCTAGCTTTAAAATACCTGATGACAAAACAGTACAAAACCTACTCGCCCAAACATGGGATTTAGGCATCAACTTACTCGATACGGCTCCGGCTTACGGTAATAGCGAGCAACGTCTCGGTGAATTGCTATCAAAACAACAGCACGAATTTGTCATCGCCACAAAAGTAGGTGAGACCTTTGATGCCAGAACAGGTGAATCACACTACAACTTCAACCCAGAATTTATCATCAACAGCATCAAACAAAGCCTAAAAAACCTACGCCGTGACGTACTAGACATCGTACTTATTCACTCGGATGGCAATGACAAACACATCATAGAACAAGGCGCACTTGAAGTATTAGCAGACCTAAAACAACAAGGTTTAATCCGTGCAACAGGCATGTCTACAAAAACAGTCGAAGGTGGATTATTAGCGCTTCAACAATCTGATCTAGCAATGGTGATGCATAACTTAGAGTATCAACAAGAGCAGGCTGCGCTAGACCAAGCGAAGCTGGATAATAAAGGGATATTCATTAAGAAAGCATTAGCTAGTGGGCATCTAACACCTGATAATGCTCAGGATAACTTTAACCTTATTTATGCTAATCCAGCAGTGAGTAGCATTATCATCGGTACGATTAACCCTGCACACCTTGAAGATAATGTTCGCAAGGCAAGTATTGCTTTGAATAAAGATTAGGTATTTGAGTCGTTCATAGATTCCCGCTAACAGCATGCGGGAATGACGGAGTTTATCGCTTATGCACAACACTCAATACTTTCCCAAGCCTCGTTTTTATCGCCCTTGAAAGGAGTCTCTTTTGTGGAAAAAGCGGATAAGTGTCTGAGCGTAGCGAGTTTTTATCCGCGCCACAAAATAGACTGTTTTCGAGGACCAGCGATAATGTCG
Organism: Gammaproteobacteria bacterium; assembly: GCA_028598975.1. GTDB lineage: Bacteria > Pseudomonadota > Gammaproteobacteria > Nitrosococcales > Methylophagaceae. The sequence goes on along the minus strand of JAQRMU010000055.1, from coordinate 39,054 downwards.
AGTACCTTTTTCTTTGGTTCGTTTCTTTTGGGTACACAAAAGAAATGAACGCCCAGCGGTAGCGATAGCATCACTATAAAGACAGGTCTTTATCCCATAAAAAATAACTTCCATTTCCATATCGGCTTTTTTTACTTTCCCCACCACTGCTCTTACCTTTATCTGTCAGTTCTTCTTTTCCATCGCTTATTTCTATAAGTCCTTTCAATACTAATTCAGTCATCAATTGGTCTGTTTTTATTCCTAATTTTTTAGCCAACCTTGATGTGGTAAGTTTACTGTTTTCTTCTGTTTTTTCTGAGCTAACTTTCTCTTTTTTACCAGAGTCAGGAGTTACTTTTTCAACTGAAATTCTCACTTCATCGCTAATTCGAATAATTCTCTGAGCTTCTTCGTAAGCATCTCGATACAATTCAGGATCATCTATTCGAGAAACGGCAACGCCCATTTCATTATTATTTACTTGGCTAAACTCGTATAAATTTAAGCTCGTTACAATGCAGCTCTCTTCATTCATATAACACTTTGCATGAAGGTTTTTACAAAAACTAGTTCGAATATAACTTAGTTCGCTTAGCCAACTAATTTCATCATTTTGGAGTTCACTTTTTCCATAAATAATTCTGACATCAATTTTGAGCCTATTTTTATCCTCTAATAACTCTTTGATTCGATCATTTAACTTTAAAAATGGACTGATTAAAATAAGTCTATCTCTTGCCGATTTTATAAGATCTTCCAAAAAATAATTAGTAGCGCTCGTATTTAAAAATTTTGCCATTTACTTTTCCTTGTGATTAACCAAATAGAAACTATGTACCCTTACTAATCTTCTCAACAATAGCCGTAGTAGAACAATTAGCCGTCATTCCCATGACTCTAACCTCCCCACCATATCCCTCAACGATCTCCCAACCAACAACCCCTTTTTTATCATAGTCACCACCTTTGACTAAAATATCAGGCTGAACCTCACGCAATAAAGCTTCCGGTGTATCTCCCTCAAAACAGGTCACCCAATCAACAGAGGCTAATCCTGCCAATACTGCCAAACGGCGACTAGCCGTATTTATAGGTCGACCAGAGCCTTTTAATTTGGATACAGATTCATCAGTATTGATTGCTAAAACAAGGCGATCACCTTCCGCTCTTGCTTGTTCTAAATAGGCCACATGACCTGCATGCAAAATATCAAAGCAACCATTGGTGAAGACTACTTTTTCGCCTCGTTGCTTGGCTTGTTCAACCGCTAATTTAAGTTGCTCAACAGTGACTACGCCAGCAATACTATGGTCGGTATTATTACTCCCTTGATGACGTTCATATTCAACTTGTAACTCAGGGCCACTCACTGTTGCCGTGCCTAACTTGCTCACAACAATACTGGCTGCGACATTAGCCAAGGTCACTGCTTTTTCCATGCTTTCACCCGCAGCTAATGTAGCTGCTAGTGTTGAAATAACCGTATCTCCAGCCCCTGTCACATCAGCGACTTCTTTCGCTATCGCTGGCAGGTGAAACTCTGGTTGGTCTTTACGAATTAGCGACATGCCGTGCTCACTTCGTGTGATTAGAATTGCACCCAATTCAAGTTCATCAATAAGCACCAAGGCTTTCTCTCTCAAATCTGCTTCTGATGTTGCTTTGCCAACAACGACTTCAAACTCGGTCATATTTGGCGTCAACAGATCGGCACCACGGTATTTTGTGAAATCGTCCCCTTTCGGATCAACCAACACCGGGATCTGATGCTGTTTTGCTAAGTTAATCCAGTACTGAGGGTCAGCAAGTGTGCCTTTATTATAATCTGACAAAACCATCACTGAAGTTTCAGCCATCGTAGGTTCAACTAAAGCTTGTAGCCCTGTCCATTCGTCACTGGCAAAAGGTGATTCAAAGTCCATTCGTAATAATTGCTGATGGTTGCTAATAACACGTTGCTTGATGATGGTGCCGGCTGTCGCTGACTGGTGAAAAGCACAGCTAACTCCCACTGAGTTTAATCGTTGTCGTAATGTTTCTGCGGCACTATCCTGACCTGTGATGCCACTAATTTGGCAAGTAGAGCCTAATGACGCAATATTCATGGCAACATTTGCCGCGCCGCCGGGTACATCTTCCAATCGTTCAACATTAACGACCGGTACTGGTGCTTCGGGTGAAATACGGCTGGCTTTGCCGTAATAAAAACTATCAAGCATCAGATCGCCAATAACTAAAACCTGAGCATTATGGAATGTTGGAAATGATTGTTTCATCGCTTTATGGCAACTTTATTTATTTTAGGGTTCAGAATGGTGTTATTTTGCGGGCAAAAGAGGTTCTAGTCTATCCCACACTGCTTGAGCAGTAATTTTATCCATACACACGGGCTCACCATTTAACGAATTTTCTAATGGACATTGTCGCTTATAACAAGGAGCACACTTAAAATCACTCACAATATGCTGTTGCTTATTGCCATAAGTGCCAATTAATTTTGTATCGGTTGCACCATAGAGTGTGACACTGGGCAAGCCAGCAACAGCCGCTAAATGAGCTACGCCTGTATCACTACATACTGCACCTTTTGCGTTGTCTGTAATCGCGGCAACATGATTCAAAGAAAGTCTTGGCAGTGCAAATGCCTGCGAACTCACATTCGCTATCTCTTGGGCACGTCGAAATTCTTCATCATTGCCACAAGGTAATACTACGGAATAGCCTTGTTCCACCACCTTTTCAACCAATGCTTGCCATGATAATAAAGGCCAAAGTTTGGTTAACCAGCTTGCATTATGAACAAATAATAAATACTTTTCAGGTAGCTCAAAATCAAGTTGTGGCAAGGTATATGTACTTAAATCAACACCATAATCAGCCATTTTATCTGGCAAGTCATACTTTAATGCCTGCGCCATTAACTCACGTATTTTCTCTATCGAGTGTTGCTTGGTATTCACTGTATAACGATAATCATAAGCCCAATGTGCAGGCTTCTCACGGCAACTGTCTTTATCTAGGCCGTGCACTTTCCCTTTAGACAGCCATGACACCACTGCACTTTTTAAATTACTTTGTAGATCAATAACAACGTCGTAATCGTGTTCATTCAGTTGGCGATAAAAATTAGGGAGGCGACCATCTTTCCACGCCTTAATCGGCTCTTTGCGCCATTGTCGGTGAGCCGTTTTAATCACCCGTTTTACATTTGGATGCCATAGCGGTACGTCAGAAAAAGTCTGATCAACAACCCAATCAAACTCAATGTCTGGAATCGCATTTGCCGCATCAGTAATGGCTGGCAAGGCATGCATTAAGTCGCCCATAGAGGTGAGCTTAATAATTAGAACACGCATTTAGCTAAGTGACTGCGCTCGGTGCTGAGATAAGATCTTCAAAAATGCATCAGGGTTTTTAATTTGCGTTAATTCACCTTCACGAGGGAAAAGCTTATCTTGTAAACGTGATAACCAAAAACGCAATGCAGCAGCACGTAACACCAAATTAAAGCTGTCTTGCTCGATATCCGTAAGAGGACGTTGCTTGCTATAGGCTGACATTAACTGTTGATAACGTTGCGAATCAATCAAGCCACTGTCATCGACACACCAATCATTAATGGCAACAGCTAAATCATAAAGCAGGTATTCATCACAAGCATAATAAAAATCAATAATGCCCTTTAGTTCATCACCTTCAAACAAGGCGTTATCACGGAATAAATCTGAATGCGTAACCCCGAAAGGTAAGTCTAAACTTGAATACGCCGCTTGGAATGCTATTTCATCTTGTAATACTTGAGCAGATTCAGCATCAAGTAGTGGCAATACTGTTGCCGCCATATTTTGACGCCAATCAGGTCCACGCTGTGTTGCTCGCTGAGATTTAAATGCCTGTCCAGCGAGATGCATCTTTCCCAACACCTCACCAATTTCTTGGCACTGTGCCAGTGTTGCAACAGAATTAACACCTCGGCCAGAAAGACGCATCACAAGCGCTGCAGGACGACCACATAAGGTTTTAAGATATCGTCCTTCTTTATCCTCAGCAGGGTGTGCTGACGGAATACCGTGTTGATAGAAAAAGGTCATGACATCGAGGAAATAACCTAACTCATCGAACTCATGCTGTTCAAATAAGGTCAGTACAAACTGGCCTTGCTCTGTATTCACAAAGTAATTGGTGTTTTCGATACCATCACTAATGCCTTCAAAAGACACTAATTCACCCACGGCATAATCGCCTAAGAACGCAACTAACTCATCGCGCCCGACTTCTGTATAAACTGACATATAAACTTGAACCTAAATGTGTGGGCTTACCACTCAAGCAAAACCCAATTAGGCACTAAGTGACCTGAAAGCTCATGTTGTTGCGATTCTAATGATCCATCACCATCGGTATCCATAAAGTAGTATGGTGCGCCAATTGTCGGAGTCACTTTAATCATATAAAGCTGACCATTAACACGATACTCTTCAATTTTACGATCTTCTTTTTGAATGATATTGATTTCAGGTTCAATACTTTCACCATCCATTAATGGCTCTGGAAGCACGGGTGGTTGAGCAATATCACCAGCAGCAAAAACATTAGCTGACATAATTAATGCTACAGCGCATACAATAGATGAGAAAGGTGTTTTATAAAACATGATCGCACTCCGAAATAAGTTCGCTAAAGATAGCATTTCCGATACGATGATTAAAGCATCAAATTAATACTTAACTAATGTAATAACACGCTTATGAATTCAACTGCACCGTTTATCCTCGTTGATGGCTCGTCTTATCTCTACCGCGCCTATCATGCCATGCCACCATTGACTAATGCCGAGGGGTTAGCAACTGGGGCTATCTATGGTGTTGTTAATATGTTGCGTCGGTTATTACGAGATTACAAACCAGAGCTCGTTGCTGTTGTTTTTGATGCTAAAGGTAAGACTTTTCGCAATGATATGTATCCTGAGTACAAAGCAACACGCCCACCAATGCCAGATGATTTGCGCGAACAGATAGAACCATTACACGATGTCGTCCGAGCAATGGGGTTTCCCCTATTGATGGTTGATGGGGTTGAAGCAGATGATGTGATTGGCACATTAGCCCATCAAGCGACCGAATTAAAAATAGAGACCGTTATCTCCACCGGAGATAAAGATATGGCGCAATTGGTCAATGAACATGTAACTTTAATTAACACCATGAGCAATACCACCACCGATATTCAGGCTATACAAGATAAATACGGCATTGCACCCAATCGCATCATTGACTACCTCGCATTAATGGGCGATAAAGTGGATAACATTCCCGGCGTGCCGAGTGTGGGCCCTAAGACTGCAACCAAATTATTGCAGCAATATGATTCCTTAGAAGGTGTTATTGCGAATGCGGGTGACGTTAAAGGCAAGATGGGTGAAAAATTGCGCGATGCCGCCGCAGATCTGCCACTGTCATATCAACTCGCTACAATTAAACTCGATGTAGCACTAGATGACACACCAACAAGCCTACAATTAAAACCGCAAGACAATATTGCCCTATTAGATTTATTCAGACACCTTGAGTTCAAAACATGGACCAAAGAATTAGTTCAAGCAGGCGATACGGCAAGTAATGATATCCAGTCTCAAGCTGAACAAACAACATTTACACCACCAGTAGCCCCAACAGAACAACATTACGAAACGATTCTGACTGAAGAACGTCTACAACATTGGTTAACAGAGTTAAAACAGTCTGATCTCTTTGCCTTTGATACTGAAACCACCAGCCTCAATTATCTTGATGCTCGTATTGTTGGTTTATCGTTTGCAGTCAAAGCAGGTGAAGCTGCTTATCTTCCTCTGACTCATGATTATATCGGCGCGCCTGAACAATTAAATATCGATCACGTGCTCGCCTTATTCAAACCTCTACTAGAAGATCCATCGCAATATAAAGTAGGACAGAACCTAAAATATGACCGTCATATTTTGCTCAATCATGACATTGACCTGCAAGGTATTCAGCATGACACAATGTTGCAATCTTATGTCTTAGATAGTACTGCAACACGCCATGATATGGACTCATTAGCCGAGAAGTACCTTGGTAGAAGTACCATTCATTTTGAAGATATTGCTGGCAAAGGAAAAAAACAGCTGACTTTCAATCAAATTGATCTCGAACAAGCATCACCGTATGCCGCAGAAGATGCAGATATCACCTTGCAACTGCACCAAACATTATGGCCACAACTTCAGGCTGTTCCAGAGTTAGAAAAAGTCTACACTGAACTTGAAATGCCATTATTACCCGCCATCAACTATCTAGAGCGAAATGGCGTTAATATTGATATTTGGATGTTACAACAACAAAGTGATGAATTAGGCCATAAACTCGACAAGCTCGAACAACAAGCCTTTGATATTGCCGGTGAAGAATTTAATCTTGGCTCGCCAAAACAATTGGGTGCAATTCTATTCGAAAAGCTTGAGTTACCTATTTTAAAGAAAACACCAAAAGGTCAACCATCAACTGCCGAGTCAGTGTTGCAAGAACTGGCTGATGATGGCTATGAACTGCCGCAAGTGATCATGCAATACCGTAGCTTAAGCAAGCTCAAATCAACCTATACTGATCGCCTGCCAGAGCAGGTCAACCGAGCAACAGGACATGTGCATACCTCCTATCATCAAGCAGTAACAGCAACAGGTCGCTTATCCTCTTCTGATCCAAACTTACAAAACATTCCTATTCGCAGTGAAGAAGGTCGTCGCATTCGTGAAGCCTTTGTTGCACCGCAAGGCTATACATTACTTGCTGCCGATTATTCTCAAATCGAATTACGCATCATGGCGCACTTGTCACAAGATGCCAGCTTACTCAACGCTTTTTCTGCTGGTGAAGATATCCATCGCCATACCGCATCGGAGATCTTTAATGTCTCACTGGATGAGGTCACAAGTGATCAGCGTCGTAGTGCTAAAGCGATCAATTTTGGTTTAATTTACGGCATGTCTGCTCACGGGCTCTCAAAACAATTAGGTATCGAACGTCATCAAGCGGCAGACTATATGACCACCTATTTTGACCGCTACCCAGGTGTAAAACAGTATATGGATAGTACGCGTGACCAAGCGAAACTTGATGGTTATGTCGAAACACTCTTTGGCCGTCGCCTATTCTTACCTGAAATTACATCTAGTAACGGTATGCGTCGTCAATATGCCGAACGCACCGCGATCAATGCGCCAATGCAAGGAACCGCTGCCGATATTATTAAGCGTGCCATGATTGATATTCATCAGTGGTTACAATCGGAAAATTCTCCAATTCGTATGATTATGCAAGTACATGATGAATTGGTATTTGAAGTGCCTTTAGATGAAATTGAAGCTGCTAAAGAAAAAATTGAACAGTTTATGATGAATGCCGCACAACTTGATGTGCCATTAGAAGTTGGAATAGATACAGGGGATAACTGGGAACAGGCACATTAAATTGTTGTTAAACCGACACTTAGTGTTAACAATTAAATACTAATATAACTGTATTTCAGGTAAAATTGCGCACTTTATTCATTTAATTGGCATTTACTCTCATGCAGTTTTCACGTCAACTTATCTTAGCAAGCTTACGCTACGTTTATCTCTCCAGCATTTGCTACCAATGGCTACTTAGGACATGGTTACGGCATAAAATCTCGTGGTATGGCAGGTGCGGGGGTCGCCTTACCTCAGGAAACGCTCAGTGCTGCAATCAACCCTGCCGGTATTGCCTTTCTTGGTAACCGTGTCGATATCAGCGCGGCTTTATTTAGTCCTCGTCGTAGCTATGAAGTAACAGGGGCATCTGCACAACCACCATTTGCAGGGAAAGTGAACAGTGGACGCAAGTATTTTATTCTTCCTGAAATGGGTGCAACATGGCAGTTAGATGACCATAAATCTGTTGGTATCATTTTATTCGGCAATGGTGGCATGAATACGGATTACTCTGCTACAGAAACACCTTTTGATATTGGTACATTTGGTGCGGGAACAACGGGCGTTGATTTAGCTCAAGTATTTCTATCTCCTACCTTTTCTTATCGTTTTGATAATAATGCTGCCATCGGCATTTCTGCCATCTTGGCTTATCAACGCTTTAAGATTGAAGGTGTCGGTAGCTTCGGTCCTGCTGGTTCTAACGTGTCAAACGATCCTGCCCACTTAAGTAATAATGGCCATGATGATTCCTTCGGTGCAGGTATTAACTTAGGTTTTATCCTGCCTATTTCTAATACAGTGACTTTAGGTGGCGGTTATCGTTCACGTGTTTATATGACTGAATTTGATGACTACAAAGGCCTATTTGCAGAGCAAGGTGATATGGATATTCCTGAGTCAGCAACCATTGGTCTGGCATGGAAGGCAACAGAGCAACTCACCCTTGCATTAGACGTTCAAAAAACATGGTATAGCTCAATTGATGCAATCGGTAACAACATGCAGCCAGCATTCACCACCTGTTTTATGAATGGCCCTTCAGATCCATCATGCCTAGGTGGAGATAACGGTATTGGTTTTGGTTGGAAAGATATGACAACCGTTAAACTAGGTGTGCAATATGAAGCAACAAATGATTGGACATGGCGTGCAGGTTATAGCCACGGTAATCAGCCTATTCCAGATTCAGAAGTATTCTTTAATATCTTAGCGCCCGGTGTAATCGAACAGCATTTTACAGCTGGTTTTAGCAAAAAGTTTGATAATGGCAGTCAAGAAATTAACTTTGCTGCGATGTACGCACCTTCATACAGTGTGATAGGTCAAATTAATCCCACTCAGATCGCTGAGATTGAAATGAAGCAATACCAACTCGAACTCGGTTGGGCACTACAATTCTAAGTATAATTTCAAGCTGATCACAAAAAATAGCGGCAGCAATTGCCGCTATTTTTTTGTCTAGTCATCCTAGGCTAATCATAGCCTTGCTTTACATGCTGGCACTCTTATTGCTAATCTTTCACCATCATATAAGGGAAGGATGAGTACGCTTGTGAGCACAAAAATAACGCCCACATCTGAAGAAATTCGGATGGCAGAAGAAGACTTTATCGTCTCCAAAACTGATCCAAAAGGCAAAATAACCTATTGCAACGAAATCTTTATTCGTTTCTCAGGTTATGAAGAGTCTGAGCTTATCACTCAACCCCATAATATGATTCGCCACCCTGATATGCCTCGTTCACTTTATCGTTTTATGTGGAAAATTCTTCAGACGAAACAAGAGTTCTTCGGCATCATTAAAAACCTATCTAAAAATGGTGCCTATTATTGGACTTATGCCAATGTTACGCCCAGTTTTGATGAAAACAGTAAGTTAATTGGTTACTACTCTGTTCGTAGACAACCTTCACGCAAAATAATTGATCTATTAGGCCCCATTTATCAGCAAATGATTGCTGAAGAAGGCAAGCATAATAATAATGAGAAAGCCATGGATGCATCATTCAAGGTATTAACTGATTTTCTTGCCCAACAAGGATTGGAATACAAAGAGTTTATCTATTCTCATGCCTAATAAAATAATCAGCCTTCTTTTAGCGGGCTTAGTCACTAGTATGGCTTTGGCTCTAGTCTTTCATTATGGTGCAAGCCAATGGTTCTTATTAAGTATTGCAATAGCTTTTACCTTATTATTCTTCAGTAAGAGTGAACAAACGTTGGCCACTCCGACCATGCAAAATATCGTGAAAATGTTGCATGAAGTTCGTATGGGTAAATTAGAATATCGTATTACTCACATCCCTAAAGATGATCCGTTTTATGGACTCGCTTGGCTGTTAAATAATGCGATTGACCAAATTGAAGCCGTTATGCGTGAATCAGAATCATCATTCACTGCTGCAGAATGGCATGAATATTACCGAAAACCTATTTCTAGAGGCATCAGCTCTGGTTATCACCCGCAACTGGCTAATATCTCTAAATCTGTTGACTCAATGGCTCAAGCTCATTGGATGCAAAAACAAGACGAAATGTTCTCCATTTTGGGCAAACAGAAATCAGAAAGCTTATTAGAAAATATTGCACATACTCAGCGCGATCTTGGTGAAATTGCTCACGATATGATCCTTGTTGAAGATCTGGCTAAAGAATCGGTAGAAAGTGCGACAGGCAATCAAAATAATGTCTCCACATTACACGATAGACTCAATATCATTGTTGAAAAATCAACAGCAATGCGCTCTAGCTCACAAGAATTAGCGGAAAGCAGTTCAGAAATCAAAGAAATGGTATCCATGATTGTGGGTGTTGCTGAGCAAACCAATTTATTAGCCCTCAATGCTGCGATTGAAGCTGCGCGTGCAGGTGAGCATGGTCGAGGTTTTGCTGTGGTAGCAGATGAAGTTAAGAAATTAGCAGGAACGACTAAAGATGCAGCAGAACAAATTTCCCGTATTATTGGCCGTTTTTCATCTGCCAGTAAAATCATGTCTGAAGATACAGATACCATGGCCACTCTTTCAGAAGATTCTCAGCAGCTAATTAACGAATTTAAAGTGAGTTTTGATCGATTATCATCAGGTGCTCAAAAAACCTATGAAATGGTATCAAATACCCAAATCATCTGTAATACAGCATTAATCAAAGTGGACCACATCATTTATATGCAACGGGCTTACTATGCTGTTGAATCAAATCAACCTCATGGCGAGGCTGCTTCAGCCGTTGCTGCTGATCACCATAATTGTCGTTTTGGTCAGTGGTATGATTCTGGTGATGGTCAAACACAATATAGTCACTTGCCTGTTTATTCTAGCCTTGTCGAACCGCATAGTCAGGTACATACTAATGTACATGAAGTTATGCATGCCATAGAGCAAGATTGGCTTGAGAACGAAACACTTCAGAAACAAATTATTGTTCACTTCCAACAGGCAGAACAGGGTAGCTCAGCACTTGTGAAACTCGTTGATCAACTTGCTGATGAGAAAAAACGTTTTGAATCCGTATCTAGTGATTCAGTAGGTGATGTGGATTTGTTTTAGGACTATACCCGTGATACTTGAAGATGCAGAACTTAGAAACTCGTCATTCCCGCATGCTTTTAGCGGGAATCTAGAGTATTAAGCAGATCCCAGCTAAAAGCATACTGGGATGACGGAATAAGAAAATATGCAGGTTGAAGCAACATGGGTATAAGTCGCCACTAAAATAAGACTTACGTTATAACGACAACTTGGTTACGCCCTTGCTCTTTTGCTAAGTACAAGCCTTTGTCTGCTGTTTTTATCAGTTGCTTCACTGTTACTGCAACATCATCACCCTTAGTAGGGCTGACTGTGGTAACACCACAACTCAATGTAATATGGTCGCTCACTAATGAGTATTGATGCGATAAATCGAGTTTATCCACTGCTACTCTGACATTTTCTGCAATGGCTTGCGCACCAGAAAGCTCTGTTTCTGGCAAAATGAGGGCAAATTCTTCGCCGCCATATCGTGCAACAAGATCACCTGGTCGTTTTGATACTTTTGCCATTGTGCGTGCAACATATTTCAAACAATCATCGCCCGCTTGGTGGCCGTAATTATCATTATAAGGTTTGAAATAATCAATATCACACATTACTAACGAAACAGATGAGCCAGCTCGTATTGCACGCCTCACTTCCCTTGAAATTACTTCATCGAAATGACGTCTATTAGCAATACCCGTTAGGCCATCTCTCACCGTCATTCGTAATAATTCACGATTCGCTTTTTTTAACTGTTGACGCATATCAGCAATACGTTCCATCGCGCGCAGTTTTGCATTCAATACGACGGCTTCAACGGGTTTCGTTAGATAATCATCACCACCAGCATCAATTGCATGAACAATATCTTTTGATTCTGTCATCGCCGACAAAAAGACGATAGGAACCCAATCTCCATCTTGTTCACACAGTACTCTGATTTCTTTTGCGGCTTCTATGCCATCCTTGACCGGCATAATGATATCCATCAATACTAGATCGGGGCGCTCATTTTGAAATTGCTCAATCGCTTGCTGACCATCACTCACAATCACAATATCGTGGCCCGCTTCTTCAATATAAGCACGAATAAGAATTTGATTAGTTTTTGAATCTTCAGCCAATAAAACTTTCATGAGGTCCTGTCATTTCAAGTGTGGAAGTCTCTATATTACCGGTAATCATTCAATCTGCACATTTTTTATTTGGTCATCCCAGCATGCTTTTAGCTGGGATCTACTTGATACAATAGATCCTCGACAAAGCTTGTGCTCAGCTTGACTGGGTAACACTCGAGGATGACAGCGTTTCTAAGATTCGCAATTTGAATGATTATGGGTATATACAACTTATTTCTTTTTAGCACGAGGATGTGCCGAATCATATACCTTTGCAAGATGTTGAAAATCAACATGAGTATAAATTTGGGTTGTTGAAATATCTGAATGACCTAATAACTCTTGTACTGATCGAAGGTCTCCGCTTGCCTCTAACATATGCGATGCAAAGGCATGACGTAAACGATGAGGGTAAACCTTGTCCGAGATCCCTTGCACCTTGCCCCAATGACTCAGCCGCTTCTGAATAGAACGTACACCGAGCCTATTACCTTGTTGCGTAATAAATAATGCCGTTTGTTCAAAAAAAGTAAGTTCATCGCGCTTGTTCAGCCATTGCTTTAATGCAGTAAGAGCCTGACTACCAATAGGGATAACGCGACTCTTATTACCTTTACCGGTGACATAAACTAACTGGTCGCCAAAATCGACATCACGTATATTGAGACTTGCTAGCTCTGCTAACCGTAAGCCTGATGAATAAAATAATTCCATCATGGCATGATCTCGACAAGCAATCATGGTGTTCGGTATATCACCATCCAACAAGCCGCTCATTTGATCAACATCAAGTGTTGCAGGTAGTCGCTTTTCGACTTTAGGTGCTTGCACCGCTTGGGCAGGATTATTATCAACCAAGCCTTCACGAATCAAAAATCGATATAAACTACGGATTGCAGATAAAAGTCGTTGAATAGAACGTCCAGATAATTCATTTCTATGTAACTGCGCTATAAATTGGCGGATATGGCTACTTTTTATAACACGCCACTGTTGCAGATCATGCTCATCACAAAAAAGTAACAGCTGTTTTAAATCACGTTGATAGTTTTTTACCGTATGCGGTGACATTCGTTTTTCCTGCGCCAAATAGTGCAGGAAAGAATCAATATCGTGTTGCTGGTTACTTACCGTAGTCATGATGTGGTCGTAATAATCTCATTGTCACTTCACCCAAAAAGCTTAAATAATCTGTTGCCATATCAGCATGAAAACGGTCTTCATCATGGCTGGCAATGGCTAACAAGCCAGCACAAGGCTCATGCCCTAGCGGTAAGCAAGCCACGGATTTAACATTATCAGCTTTATTGGCAAACAAAAGTTCTTTTTGGGCTTTTGTCAGGCGACCGCACACTGGCTTTTGTTTTGACAATAACTTATCAAAGATGCGTAAGTCATCTGCATCTGCATGCTGTGGAACAATATTTTCGCCCGTTTCTGGTAATTTAGGCTCAACATCCCCCGCATAAAACCAGCGAAGTGCTACTTCATCAGCATTAAACTCATGTTTCAGTTCTTTCATTAACATGGGCAATAATGTACCAAAAGAGGGGGCATCCATTAAACGTAAACATAATTGATGAACCCTAGATTGAAGTGCCGTATTTTGACGCGCATTCTCAATCAGCATATTCAACTGTTGATGCAATTGTTGATTTTTAGATTGCAATCGTTCTGTCTGGCGTTGCGCTAAAGAAATGGTCCCTTCAGGTACATTTGTTAGCTGAATAGCGTCTAATGCATCAGGATGATCTACAAAAAACGCATCATGTTCTGCTAAATACTTTTTTACCTGCTCAGCTGTTATTGCTTGTTCAGTGTTAGCCACGCAATTTCTCCATCAAATACGTGTGTTGCTGGCCCAGTCATCCATACAGAATCATCGCCTCCAGCCCACACTATCATTAAGTCGCCACCGGGTAATGTTACTTTTACTTCACTTGATAACACACCTTGTCGAATACCAATAACAACGGCTGCACATGCGCCAGTACCACAGGCTTCAGTTTCACCCGCACCACGCTCATACACCCGAAGGTTAACTTCATTTTTACTGACAACTTCCATAAAGCCGACATTGACACGTTCAGGAAATTGCTCATGACTTTCAATTATCGGCCCCATTGTTTCAACATCTGCAGTATGAATATTATCCACCAACACTACAGCATGTGGATTGCCCATTGAAACAGCACCTATCGTTACCACTTGTTCATTTAGCAAAGTTAACTCATAACTGTCGGCTTGTTGCTCTGCAATAAAGGGGATATCCGTAGGATTAAAACGAGGGGCTCCCATATCGACCGAGACTTCGCTATTTTCTTGCAAACTAGGATAAATTACACCTGATGCTGTTTCCACTGCAATAGTATCTTTCTTTGTCAGGTTTTTATCACGAACAAATCTAGCAAAACACCGTGCACCATTGCCACACTGGGCGACTTCACTGCCATCAGCATTAAAAATACGATAGCGAAAATCAACACCTTCTTGCTTTGACTCTTCAACTAATAGCAACTGATCACAACCAATTCCTCGCCGTCTATCCGCCAAGAATATAACTTGTGACGCTGTTAAATTGACTTGCTGATTAATGGCATCAATCACAACAAAGTCATTTCCAAGCCCGTGCATTTTGCTAAATTTCAACATTATGATATCCACTGACTACTCAGGTAAAAGGTGCTCACCAGCATAAAGTGATTCTATACTTTCTCGTTCACGTACAAGGTGAATCGTATCACCATCAACCATGATTTCGGCCGTTCTTGGACGAGAGTTATAGTTTGAGCTCATGGTAAATCCATAGGCACCTGCACTACGAATCGCCAGCAAGTCTCCTTGTTCAATAGCCAATGCCCGATCTTTTCCTAAGAAATCTCCTGTTTCGCAAATAGGGCCAACAATATCGTATTGCTGTATTTCTGCATTACTTTCTTCAACAACAGGCTGAATCTCTTGCCATGATTGATATAAGGCAGGTCGTAACAAGTCATTCATCGCTGCATCAACAATAGCAAAATGACGATCTTCTGTTGGTTTTAGATATTCAACTTGAGTTACTAAGATTCCCGCATTACCAGCAATGGCTCGACCCGGCTCTAATAAAATCTCTAAGTCGCGGCCATCCAATAGTTCTCGTAGTGCTGCTGAATATTCTTCTGGGCTAGGGGGCGTTTCATCTTGATAAGTAATACCTAAGCCACCGCCAATATCTAGGTGAGAAAGTGATATGCCTTGCTCAGCCAATGCATCAATCAATGCTAAAACGCGCTCCAGTGCATCGACAAACGGTGAAACGGTGGTCAGTTGTGAACCGATATGACAATCAATACCTACAACATCCAAATTAGCCATAGCATGTGCTTGTAGATAAACAGCTTCCGCCAGTTCAATCGCAATACCAAACTTATTTTCTTTTAAACCCGTTGAAATATAAGGATGTGTTTGCGCATCAACATCAGGGTTAACGCGAATTGAAACCGGTGCACGCATTGATAAGTGACCTGCCACATCATTAATACGCGATAATTCCGCAATTGATTCAACATTAAAACAACGAACACCTTGCTGCAAAGCATATTTAATTTCCGCAACTGTTTTACCAACGCCAGAAAAAACACAACGTTCAGCTTGTCCTCCAGCGGCTATAACGCGCGCTAATTCACCGGCAGAAACAATATCAAAACCTGAGCCTAATCGTGCTAATACATTTAATACAGCAAGATTAGAATTTGCTTTTACGGCATAACACACAGAATGAGCTAAACCATCAAAGGCGGTATCGAATGCATGCCAATGTCGCTCTAGTGTTGCGCGAGAGTAGATGTATGATGGAGTGCCATATTGCTCAACAATCGTCGCTACAGCGACATTCTCGGCATATAACTCACCTTTTTTATACTGAAAGTGATCCATTTAAATTAGCCCATCCAACTTATCAATGCATTACCTTCTGGTAAATATAAATCACCTTTCTGTCCACATGCCACTAATAATGACAGCGTTGCACACACTATGACTAACCGTTTCCAATGTCTTATTTTTTGCATTCTCATTCTTCCTCAAAACACGTAATTTACAGCAGTATATACGGGAACTAAGTTGCTCGTCTCAACTAGCAAACTAGAATTTATTTTCCAACTTACATAAGATAAGCTTTTATTAAGGTATTCCTTAAAGAAAACATTGGGCGAGGAAGCAACTGCAGATATGGAAACACCAATTAGACTTAGTGGTTTAGCGAGGCGCTTCATTAGTGATGGATTACTAAGTGAAGATACTGCTAAGGCTGCACAACAAAAAGCAAAAGAAAGCAGTCAAGCCTTTGTCAGTTACCTCGTTAATCAAAATATTTTAGACAGTAAAGATATTGCATCTTCGGCATCACAAGAGTTTGGTGTGCCTCTTTTTGACCTCAGCACGATGAATATGGATTTATCTGCAACGAGTCTCATTGATGAAAAGCTCATCAGGCAACATAATGCATTGCCTCTATATCAACATGGTAGTCGACTTTATGTCGCTATGTCTGATCCAACAAATTTATCAGCACTGGATGCATTTCAGTTTAACTCCAGTTTAGCTACCCAGCCTATTCTCGTTGATGAAGTCCAATTATCTACAACAATGGAACAAGCGCTTGATAATAGTGCCAACCAAATAGATGACTTCGAAGATGAAGAGTTTAACGATCTTGAAATGGGGCCGGATGATGATCCAGATGAGGTTAATGATAGTGGTAAGGATGTTGATGAAACACCTATCGTTCGTTTTATCCAAGGTATCTTAACGACAGCCATTAAAGCTGGAGCTTCAGATATTCACTTTGAGCCTTATGAAAAAGTCTACCGCATTCGCACCCGTATCGATGGCATGTTACATGAGGTTAAAACAGCTCCGATTTCTACTGCAGGCCGAATATCGGCCCGCTTAAAAGTACTCTCTCGTTTGAATATTGCCGAACGACGTGTTCCGCAAGATGGTCGAATGCGACTTAAATTATCAAAAACAAAAACGATTGATTTTCGTGTAAATACCTGTCCAACATTATTTGGCGAAAAGATTGTATTACGTATTCTTGATCCAACCAGTGCCCAATTAGGTATCGACGTACTGGGCTATGAGGAAGATCAAAAGAAAATTTTCATGGAAATCATGCACCAACCTTATGGCATGGTGTTAGTAACGGGTCCAACCGGTAGTGGTAAAACGGTTTCTCTGTATACCGCTCTAAATATTCTGAATACTGATGATAGAAATATTTCCACCGCAGAAGATCCCGCTGAAATTAGTTTGGATGGTATCAATCAGGTTAATGTTAACCCAACCGTAGGCTTAACATTCTCAGCGGCATTAAAAGCGTTCTTACGGCAAGATCCAGATATCATCATGGTCGGTGAGATTCGTGACTTAGAAACCGCAGAAATATCTATTAAAGCGGCACAAACAGGTCATATGGTATTTTCTACCCTCCATACCAATGATGCCCCACAAACATTAACCCGTCTGGCAAATATGGGTGTTCCTCCTTTTAATATTGCTTCTGCGGTATCACTTATTATCGCGCAACGACTAGGTCGTCGACTCTGTGGAAACTGTAAAACCCGAGAAGACCTTTCTGGCGACACATTGCTAGAAGAAGGGTTCAGTCAGGCTACAATAGATGCAGGATTAACTATTTACAAAGCCGTTGGTTGTGAGAGTTGTACAAAAGGTTATAAAGGACGGGTAGGTATCTATCAAGTAATGCCTATTTCCGAAGCAATGGGACGCATCATTATGGATGGTGGTAATTCCATGGAACTGGGTGACCAAGCAAAAGCAGAAGGGATTGCAGATTTGAGAGAATCAGGGCTCAAAAAAGTGGCCTCTGGGCTAACAAGCCTCGAAGAGCTTAACCGTGTAATCAAGGAGTAAATGATGGCACAAGAAAAAAAACAAAAACTTGACCCCGTCTTTCTGTGGCAAGGAACAGATAAACAAGGAAAACGGACAAAAGGGCAAATGTCTGGCGCTAACGCCAACCTTGTTAAGGCTCTGCTTCGTCGACAAGGCATCACTCCAATCAAGGTCAAAAGAAAACCCAAAGACCTTTTTGCCGCAAAAAAACCACCGATAAAACCTGCTGACATTGCCGTATTTAGCCGAATGCTAGCGACCATGATGTCATCTGGTGTACCTCTTATGCAATCGATGCAGATCATTGGTGAAGGTCATGAAAATGCCAGTATGCAGGATATGATCCTAGCGATTAAAGCGGATGTTGAATCAGGTACAAGCTTAGCCGAATCACTAGGGAAATACCCTCTCCACTTTGATGATTTATTTGTAAACCTAGTCAATGCTGGTGAGCAGTCAGGTACCTTAGAAACACTCTTGCATGAAATTGCTATCTATAAAGAAAAAACAGAAGCATTAAAAGCTAAAATCAGGAAAGCGCTTGTCTACCCAATCTCTATTTTAGTTGTTGCCTTTGTTGTTACAGCCATTTTGATGATTTTTGTAATCCCTCAATTTGAAGCATTATTTTCAGGCTTTGGCGCAGAGCTGCCAGCATTAACGCAGTTTGTCATTGGTGTTTCACAGTTTTTCCAACAATGGTGGTGGTTAATCTTTGGCTCAATTATTGGTACTGTTTACGGCATTATGGAAGCAAAACGGCGCTCTCGAAAAGTGCAGCACTTTTTTGACCGTATGCTTTTAAAGGTACCTGTTATCGGCATTATTATGGAAAAAGGTGCCATTGCCCGATTTTCACGTACTTTTGCCACCATGTTTAAAGCTGGTGTACCTTTAGTTGAAGCCATGGTCTCTGTCGCAGGCGCCACGGGTAATATCGTATTTAGTGAAGCGACAATGGAAATGCGTGATGAGGTTTCTACCGGCACACAATTAAATGTCGCAATGAGAAATAGTGAATTATTTCCCAATATGGTGATTCAAATGGTTGCCATTGGTGAAGAATCTGGAGCACTCGACACAATGCTGGGAAAAGTGGCTGACTTTTATGAAGCTGAAGTCGATGATGCCGTAGACAATATGACAGCATTAATGGAGCCTATGATCATGGCCTTTTTAGGGGTAGTTATCGGTACGCTCGTTATTGCGATGTACTTACCAATATTTAAATTGGGTGCGGTTGTATAGTGTTATTTACGGAACTATTTGTACTTTTAAGCTCATCCCCTACGGCCTTTATTACACTTGTCTCCATCTTAGGTTTGCTTGTGGGTAGTTTTTTAAACGTTGTAATCTACCGCTTACCCGTGATGATGGAACGGGAGTGGAAAACACAGTGTGATGAGCTAAATGGTGTAGAAAGGCCTCAAGATGAGACTTTCACATTAAGTACCCCTCGATCTCGGTGCCCCCATTGCAACCATGCAATCAGTGCCTTAGAAAATATTCCTGTTATTAGTTATCTCTTTCTAGGTGGAAAATGTAGACAATGCCATGCCAAGATTTCTATTCGCTATCCGCTTATAGAAGCATTAACAGGCCTCCTCTCAGGAGTCGTCGCCTGGCACTTTGGTGTTGAATGGGCATGTTTAGGTGCATTACTATTAACTTGGTCTCTTGTCGCGCTCACTTTTATAGATGTTGATCATCAATTATTACCCGATAGCATTACTTTGCCATTAATATGGTTAGGGATCTTCTTCAACCTATTTACACTCTATACAGACCTTTACTCGAGTGTCATTGGTGCTATTGCAGGTTACCTATCCCTTTGGTTAATATTCCATGGCTTCAAACTTGTTACAGGCAAGGAAGGTATGGGGTATGGTGATTTCAAACTCCTAGCAGCATTAGGAGCGTGGTTAGGCTGGACTTTCTTACCTTCCATTGTTTTATTATCATCATTCGTTGGTGCGGTCATTGGTATAAGCCTTATTGCTTTTCGCCAACATCAACGAGACATTCCTATTCCTTTTGGCCCCTACCTAGCAACGGCTGGTTGGATAGCATTAATTTGGGGTAATGAAATAAACACAGCATACCTTGGTTTGATAGCTGGGTAGCCAGTAATATCAAATGTTAAAAATAGGCCTCACAGGTGGTATTGCTAGTGGAAAATCAACTATTTGCCAATTATTTGCAGAGCTTGGCATCCCCATTATTGATGCAGATATCATCGCACGACAATTAGTTGAACCAGATCAAATCGCCTTCACCGAAATAGTGGAATACTTTGGCGGTAATGTTCTTCTTGAAGATGGAAGTATTAACCGCTCGTTACTCCGGAAACGTATATTCTCAGACCCTGAGGCAAAGAAACGATTAGAATCTATTCTGCACCCCAAAATCAGTCAGCAATTACAATTACAAAGTGACGCGAAGAACTCAACCTATTGTATTCTTGCAATTCCATTGCTTATTGAAAGTAATCTACAAAAGAGTGTTGACCGCATATTGGTCATTGATATTTCAAAGCAGCAACAGCTAGAACGGCTCTGCCAACGAGATAGTACTTCTCCAGAAGAGGGCCAACAAATTATTAATAGTCAGTGTAGCCGTGAACAACGCCTTAGCTTTGCAGATGACATTATCATTAATACCAGTTCTATCGATACTCTTCATACCCTTGTTTTAAATTTAGACAAGAAATACCGTAAATTAGCCCTTTGCCAAACTGGTAGTTGCCAGCATACTGATAGTCATGGACAATAAGCCTTTTTTAAGATATTTAATTCAAATCGACTGTGCCTGATAACATCATTTATGAACAACCGCTCAATGAGCGCATACGCACCTTCCTCCGGCTTGAATTCCTATTTAAGAGTGTTGACTCTGCCTTACAGAGTGACGCTGAACTACAAAGTCGAGATGCTCTTAATGGCCTACTGAGTATTTTGTCCGTTTTTGATCGCAGTGATCTAAAGCAAGAAATAATTAAGGAATTAGAACGCCTTATTACAACATTATCTGCCTTAGAAAATGGTCCAGGTGTTGATAAACAAGCACTTGAGGATTTATTGGCAGAATTAGATAAAATTATTGATGCACTCCATCTAAAGAAATCAGCGTTTGGACAAAAGCTACGTGAGAATGATTTCCTCTACAGCATTCGTCAACGCTCAAGCATCCCAGGTGGAACCTGTGACTTTGATCTTCCTGCTTACCATTACTGGTTAGAACACACCAGCAATACAGACAAAAGACAGCAACTATTAGACTGGTCTGAAGAGTTTTCTGATGCTCGTGCGGCTATCGATATGACGCTAAGACTTACCCGTGGCAGCACCGGTTTTTCAACAGTCAGCGCCCAATCTGGCTTTTATCAACACAGTTTAGACAATAACCAATCGACACCGTTAATCCGTATCAAAGTACCCAATGATGCAAACTACTTTCCTGAGATCAGTGGCGGAAAACATCGATTTACCGTTCGACTTATGAAGTTTGATATCAACCAACGTGCTCAACAAGTCAGTGAAGATATAGAATTTTCATTGAGCTGTTGCGCCATGTAAGCGTATTTTCTATGGTTAAAATAGTCCACTGCCCTCAATGTGAAAAAGATGTTCCTTGGCAGGATGACCAACAATGGAAGCCATTCTGTAGCGAACGCTGTAAATTAATAGACTTAGGCGAATGGGCTAGCGAAGGCCACCGTATTGCCGGTGATTCAGTTCAAACGGAATCATTTGATATCGATGAATATAACCCATCGGATTATCATTAATTAAGCATCGCCCGCGGTCAAGATACCTTGTTGTTGTGAAAAAGAGATCATCCGCTCTAGAGGTATCAATGCTTTTTGACGCACAGTTTCATCAACTTCGATCGTATTTTTTTCGTCACGCAAGGCTTCATACAAGTTAACCAAGGTATTCATTGCCATCCAGGGACAATGTGCACAACTCTTACAGGTCGCACTTTTCCCGCCTGTTGGCGCAGGAATAAGTCGTTTATCGGGCACTTCTTGGCTCATTTTGTAAAACAAACCATGATCAGTTGCGATAATTAAAGTATCTGCCTTCGATTTCTTACCCGCAGCAATAATCTGTTTCGTTGAGCCAACAAAGTCTGCTTTTGCAATCACCGACTCTAGTGACTCTGGATGAACTAATACTTCAGCTTGTGGATATTTATTCATTAACTCTTCAAGTTCATAAAGCTTGAACTCATCATGAACAACACAGTTACCTTGCCACATAATCATGTCAGCACCCGTCTTATTCTTAATGTATTGACCTAAGTGTCGATCAGGCCCCCACACTATCTTTTTACCTTCAGCCATCAAGTGCTGAACAATTTGTATTGCATTACTTGACGTTACAATCCAGTCTGCACGTGCTTTTACTTCCACGCTAGTATTAGCATAGACCACGACTTCTCGGTCAGGATGCTGATCACAAAACTGACTAAACTCATCAATGGGGCAACCAAGGTCAAGTGAGCACTCAGCTTCCAAAGTTGGCATGATCACTGTTTTTTCAGGGCTGAGAATTTTAGAGGTTTCCCCCATAAAACGTACGCCTGCTACAACTAATGTACTTGCACTATGTTGAGCACCAAAGTTAGCCATATCCAGTGAATCAGATACGTAACCACCTGTTTGCTCTGCTAACGCTTGTAATTCATCATCAACATAATAATGGGCAATGAGTACCGCATTTTTCTCTTTCAAGAGTGCTTTTATTTTGACTATATAGTCTGATTTTTCAGCTTCAGTTAACCATGGGCTTGGCTGAACATTATCAATAAGATGATCAATGCTCGCCTGTAACTTATGGGGAATTGTTTCAGCTAAACTCATAGTATTCACTCTTGTCTTAAGGCTTTGATAATCTCCGCATTTGCAGCGGGAAAATCATCATCAATTAAATCTGCAATATTGCACCAACGTAAGCTCTGACCTTCGCAACCATGAGGAGTTCCAACAAACTCATCGACAGTCCACACATCTAATAATACGGATTTATCACTATAATCATGGGCTATTTTTGTCAGTGGTTTGGCAGCTAAAATTGTCACAGCTAATTCTTCTTTAGTTTCTCGAACCAAGGCATCGAACACAGACTCACCTGCTTCCACTTTTCCTCCAGGAAACTCCCATAGGCTACCTTGATGTTGATGAGCATGTCGCAACGCCAACAACACTTGCTTTTCAGCGTTAACAATAACAGCAACAGCTACATGAACAGGAATCGTCACCCTTAATCTTTATCGACTAGGGTATAAACAGCACCACAGTATGGGCAGGCAACCTCACCCTTAGTATCTATATCTAAATAGACTTTTGGGTGAGCATCCCATTGGCTTGTATTAGGCATTGGACAACTTAACGGCAAATCAGAGGAATGAACTTCATATCGCTGTTGTGCACATGATGTATTTTCACTCATTTTAATCTCCAATTTGCCGTTATTTATGTCGCCTAAATTTTACTCAGAGCTCGTTTCTGCAATAACAGGTGCTTTACGCAAACGAATGTTCAACTCTTTCAATTGTGGCTCACTAACAGAGCTCGGTGCATCTGTTAGCAAACAACTTGCTGATTGCGTCTTAGGGAAAGCCATCACATCACGAATTGAAGCTGAACCTGTCATCAACATTGCAAGGCGATCAAGACCAAATGCCAAACCACCATGCGGAGGACAACCAAACTTCAAGGCTTCTAATAAGAAACCAAACTTATCATCCGCTTCTTCTTTAGAGATACCCAATAGTTCAAATACTTTACTTTGCACATCGGCTTGATGGATACGCATAGAACCACCACCTAACTCTGTACCATTTAGAACCATATCGTAAGCACGAGATAGACACTTACCAGGATCTGTCTCCAATAAGCCAAGATCAGATTCACGAGGTGCTGTGAATGGGTGGTGTAATGCCATCCAACGATCAGATTTGTCATCCCATTCAAACATTGGGAATGCAACAACCCATAAAGGTTGCCAACCGTGTTTCACTAGGTCTAAATCATGGCCTACTTTAATACGTAATGCACCAATTGCTTCGTTCACAATATTCGCATTATCGGCACCAAAGAAAACTAAATCGCCCGTTTGAGCTTCTGTACGCTTCATGATCGCATCAACAACATCATCAGGGATGAATTTTAGAATTGGCGATTGCAAACCTTCACGACCGGCATCAAGATCGTTCACTTTAATATAAGCTAGACCTTTAGCACCATAAATACTGACATATTTGGTGTAATCATCAATTTGCTTACGACTTAAGCTTGCACCACCTGGTACACGTAAAGCGGCAACACGACCTTTTTCATCATTTGCAGGGCCTGAGAATACTTTAAAATCAACTTCTTTCATCAAGTCACTAATTTCTACTAACTCAAGATCAATACGTAAATCAGGCTTATCGCTACCATAACGCGCCATTGCTTCAGCATACGTCATGCGAGGGAATGGGTTCGGCAAAGGTTGTTCTAAAACGTTCGCGAACAAGCTGCGAATCATTTCTTCCATCATATTCATCAAGTCTTCTTCTTCAACAAATGAAGTTTCAATATCAACTTGAGTAAATTCTGGTTGACGATCTGCACGCAAATCTTCATCACGGAAACAACGCACGATTTGGTAATAACGATCCATACCTGACACCATTAACAATTGTTTAAACAATTGTGGTGATTGAGGCAAAGCAAAGAAATCACCTTGATGAGTACGGCTTGGTACTAAATAGTCACGCGCACCTTCAGGTGTTGCCTTAGTCAAAATAGGTGTTTCAATATCTAAGAAACCATTATCATCTAAATATCGACGTAATTGTGTGGTAATTTTCGAACGGAAACGCATTTTTTGCTGCATTTCAGGACGACGTAAATCTATATAACGATGACGTAAACGTACATCCTCACTGACTTCAGCTTGTTCTGTTAATGGAAACGGTGGTGTTTCAGAACTATTTAGAATATCCACACGTTTAGCAACGATTTCAATTTTACCACTGCTTAAATCAGCGTTATCACTACCTTCTGGACGTAAACGCACTTCACCTTCAATTTGTAAAACATATTCACTACGTACACGTTCTGCAATGGCAAAGCTTTCAGCATCTTCAGGGTTACATACGATTTGAACTAAACCTTCACGATCACGTAAATCGATAAAGATAACACCACCATGGTCACGGCGACGGTGCATCCAGCCCGCAACAGTAACAGTTTGTCCATCTAATGTTTCGTTAACATCGCCGCAATAATGGCTACGCATAATTCTTTCCAGTTTTTCTAAATATTAAGTTATGTTGCATGGTTAAATGCAACGCTACGTTATTCTTTGCTCGCTTTATTCTCTGCAAGCAATTTATCTTTTCCCCAAGGCGGTACAACAACCCCCATTGAGATAATCATTTTCAAGCCATCTTCTACAGACATTTCTAATTCAATTACATCATCTGCAGGCACCATTAATACAAAGCCTGAAGTGGGATTAGGTGTCGTAGGAATAAATACACTAATGACCTTTCCCGTTGTTTTTTCTTGTACTTCACCCAAGCTGTCTGACGTCATAAAGGCAAAACTCCACACACCTTTACGTGGATATTCCAGTAATAACACCTTACTAAACGACTTGGCATCTGTCGCTAGTATCGCTTCCATAATTTGTTTTATTCCCGCGTATAAGGTTCTAACCAACGGGATTCTAGCTAACACCCCTTCCCACGCAACAACAATTCGTTTGCCTAGGAAGTTCGCAACAATCATTCCTGTTGCTAGAACTAATACTACGGCCAACACCACCCCTAGCCCAGGGATGTGGATCCCCAACAACGTATCAGGCTGATAGGCTTCAGGTAACAATAATAATGTGCGATCTAAAAAGCCAACAATTGCACGCACCACTAGAAAGGTAATGCCTAATGGCATCCATACTAAGAGTCCTGCAATAAGATATTTTTTCATCTTCATTTAAACCTTAATGACAGCCGCAGCTGGTGCCGCATCCCGCGGCTTTAGTCTTTTTTGCAGAGGAATCACTCTCTGCAAGGTTTCGTTTAGTCCCACTTTTAAAATCAGTTTCATACCAACCATCGCCTTTCAATCGAAAGTCTGCAGCCGAAACCAGTTTTTTTAATGTTGCTTCATCACACGCTGGACAATGAACCAAAGGCTCATCACTCATTTTTTGTAATGCTTCAAACTCATGTTCACAGGCATCACAACGATATTCATATAAAGGCATCTGCTCTTACTCTCTTATGTCTTCATAGTGCCGCAATTTCTAACGATTACGTACTCTAAATAATTTATAACCGCGTGATTATACCTAAAAATATCCATCTCGGCTTTTTGACTTTCCCTTGCGCCGCAATAATCAGCTAAACTCTGCCGAATGAAAGATCATCACGACTGGAAAGCTATCCGCAGCCTTTTGCCCTACATATGGGAGTTTAAAGGCCGTGTAGTACTAGCCTTAGGCTTACTTACCCTCGCAAAATTAGCCAATGTAGGTATTCCTATTGCGCTAAAAGGTGCGGTAGATGCACTCGACCCTCAGCAGCAAGACATTATCTTCTTACCTATCGCAATGTTAGTTACTTATGGTTTATTGCGCTTAGCAAGTAGCTTATTTAGCGAATTACGTGATGCCTTATTTGCCAAAGTCATTTTTAACTCTGTTCGCCGTATCGCAGGGGCAATCTTCAAACACCTCCATAACCTCTCGCTTCGTTTTCACTTG
Source organism: Gammaproteobacteria bacterium (assembly GCA_028598975.1). GTDB lineage: Bacteria > Pseudomonadota > Gammaproteobacteria > Nitrosococcales > Methylophagaceae. The sequence continues at coordinate 12,302 of JAQRMU010000055.1, read as the reverse complement.
CAACGTCAAACTGGCGGCATTTCGCGTGATATAGAGCGCGGCTCTCGCGGCATCAGCTTTTTATTAAACTTCATGATTTTTAATATTCTGCCAACTCTGGTAGAAATTGCTTTAGTAACCATCATTCTGCTGACCCAATATGACAGTATTTTTGCCATTGTCACCACAAGCACTATTCTACTCTATATTGCTTATACCCTTGTTGTTACAGAATGGCGTATGCGCTTTCGTCGAGTGATGAATGATATGGACTCTAAAGCCAATAACCAAGCGATTGATAGTTTATTAAATTATGAAACCGTTAAATATTTTAACAATGAAAACTATGAGTTAAACCGCTATGACCTAACACTGGCTTCATGGGAAAAGTCAGCGATAAAAAATCAAACCTCCCTCTCTCTTCTCAATATGGGCCAAGGTGCGATTATCGCTACTGGGCTAACCATTCTAATGTTACTTGCAGGACAAGGTGTTGTTGATGGTGAATTATCATTAGGAGACCTTGTCCTAATTAATGCCTTTTTGCTTCAGTTATACCTACCTTTAGGTTTTCTTGGTTTTGTTTATCGTGAAATTCGTCATTCACTTGCCGATATGGAACGCATGTTCAAACTGCTCGAAGAATCACAAGAAACATTAGATAAACCTGATGCGCCTGCCTTAGATGTAAGCAAGGGTGAAATTCGTTTTAATCATGTTGATTTTCATTACGACTCCAATCGTAAAATATTACATGATATTGATTTCACGATAGAGGCGGGTAAGAAGCTAGCCATCGTGGGTGCTAGTGGCTCAGGAAAGTCTACACTTGCCCGACTATTATTCCGTTTTTACGATCTTCAAGCTGGAACAATCACCATTGATGGTGCCAATATTAGTGATGTTCAACAGCATAGTTTAAGACAAGCCATTGGTGTTGTTCCTCAAGATACAGTCCTTTTCAACAATACTATTTACCATAATATTTTATACGGCAACCCTGCTGTTGATAAATCAGCCGTTATTGAAGCGGCCAAGCAAGCTCACATTCATAACTTTATCCAAAGACTACCAGAGGGCTACGACACGTTAGTTGGGGAGCGAGGCTTAAAATTATCAGGTGGAGAAAAACAACGTGTCGCCATTGCTCGCACTTTATTAAAGAATCCTCATATTCTTATTTTTGATGAAGCAACCTCCGCACTAGATAGCCACTCAGAAAAAGCGATTAACAAAGAATTACAGGCAATTAGTCAAAATAAAACAACCTTAGTTATTGCTCATCGCTTATCCACTATCATCGATGCTGATACTATTCTTGTCTTAAATCACGGAAAAATTATTGAGCGCGGCACTCATAATCAATTACTTAGTAAGAATGGACACTATGCAGCCATGTGGGCATTGCAACAATCTGAAGGATCTCTTCATGTATAAAGCACTCGTATTTCTTAGCACCCTCTTACTTTCACTACCTTCATTTGCTGACTGGAAAATCGAAACATTTATCCACAGTGCAACAAATACCGAATCACAATCGGCCATGGTTAGGAATGAAGAAGGGTTTGAATTAGCAATATTCAAATCTAACAAGGGTGTCGTTTGGATGGATTTCAGTCTGTCAGATTATGATTTCGACGAACTCTCTCAAAATGAACTTCCACTCTTCCAAATAGACAGCCACAAACCTGTACAAATGATTCGTGGATTTGTTGCCACCATTGTTCCTGAAGATGAAGGTATTAATGCGATTGTTGTCAGCGATTCAGAAACAATATCTACAGAAAAAGACTTCAGTGTGAATCACATTGTGACAGAACGACTACCTGAACGTGTGATATGCCCAATATTTCAAGGAGAGTCTCGCCCACACCTTGGCACGCTTGAAGCACTATCCCAAGGTAAAAAGATTACTTTTAAATTCACGTTGCTTGATGGTAAAAAAGCCCAAACAGAATTTACTCTAAATGGCGCAAAAGAGGCGCTTAATAAAACTGTTTTTAAGTGATTTGACACAAAAAGCCGTCCTTATTTGGACTTTTACCCCTCTAGCAAGGTAGTATAGCTTCCCGAACACGGACATAACCGTTATTCATAAGTGTACAAAAGATACACCAAATCTGTTCAGCTTCGGTTCAGTTTGACTATGACAAACTAGAATCGCATCAGGGCAAATAACTTAAATTTTGAGAGGTAAGACAATGAAATACGCTAAATCACTTATTGGTGCAGTATTAGGCGCATCAGTTCTTTTATCATCAGCGGTTATGGCTGAAAACCACGTAATAACAGCGGCAGTTACAGCATTTAAACCAATGGTTATTAAAATTGCACCTGGAGATACTGTTTCTTTTGAAAATATGAACGGTCATATCTCTAACACTATTTTTAAGAATAAAGATAAAAGTACAACAGAATACATTCCAACAGGTGCTGAAGGCTGGACATCTGGAATGGGTGAAAATATGACAACAAAACCTTTAACTGTTGAAGGTATCTACCTTTACAAATGTGACCCACATTGGGGCGCAGGTATGGGTGGCGTAATCATCGTAGGTACCCCAACTAACTTAGATGATATTCAAGCAACAAAACCAAAAGGTGCTTTAAAACGCCTAGTTAAGAAAGCAAAAAAAGCACTTAAATAATTCTCATAATTATTGCTTAACAAAAAAGCCCGCATTCTTTGCGGGCTTTTTTGATCCAAACCCCATCGTATATGATAAAATTGACCGGTTTTTATGTGCGCCTTCTAAATGCTGGCTCACTAATTCAAGAATTTTTTATACTTTATCGCTGGGAGATCCCATCTAATGTCAAACACTGTTGATAACAGTAAACGACGGTTCCTAACCACGGCAGCTAGTGTTGTCGTTGGTGGTGCAGGCGCTACGGCTGTTGCCGTTCCGTTTGTTTCGTCTATGTTACCAAGCGCAAAAGCACAAGCTGCTGGCGCTCCTGTTGAAGTCGATATCAGCAAGCTTGAAGTCGGTCAATTAATGACTATTGAATGGCGCGGAAAACCTGTTTGGGTTTACCGTCGTTCACCTGAGGTTTTAGAAAACCTTGCTAGCCAAGATGATGTTCTTCGCGATCCTGAAAGTGATGTTACGGGACAACAACCTGATTACTGTAAAAATGAAGGCCGTTCAATTCGTGAAGACTTGATGGTCTTAGTGGGTATTTGTACTCATTTAGGCTGTTCTCCAACATATCGTCCTGAACTTGCACCTGAAGACTTAGGTTCAGACTGGAAAGGCGGTTTTTTCTGCCCATGTCATGGTTCTAAGTTTGATTTAGCTGGTCGCGTATTTAAAGGCGTTCCTGCCCCAATTAATCTGGTTGTTCCCCCTTATTACTTCCAAGGTGATAGCCGCGTCATCATCGGTGAAGATGCACAAGGAGCTGCATAATGTTTGCTAATCTAATGGGGTGGGTAGACGCACGTTTCCCTGCAACAAAAATGTGGGAAGATCACCTTTCCAAATATTACGCGCCAAAGAATTTCAACTTCTGGTACTTCTTTGGTTCTTTAGCAATGTTGGTATTGGTTCTTCAAATTGTTACTGGTATTTTCCTAACCATGAACTACAAACCTGATGCAGCATTAGCCTTTGCATCGGTTGAATACATTATGCGTGATGTCGAGTGGGGCTGGCTCATTCGTTATCTACACTCCACTGGGGCATCAGCCTTTTTCATCGTTATCTACCTGCATATGTTCCGTGGGCTTATCTATGGTTCATACAAGCAACCCCGTGAGTTAGTTTGGCTATTTGGAATGTTCCTTTACATGGCGTTAATGGCAGAAGCTTTCTTAGGTTACTTGTTACCTTGGGGACAAATGTCATTCTGGGGTGCTCAAGTAATTATCTCTTTATTTGGTGCTCTTCCTGTTATTGGTGAAGATTTGGCCTTATGGATTCGTGGTGACTTTGTTGTTGCAGATGCAACGCTAAACCGCTTCTTTGCTTTCCATGTCATTGCTGTTCCTCTTGTTATTCTTGGCTTAGTGGTTGCCCATATTATTGCATTGCATGAAGTTGGTTCAAACAACCCAGATGGCGTAGAAATCAAGAAAAATAAAGATAAAAATGGTATTCCTGTTGATGGCATCCCATTCCACCCTTATTACTCTGTTAAAGATATTGTCGGTGTTGTTGTATTCTTATTTATCTTCTCTTTAATTCTGTTCTATGCACCAGAATTTGATGGCTGGTTCTTAGAGAAAGATAACTTTGTGCCTGCTGACCCTCTTAAAACACCAGAACATATTGTACCTCTATGGTATTTCACACCCTTTTATGCCATTTTAAGAGCCGTTCCTGACAAATTAATGGGCGTTATGGCAATGGGTGGCGCACAAGGTTTATTGTTCTTATTACCATGGCTAGATCGCAGCCCTGTAAAATCATGGCGTTATCGTGGACCATATTTCCGTGTAGCTTTGACACTGTTTATCATCAGTTTCCTTGCTCTTGGTTACCTAGGTACACAGCCTGCAACAACGTTGTATACAAACTTAGCTCGTGTATTTTCAGTTATTTATTTTGCATTCTTTATTCTAATGCCGTTCTACACAAGCATAGATAAAGACAAGCCTGTGCCAGAAAGGGTGACAATGAAATGAGAACATTAATCTCTGCATTATTTATCGGCTTCATGTCGCTCACATCAATTCAAGCAATGGCGGCATCTGGTGGCGTTCACCTTGATCCGGTTGAGCTTGATTTATCTGATAAGGCCTCACTACAACGTGGTGCTAAAACATTTGTAAACTACTGTTTAAGTTGTCATGAAGCTTCTTACATGCGTTATAACCGTATGGCAAAAGATATTGGCTTAACGGATGCACAAGTAAAAGAAAACTTAATGTTTGCCTCCAATAAAGTAGGTGACACGATGACTGTTGCTATGCGTGCTGAAGATGCTAAAAAGTGGTTTGGAGTCACACCTCCTGACCTTTCAGTGATTTCACGTGCACGTGGTACAGCATGGTTAAATACCTATTTGCGTTCATTTTATTTAGATGACGCAAAAACGATGGGGACGAACAATACAGTATTTAAAGATGTCGGCATGCCCCATGTTTTATGGCAACAGCAAGGTTATTTGTCACATGACGAAGAAACAGGCCATTTAGAACATGCTACTGAAGGTGAACTCTCAAACTATGACTATAATGTCATGATTGCTGACTTAGTAAATTTCCTTGCATATGTCGGTGAACCTTCAAAAATCCAGCGTTTAGAATTAGCGAAGTGGGTATTATTATATTTATTCTTATTATTCCTTGTTGTTTACCCAATGAAGAAAGCGTTCTGGAAAGATATTCACTAAAATGATTTAAGTAGCAAATTAAAGAAAGGGAGCCTACGTGCTCCCTTTCTGCATTTTTGTAATAAATAAGCCCATGGATGCATATTAAGCTATCCACAGGAGTAAGATAATGGCCAACAGTAACCGACGCTCAATGATGACTATCTATTCAGATCCTTCATGCCCATTAAGTCATCGAACACGCATCGTAATGCATGAAAAAAACATTACGGCAAATATTGAAGACGTGATCGATGGTCAATGGCCTGAAGATGTGGCGGCAGCAACACCTTACGGCACTAGCCCCGTATTATTTGAACGAGATATCGTATTATTTGATTCTAATATCATCAATAATTATTTTGATGAGCGCTTTCTCCAACCACCATTAATGCCTTCCGATCCTGCTTCTCGAGCTCAAGCCCGCTTAATGCTCCATCGCATCGATAAGGACTGGTATTCTCTTTGGAACTCCCTACTAGGCATCGAGAAAGGGAAAATGAGCAAAGCCAGAAAAACGGTTCAAGAAGATCTCACCGTCTTAGCGCCATTATTTGAACAATTTGAGTTTTTTATGAGTAATGAATTCTCATTACTAGACTGTAGCCTTGCCCCATTACTCTGGCGCTTACCTCTACTTAAAATAAAACTACCTCCAAAGGCAAAAGCGGTTGAAGACTATGCCCAACGGATATTTGCAAGAGATAGTTTTCAAGCTAGCTTAAGTGATGCTGAACGAGAAATGCGTTAATTATTAAGTTGATTTGAGACCATAATGACATCACAAAAACCCTATCTAATTCGAGCAATTTACGACTGGATTGTTGACAATAGTCTAACGCCCTATCTATTAGTCAATGCTACAATTGACGGTGTACAAGTTCCTCATGATTTTATTAATGATGGGAAAATAGTCCTGAATATCGATCCTAGTGCCGTACGTAATTATCATGCTGATAATGAGTGGATAAGCTTCTCAGCACGATTTTCAGGCAAGCCTATGGAACTCTTCATTCCAATCCATGCTGTGCAATCCATTTACAGTAAAGAAAATAATCAAGGCATGTTTTTCCCTGAAGGTGAACATGTGCCAGAACCTCCAACATCACCCCCATCAACTACAAACAAAGCCAAGAAACACCCAGGACTTAAGATAGTAAAATAGCGTTAGCAACAAAATACTAATGAAAATACCCAAACAAATACAGCCTCTTATTGATGATGGCTTAGTAGATGACGTTGTCAGACGGTTAATGAGTGGCAAAGAGGCCGATGTCTATATTGTAAGATGTGGCTCTGAACTACGCTGTGCCAAAGTCTATAAAGATGCGGTCAAGCGTAGTTTCAAAAAAGCGGTACAGTATCAGGAAGGGCGAAAGGTTCGTAATAGCCGCCGAGGCCGAGCCATGGAAAAAGGCTCAAAATTTGGCCGTAAGCAACAAGAAGAAACATGGCAAAACGCTGAAGTCGATGCACTCTACCTGCTCGCGGGTGCAGGGGTCCGAGTCCCTCAACCCTATGACTGCCTAAATGGCGTGTTATTGATGGAGCTGATCACCGGTGAGGATGGTCAAGTCGCACCGCGACTCAATGATATCTCAATGTCAGCCGATCTCGCACTGGAAGACCATGCAACCATGATGCACTCTGTGATGAAAATGCTATGTGCAGGGATTGTGCATGGTGATTTGTCAGAGTTTAATGTCTTAGTCGATGAACATGGCCCTGTGATTATTGACCTTCCTCAAGCTGTGAATGCCGCCGCGAATAACAATGCTCAATCAATGTTAGAGCGGGATGTCCGAAATATAACGCGTTACTATGCTCAATACGCTCCAGAACTACTCAACAGCCGATATGACAAAGAAATATGGGCACTTTTTGAAAATGGAAAATTACAACCAGATACGAAGCTCACTGGCTATTTTGCAGAAAATACCCAAGTCGCTGATGTTGATGGCGTCATGCTGGAAATTAAATCTATCTTAGCCGAAGAACAAGCACGGCAAATTCGTTTGCGTGAAGAGGATGGTTGAGTCGCCCAGACTTTAGTTTTATTCTGACAATCTAGACCATATATGAAAGCCTCAGCAGTTTATTCTGCTGGGGCTTTTTTGTAGTTCATCGTCGAACACTGATGTAATAGCGACATTTAAAATATAAGATCATAACCAAGGCTGCAATTAATCACGCGCCTTGTTTGAGCTACTAGTCAATAAGAGAACCAAACTCTACTTTATGAACGGCGCTTTGCTCGCTCTTCTAGAGCTCTTATTCTTGCTTCAATAGGTGGGTGTGATGAAAATAATGCCATGATGCCACCTTTGTCATTAATACCAAAAGCAGCCATTTGCTCTGGTAATGCTTCGGGTTCTACCTGTCCAAGACGTTTAAGTGCATTGATCATGTTTTGATGGCCAGCTAAGTCCGCACCACCGGTATCTGCAATAAATTCTCGTTTTCTTGAAAAGTACATCACGATGGTTGATGCAAGTATAGATAAAATAACTTGAGCCACCATTACGGTGATGAAGTAGCCAATGCCATGACCCTGATTGTTTTTTAAGATTACACGGTCAACAATATGCCCGACGATTCGCGATAAAAAGACCACAAAGGTATTAACAACGCCTTGAATTAATGCCAATGTCACCATGTCACCATTGGCGATATGACTCATTTCATGACCCACTACCGCTTCAATTTCACCTTGTGACATTTCATTCAATAAACCTTGAGACACAGCCATCAGAGCATTATTCTTGCTTGCCCCTGTAGCAAATGCATTCATTGCTGATGATGGGAAAATTGCGACTTCTGGCATTTTTATGCCAACAATTTTTGCCTGTTTTTCAACTGTGTTCACTAACCATTTCTCAATGTTAGTTGTTGGGTTGGTAATGACTACCGCTCCGGTCATACGTTTTGCCATCCACTTCGAAATCAGCAATGAAATAAATGAACCACCAAAACCAATAACACCAGAGAGTATAACCAATGCCTGAATATTAAGGTCTGAGCCATTTTCAGCCAATATGCTATCAACACCTAGCAGCCTCAATGTAATACTCAACACCACCATAATGGCGATATTGGTCATAATAAATAACATCATTCGTTTCATGTCTTGCTCCACTTCATTTTAGATATGTGGCAATTATACAGAACACCTTAAAAAGAACGAACAATTCTAACCTTTCTTTGCTAAAAATATACCTAACAATTGCTTATTTATCTTGTCATGGTATCGTTTATCTACCTGCTCGATTCTTTATCAATAAAAGGTTTTCTAATGGCTGAGTTACAGCGATATGACATCGGAAATGATGTTCATTATAAAAAGCTTGTATCAAGCGCCGGACAAAAGAAAAACATCCGCACAATTAGTGACATATACTCCGAGCAAGGCCAAAAACTGGTTAGTAAAGGGGTAAAAATAGATGCAAAAATAACTGCTCAGCTTCTAAAACATAAATTACAAACGCCTATAGATGAGCATATAGAAATTGAAAACCCTATTTCTATCACTACCGTTATTAATGACATTCACGCATATATCTCTACTAGTCATTCCTTAACAAAACTATTTGATGATCTCGTTGAACCTGAGAGTATAGATAGCTTAATAGGCTCCCATAAATTTCCTGCAACCATTGCATTTAAGCTCTCTATTGCCAAATCTGAAAGAGCTGATATTTATGACTGCATTATCCAAACAATTACCTTTTCGACTCATACTACAAATGACACCGTGTTCACGTAAACATCGTTGAAATGATTCACTGGTATATTGTGCGCCTTGATCTGAGTGAAACAACACATTTTCAACTGGATCACGCTTGTTCATTGCTAATCGCAAGGCTCTGGTTGTTAATTCGCTGTTAGGTTTATCTGAAAAAGCCCAGCTAATAATCTTCCGTGAGAACAGCTCGACAACTACAGCTAAGTACAACCACCCTTGTTCAGTTCGAATATAGGTAATATCACCAGCCCAATGCGTATTTGGCTGTTCAGGATTAAATTGTCTGTTCAGACTGTTATCTGCAACAGCCGAAGGTTTACCACCAATAGGATAACGATGTTGCTTGGGGCGTTTAGCTAGTAAGTGTAGTTGTTTCATCATGCGACGAACTTTAAAACGACCAATTTTATAACCCATTTCATTTAACTCAATTTGCATTCGCCTTGTCCCATAGGTGGCATCCATTTGATGATGAATCGTCTTCATTGCTGCACGTAGTCTGATTTCCTCAGTATTAATCGCTTTAGGTCGTCTACTTGCATAATAAACACTGCGTGAGAGCGATAAGCCTCGACAGATCTCAGTCACTTGAAAGCCTGCCTTCTTCAACTGTCCAGCTACTTTGATGTGCTGTGCATTTCCATGGCGAAGAAGGCAGATGCTTTTTTTAATAGATCTTTATCCCGTTTTAACTGTTTAACCTGAGCTTCCAGTTCTTGGATACGTTTTTGTTCAGCTGTAATCGCGGTAGCCTTAGGTGTCATACCTTTCATTTCATTGCGATATTGTCTTAGCCATTTTTGCAACGATGATAATCCAACATTCATGGCTTTCGCTGCTTCTTTGACTTGATAGCCGTGCTTTATGACTAATTCAGCACATTCACGTTTATATTCACTTGTAAAAGTTCGTCTTGAACTCATTTTTCACCTCGTTAGTTTTGATAATAATATCTAACTTGGTGTCCTGAATCATTAAACCATTACAATCCACTCTTAAGTGAGTCAGTACATTCCACCCTACATTCAATAGAAACCGATCTTATTTTTGATGAGCAAAGCGATGAAATTATTAGCATCAACCCCTTTGCTCAAAAGACGGGGGAAATGTCACTGCTACTGATGACAAGTGCTAATTACATGACAATTGGCATAGAGCAGTTACTAACTATTTTCCCCAACCCTGAAAATGAGGCTGAATTACACTTGCTAAAAGGCCGTGTTCAGCATGAATGGAAAAATGTGGTGGTTGCCGTTCAGCATCGATAATTAAAGTTGTAATTTAATGGCATTTGTATTGTCTATATTTTATCGCAACCTTTTTAAAAGGGGATAGAAGATGAATATTCAAAGTAATATTAATAACATGATGCACACTCAAGCGGAAGTTCGTAACCTTCAATTGATGAAACCATTTTTATGGCTTCATAAGGGCTGGCAAGATTTAGTTCAACATCCAAGAACAAGCATTGCCTATGGTGTCATGGTGTCTCTGATGGGAGCTGTGATCTTACTTTTTGCAAGCAACCATATTTACCTGCTTGCAGTCGCTATTTCAGGCTTCTTACTCGTAGGACCTTTTCTATCAATAGGGCTGTGTGAACTATCTCGCCAGCAAGAACGTGGAACTCAATAAGTTTTGAGGAGTCATTAGTCGCATTAACAACAAACAAAGTCCCCCTCAGAGACTTTTCTACCACCTTGCTTGTGATCAGCATGATCTGGTTTGTCTTATCAGGCTTGATTCTGTTCGCATTATTTGGAGATATTGCACCGAGCATAAAAGATTCATTATGGGGTGATTTTATGAGTATGGTAAGCCTTCAGCAAATCACATTATACCTTGTCGTTGGAGGAGCTCTTGCCTGTATTGTCTTCGCTTTATCCGTTGTTGCAGTTCCTGCAATTATAGATAGCGACACATCAGCATTAGATGCGATGTTACTTAGTATTCGGGTGGTTGTAGCTAATCTTCCTGTAATGGTTGTCTGGGCAAGCCTCATTGTCCTGCTGGTAGCAGTCGGGTTTTTCAGCCTTTTACTAGGAATGGTGATCATTTATCCATTACTAGGTCATGCAACTTGGCATGCATATCGTGATCTTGTTGAAATAAGACCTTAAACAAAGCGCGATCACCGTATAATTCTATTGCAATTCTTTGGCTTACTGGTATCATATCGCAGCATTAAACGTTCTAGGCTCACCCCGTATTTACCGCGGCATCCTAGTTACTAAGATATAAAACCTTCTTCATTTAAGGAATTTATATCTAACTAAGAAAGATAATTTAGGCTGCGTGGCAGAGTGGTCATGCAGCGGACTGCAACTCCGTTAACGCCGGTTCGATTCCGACCGCAGCCTCCATTTCTTTTATAGATTAATCAATATGTTAGCTAAACCTATTGACTTTGAAACGTTGAAACCTCATCGTTCCCCATCCATAAAACCACCCCACAATACTCTAAAACATCCGATAACAGATAATGTAGACAATCAACTTGAGTGTCATTTGGGAGGGACATGCATGGCTACAAATCCATTTAAAAATGGAAAACTGCCTTACACTCCAAACGAAAGGGCTTGATGGAGTTAGGATATGAATCTATGTGGGGCTGATTTGCTAAAACTCAGCTATACCTCAGTAAGCTATGCCAATGCCATTAACTTTTCTGCAACTTTAGTAAGAGGAACTTGCAACTCTGCCGCCCCATTTTTAATGGCTTGCATCGGCATTCCCCACACAACACAACTTTTTTCATCTTGCACAAAATTAAAAGCGCCCGCTTCTTTCATTTCTAACATACCTTGAGCCCCATCATCCCCCATGCCTGTCAACATAACACCAACCGCATTGGCACCTACATTTTGGGCAACCGATCTAAATAACACATCAACAGAAGGTTTATGTCGGCTCACAGCAGGTCCATCATTGAGTTTGCAATAAAACCGTGCGCCACTACGCTCAACAATTAAATGTTTATCGCCAGGAGCGATATAAGCATGGCCCGGAAGAATCTGCTGACCATCTTCCGCTTCACATACTTCAAGTGCTGAAACACCGTTGACCCTTGCAGCAAACGGCCCACTAAACGAAGCAGGAATATGTTGAGTAATAACGATACCTGGAGCGTTTGCAGGCAATCGACTCAACACCTCTTTTATGGCCTCTGTACCACCTGTTGATGATCCTATCGCAATAATTTTATCTGTTGTTTTTAAATGAGAAGGAATGGTCGCAGGGCCACGTTTTGACAATACCGCAT